>NZ_SMKD01000124.1 GCF_004348595.1 Micromonospora sp. KC723
GCGTGGGGGTCAGGCATGGCGGGCGAAGAAGTCGGCCATGGCCTGGGTGTGGGTGGAGAAGGCCAACTCGACCGGCTCGGTGAGGACCAGCCACTCGGTGGCCTCCTCGGTCGGGGCCGACGGCGGCAGGGCCCGCGCCGGGCGCTCGGGCAGCTCACCGAAGATCATGATGGTGCCGCCGGCCGGGGCGCCCTGTACCGCGAACAGCCGTGCCTGCGCCGGATCACCGATCAGGCCGGTCTCCTCGCGCAGCTCCCGTACCAGCGCGTCGGCCCACTCCTCGCCGTACTCGATGAAGCCGCCGGGCAGCGCGAGCAGCCCGCGCGCCGGCGCGATGTCCCGGCGGACCACCACCAGGCCCAGCCCGGCGTCGGTGCGCACCGGTAGCAGGGCCACCGCCACGGGCAGCGGATTGCGCCAGACCGTCTCGCCGCAGACCGCACAGACCCGCGGCCAGTCGGCGTCCGCCGGGTAGG
Source organism: Micromonospora sp. KC723 (assembly GCF_004348595.1). Taxonomy (GTDB): domain Bacteria; phylum Actinomycetota; class Actinomycetes; order Mycobacteriales; family Micromonosporaceae; genus Micromonospora. The sequence continues at coordinate 477 of NZ_SMKD01000124.1, forward strand.
CGGCGCCGCAGTACGAGCAGTGCGAGAAGGGTGCGGCGGTCATGTCGCCGCACGTTACCGCGCCCGCCCGGCGACCGCCGTCCTCGGTCGCACGCCGCACCGGAGGATCGCGGCGACGGCCCCCGGTCCGGTGACCCGTGTCGACGGATCAGGCCGGCACGCCCGTGTACGCGGCCGTGGTGCGCGCGGCGGCGGCCCGCGCGGCGTCGGGGTCGGCGCCACCGGCGACGCTGGCCTCGCCCCAGCTCTCGCTGACCGCCGTCATGAACCGGCGAGCCTCCTCGGAGGCCAGCCACGCGGCGGCCTGTTCCGGCTTGACGCCGGTGCCGTCGGCGCGCAGGTGAGAGGCGAGGCCGAGCAGGCCCAGGTCCCAGCCGACGCCGACGGCGCCGGGGCCGAACTCGAGCCAGCGCTCGTCGTCGACGTGCGCGACGTGCTCCAGCTCGAACCGGGTACGCCGCCCGCCCTCCCGGGTGAGCCGCACCTCGATCCAGCTGACCTCGCCGCCGTACTCCCAGGTGGCGGCGAACCCGGTCGGCGGGTCGCACCGTTGGACGGTGCCGCCCGCGTTGCCCTCGAGTTGGTACTGCCCACCCACCCGCAGCTCCCCGGAGATCGGCAGGAACCAGCGGGGGATGCGTTCGGCGTTGGTGCAGGCGTCCCAGACGTCCTCCAGGGGCGCGTCGTACGTCTGGCTGATGGTCAGCACGCGCGCCTCGCCGGCTTCCAGCGTGCGGGTGCCGACGGTGCGCCGTACGGCGCTGATCTGGTGGGTGACGTCCGTCATCGGGTGCTCCTCTCCTCGGTCGGTGGGTGTGCACGCCGTGCGCGTCGACCCCGGGCCAGTTCGGTGGCGAGGGCGTCCAGCTTCGGCGCCCAGAACCGGCGGAAGCCGGCGAGCCACTCGTCGACCTCCCGCAGCGGTCGCGGGTCCACCGCGTACAGCCGGCGGGCGCCGTCGGGACGGACCGTGGTGAAGCCGGTGTCCCGCAGCACCCTCAGGTGCTGGGAGACGGCCGGTTGGGAGATGCCGAACTCCTCCTGGATCACCGCGCCGATCCCGCCGGCGGTCCGCTCACCCTCGGCGAGCAGCTCCAGGATGCGGCGGCGCACCGGATCACCGAGGACGTCAAAGGCGTGCACCGGCCATTTCTATCACCCTGCACTTATATAAGCAAAGCCTGAACTGTCTGGTGATCGGGCGGGGGTGCGGATGACGACACGGACCGGGATGTCCCTGAGGGTCACCCGATCATGCGGACCGAGGCGACCGCACCCCGCCGAGCGGGTCGCCTTCGAGTTCGCCCGGCGCGACGGAGGCGGCCCGCCGGGAGGTGCCGCGATCCTGGCCCGCCGTCGCCGTGCCGGATGACGACCGGGAACGGGGCCGGCCTCGGGGCCGCCTGGCCGGGCCGACGGGCGCCGGTGGCGGCGGTCGGTCGGATGGTGCCGGTACGGGCGCCGGTGGCGGCGGTTCAGTCGCGCAGCGTACGCAGGATGCGGGTCAGGTCGTCGCGGTCGGCGGGGGAGAGGTGGCCGAAGAAGCGTTCCGCCTCGGCGTTGCGCGCCGCCCGGATGGCGCGGCCGACCCGCGTGCCCTCGTCGGTCAGCGTGACCAGGGTCGCGCGGCGATCCGCCGGGTCGGGGCGGCGCGCGACGAGCCCGCGGTCCTCCAGGCCGTCAACGACCTCGGTGGTGGAGCGGGGCGCGATGTGCAGGTGGTCGGCGAGGTCGCGGAGCCGGATCGCGCCGTGTCGGCTGAGCACCGCGAGGGCGCGGGCGTGGCCGGGATTGATCTCCCATGGTTCGAGGGTGCGCCGGGAGTGGTGGCGCAGCCGTCGGGCCACCGCCCAGAACAGCTCCGGAAGGCTCTCCTCAAGCGCGTCGGGTTCCTCGCCGGTCACCGGAATACGGTACCAGAGGTTGCTGTTGTTCCCTCATGATGAGGTAACCTCAGTAAGTCGTCAGGAGGCCCCTTGGACACCGTCCCCACCCACCGGCCCGGCCACGGCGGGGCAGCCCGGACCGCGAGCGCCGCCGAGAAGACCCAGGCCCGCGCGGTCTCCCTGCGCCGCGTCGGCCGGCTCTTCACCGCCCACCGCGCCGCACTCGCCACCGTCAGCGCGATCATCGTGGTCTCCTCGGTGCTCGCCATGGCCTCGCCGTTCCTGCTGCGCGCCGTGATCGACCGGGCGCTGCCGGAGCGCGACCTGACCCTGCTGGTCCAGTTGGTCGTCGGCATGGTCGCCGTCGCGGCGGTGACCGCCGTGCTCGGCGTGGTGCAGACCTGGATCGCCACCCGGGTCGGCCAGCAGGTGATGCACCGGCTGCGCACCGACGTCTTCGCGCACCTGCAACGCCAGTCGATCGCCTTCTTCACCCGCACCCGCACCGGCGAGGTGCAGTCGCGCATCACCAACGACATCGGCGGCATGCAGGCCGTCGTCACCTCCACCGCCACCTCCATCGCCTCCAACCTGACCACCGCGGTGGCCACCGTGGTCGCGATGGTGGCGTTGTCCTGGCGGCTCACCCTGGTCTCGCTGGTCGTCCTGCCGCCGGCGATCTGGCTGGCCCGCCGGGTGGCCGTCATGCGTCGGGAGATCACCGCCCAGCTCCAGCGCGAGCTGGCCGACCTGAACGTCACCGTCGAGGAGGGGCTGAGCGTCAGCGGCGTGCAGTTGGCCAAGACCCTCGGTGCCGGCGGCGCGCTCGCCGACCGGTTCGCGGCCTCATCCGCCCGCCTCGTCGACCTCGAACTCCGCTCCGAACTGGCCGGCCGCTGGCGGATGGCCACCATGACCGTCGTCTTCGCGGCGATCCCCGCCGTCATCTACCTGGGCGCCGGGCTGCCCGGCACCGCCGGCACGCTCAGCATCGGCACCCTGGTCGCCTTCACCGCCCTGCAGGGCGGACTGTTCCGGCCGCTGATGGGGCTGCTCAACGTCGGCGTCCAGCTCACCGCCTCGCTGGCGCTGTTCGCCCGCATCTTCGAGTACCTCGACCTGCCGGTGGAGGTCGACGACCCGGTCGAGCCGGTCGAGATCGACCCGGCGTTGGTCCGTGGCGACCTGCGCGTCGAGGAGGTCACCTTCAGCTACCCGGGCAGCGACACCGCCGCCGTCGCCGGCGTCACCCTCGACGTCCCCGCCGGCACCAGCCTCGCCCTGGTCGGCGAGACCGGCTCCGGCAAGAGCACCCTCGCCGCCCTGACCAGCCGGCTGCACGACCCGGACAGCGGACGCGTCACCATCGACGGCGTCGACCTGCGCGACCTGCGGCTGGTCGACCTGGCCGCCGTCGTGGGCGTGGTCAGTCAGGAGACCTACCTGCTGCACACCACCGTCCGGGAGAACCTCCGGTACGCCCGCCCCGACGCCACCGACACCGAGATCGAGGACGCCGCCCGCGCCGCGCGGATCCACGACCTGGTCGTCGGCCTGCCCGACGGGTACGACACCACGGTCGGCTCGCGCGGCCACCGCTTCTCCGGCGGCGAGCGGCAACGCCTGGCCATCGCCCGTACGCTGCTGCGCAACCCACGCGTCCTGGTGCTCGACGAGGCCACCAGCGCGCTGGACACCGAGACCGAGCGCGCCGTGCAGCAGGCCCTGGACGTCCTCGCCGAGGGCCGTACGGTGATCACCATCGCGCACCGGCTCTCCACCGTCCGCCACGCCGACCAGATCGCGGTGCTCGACCACGGCCGGATCGTCGAGTCCGGCACCCACGAGACGCTGCTGCGCCGCGCCGGCCGGTACGCGGCGCTGGCCGCCGCCTGACACCGCTTGGCCACGGTCGAGGCCAATAAGCTCGAAGACGGCTGGCCGCGGGCTTGCTCGGCTCGACACCTGGGTTATGAAGAGAAAGTCTCCTCGTCGTCGGCAGCGCCGCCGTCGCCCGGTCGACCGGAGGTGAGCCGCTGGTGCCAGGCCCGGCAACGGGCCTTCCAATCCGCCTCGGACTCGGCGGTCAGGCAGCGGGCGAGCAGCGTGCACACGCCTTCGACCACCTCCGGGTCGGTCAGGTGCTGCGCGAACGTCTCCAGCGTCTCGAACATCCGGCGGCGCGCGCCGGACTCCACGAGGTCGAGCGTGGCCATCGCCCGTACGGCGGCGGGCAGGTCGATCTCAAGGAGCGCCGGGATGAGGCGCCGGGTCACCCCGATGTCGGACGAGCGGTTGGCCATGGCGATGCAGTGGGCGAAGAACTCCGGGTCGGCCGGTCGGGCGGTGTACAACTTCGGCAGCAGCTCGATGGTGAGCCGCTGCACGCCCTGCTCCATGCTTGACATCAGGGCGAGGATGAGTTCGTCGTCGTCGGCGCCATGAGCTGCGAGGGCGTGGATGGCCTGTTTGCGCCAGCTCTTGTTCTCGAACTCGTCCGTCGCGATGTCGGCGCTGACCAGCAGCTCGGACCGGGTGAGCCGGGACGGCTCGTGGAGGATCCGGGCCACCGCCATCCGCTTGTTGCGTTCCTCGATCTGGCGCAGCGCCTGCTCGACCAGGCGGGACAGTTGGCTCCTGAACCGCTCCTTGAACCTCCCGTACGAGAACGGGATGACCGTCAGTTGCCGCTCCGACTCCACCTCGCCGAGGATGGCGACGAGTTTCTGCTTGCCCGGATCGGTGATGGCGGACAGCGAGACGTCCCTGGTCAGCGTCCGGTACGCCCTGTACGTGTCGTCCAGGCAGAACACCAGGATGGGCTTGCCCTGGGTCAGCGCCTCGCGTAGCTCGGTCTGCCAGGTGATCTCCCCGTACGACTCGACGGTCAGGAAGACGCACACGTGCGCGTTGCGTACGGTCTCCCGCGAGTTGGTCACCCAGTTGGCCTGCGCGTGGTTGACGTGCAGGATGTCGCCGGACAGGTAGTGCCACACCTCGGCGTCGAACCCGGTGGCGACCTCGATGAAATCCTCGCGGAAGCGCTCCGTGTCGTGCGCGCCGCACAGCATGATCCGCAGCATCAACGTTCCTTCCTGCTTCGCAGTGAACGGATGTCGACATGTTCGGTTGGCGGCCCGCGATGGAGCTCGCCTCTCGCTGGCCCGGTGGTCAGCCGGGCGTTGCGCAGTACGCGCACTCGTGCCGCTCCGACCAGTCCCTGCGCTTGAGCGTTCCGGGCTGGAGCGCCCGGTGCCCGAAGCGCTGTCGCACCGCCATCCGGAACGTCCACAGCGCCTCGGCGAACTCGTGGTACGACTCGTGCCCGGCCGGCGAGCGTACGTCAGAGCCCGCGCCGATCAGCTTGCGCATCGCCACCAGGCGGTGGAAGACCACCTCTCCGGCCACCACCAGGTCCGGCGTGCCGGACATCAGCAGCCGCTCGCGCGCCTGGTACGCCCCGGCCTCGGTCATCGCCACGCTGGCCGCCTGCCGGTCGCCGGCGGGCACGGACCGCAGCGCGGTGTGCGCCGCGTCCAGGGCGAGCGCGAAGTCCACGCAGGTGCGCCAGCGGTCCAGGTCGCGGTCCCGCGCCCGGGTGTCCCGTTCCCGGCGCAGGTCGACCAGGAAACTGCCGGAGAGCGCGATGAGCGCACCCGCCCCGGTGCTCAGCAGTGGCATCCAGTCCACAGCGGACATCCTGCCACCCGGGTGCGAATGATCCCGGCGTGGATCTTGCCCGTTCGCTATCGTCCGCCGCATGCGGTTGGAGCAGGTCACCCCGAAGAACTACGAGGCGGCGCTCGCCACGCGCCGGAGGGCCCAAGCCGTTCTACCTGAGGCTCGGCTTCCGGCCGACCGGCGAGCGCAGCGGTGGCCAGACCGTCGGCGTCCTGGACCTCGGTCGCCCCGGGCTGGCTCGCTGACGGCCGCCCGGGCCGGCCCCGCACCGGGCGGGGCCGGCCGAGCCTCAGTTCGCCCCGACAGGCCGCAACAGACCGCGCTACCGTGTGTCGCGCTCCTGGACGGTGCGCACCACGACGCCGGCCAGCAGCACGGCCGCCCCGACGGCGGCCGGCAGGCCGAGCCGCTCACCCAGCACCGCCACCCCCAGCACGGTCGCGGTCAGCGGCTCCACGAGCGCCACCACGGACGCCGTCGTCGCGCGCACGACCGCGAGCCCGGCGAAGAACATGGCGTACGCCAGCGCGGTGGGCACCGCACCCAGGAACGCCAGCATGCCCACCGTGGTGGCGAGCCCGTCCGGCTGAGGGAGCAGGCCCTCGGCGAGGGCGAGCGGCAGCAGGAGCAGCAGGCCCACGGCGAACCCGCCGAGCGCGGCGTCGAACGGGTCGTCCGCCGAGGCGCGGTTGAGCAGTGTCACCCCGGCGTACCCGGCCGCGGAGAGCAGCGCCACGCCGATGCCCAGGACCGGGTGGCTGCCCGCGCCGGTACCCGCACCAACCAGCAGCGCGAGCCCGGCGACGCAGCCGCCGGTCACCGCGACCCCGCTCGCGCCGAGGCGTTCGCCGAACCGCCAGCGGGCGCCCAGCGCGATGAGGACGGGCCCGGAGCCGAGGGTGACGACCGTGGCCACGGCCACCCCGCACAGCTCGATGGCGACGTAGTAGGCGGTCTGGTACAGCGCCATCCCGGTGCCGTTGAGCAGCAACCGGCGAACGCCGACGCGTCCGCCGCGCTCCCGCCTGACCACGGGGCGAAGCCCGAGCAGCAGGAGCAGCCCGCCGACGTACCGCCAGCAGGAGACGGCAATCGGCCCGAGGTCGCTGTGCCGGTACAGCAGGGCGGCGACGAAGCCGCCGACGCCCCAGGACACCGCCGCGAGGGCGATGAACAATAGACCCCGCCCGACGGGCAGGGTGGTCTGACGTGCCATGTGAGTGATCTCCCGAGAAGGTCGTGCCGCGAGGAAGGGAACCGGGGCGGGCAGCGACCGTCGACCCGGCGACGTGGTCGCCGGGCGGGTGGTGCGAAAGAGGGTCGGCCCGCTACTCGGCGGGCGGCGACACGACGCGCAGGCACATGGACGGGACCGTACCAGTCACCCGTCCGGAGCGCGGCTAGTTGGGTTGGTCCAGGATGGCGCTGAACCGCTCCTCGGCGAGGTCCAGCTGAGCGAAGATGTGCCGCTTCACCGGCGCCGACAGGGGCGTGTCGGCCCGGGAGATCAGGTCCCGGAACACCGGCACCAGCGGGCGGTACTTCGCCGCCGACCGGGCCACCTTCGGGCCGATCGTGTAGACCACGCCCAGCCCGTTGTCGGTGAAGTCGGAGACCTTGATGACCCGCGCCCACGGCTCCCGGTCCAGGCTGGCCGCCACGTGCTCCCGGTACTGGACGTGTCGGTCGCGGTCGGGGTCGTACTCCGGATTGGTGACCGCGCCGACCAGGCGGGCGACCCGCGGGCCGAAACGGGCGGCGAGGGCGGCCAGCGCCGCCGCCGTCGGGTCGGCGTCGCCGGGGCCGGCCAGCTCGCCGGGATGGTCCTCCACCGAGTCGTGCAGCAGACCGGCGACGATCACGTCGACGTCACGTACCTGGTAGTGGTGCGTCATCCGGATCGACACCCGCAGCAGGTGGTTCAGGTACGGCTCCCGTACCCGCCGGTCGTGGCGGTGCAGGTCGGCGGCGAGGTCGAGGGCCTCGGTGAGGCGCTCCCGGGCCGGCGGGTCGAAGGTCTGGATCTCCAGCCGGAACCGCTCCAGCAGGCCGCGTTCCCCGTGGATCTCGGTGATCGCGTGCATCGGCATGGTGGCGAGGTACGGCGGGAACTCCATCCCCCACTTATAGCCGATCTTCGCTGTTCGGCCGATCCCGGGTCGGATGGACGACGACCGAAAGAGGGCTGACCGGCGCCCTGCCCCACCACCCGACGCGCGACAGAACCGTTAGGTTCGAACTCCCGGCTTCGACGCCTCGCGGGGCAACAAGAACTTGCTCTCTCGACGCCCTTTCTACGGAGGGTGGGCTCGTCGCCGCAGAACGTCTACTATGGACAGTCGGTGGCGGGCCCGACCAACGGAGGATCGACAGGGATGTACGACGCGATCGTGATCGGGGCCCGCTGTTCGGGGGCGTCCACGGCCATGCTGCTCGCCCGACGCGGGCACCGCGTGCTGGTGGTCGACCGCTCCTCGTTTCCCAGCGACGTCATCTCGACGCACTTCCTGTGGCCGCACGGGATGTCCTACCTGAACCGGTGGGGACTGCTGGAGCAGGTACTGGCGGTCACCCCGGCGCAGACCGAGATCGACGTGGTCAACGAGGGCATCCGGCTGACCGGTTCGGTCCCGGCCGAGCTGCTCCGGGCCTACTTCCGTGACCTGCACGGCGACGACTCGGGCGTGGTGCGCACCTATGCCTCGATCCGGCGTAGCGTCCTGGACCAGATCCTGGTCCAGGCGGCGGCCAAGGCCGGCGCCGAGGTACGCACCAACTGCACCGTCCGTGGCCTGATCGTCGAGGACGGGCATGTCGTCGGTATCCGGGGCCGCACCTCCGACGGGCAGTTAATCGAGGAGCGGGCCCGGATCGTGGTGGGTGCCGACGGCCGGAACTCGTTCGTGGCCCGTACCCTCGGGCTGCCCAAGTTCGACGAGCGACCCCGCTGCACCTTCGCCTACTGGAGCTACTACTCCGGCTTCAGCCTCGAAACCGCGCAGCTGCATCGGCGCGGGCGGCTGGCCTGCGCCGTCGTGCCGACCAACTTCGAGCAGAACATGGTCCTGGTGTGGGGGCCGAGCGAGTGGTCGCGGGAGTTCCGCGCCGACGTGCCCGGCAACTACCAGCGGGCGCTGGACTTCGTCAGCCCGGAGCTCGGCGAGCTGGTGCGCGCCCAGGGGACCCGGGAGGAGCGCATCTACGGCACCCTCGACCAGGCGGCGTTCCTCCGGCCGCTGCACGGACCCGGCTGGGTGCTCGTCGGCGATGCGGAATCGTTCAAGGACCAGTGCACCGCGATCGGGATGACGCACGCCTTCCGGGACGCCGAGCTGGCCTCCGCCGCGCTGGACCGCTGGCTGTCCGGCGGCGCGCCGATCGACGAGACGATGGCGTGGTACGAGGGCCGGCGCCGGGGCCAGGACGCCGCGGCCTACTACGACTACGTCTGCACGCTCGCCGAGATGCGTCCGTACCGGCACGACGAGCTGCAGCTGTTCGTCGCGCTGCGCGGCAACCAGCAGGAGATCGACCGGTTCATCGCCACCCACGCCGACGTCGCCCCGGTATCGGAGTTCTTCCAGGCGTCGAACCTGTTCCTGCTCAACGACGCGGCGAAGGAAACATCCGCCGGCTACCCGATCTTCGAGGACTTCGCCGCGACGTCCCGCATGTACCAGCAGAACCCCTTCGCCTGACACCTCGCCCGGGAGGCAACACCGTGACCACTGGCCTGGACCAGCGTGAAGACGGCGAGCTCATCGAGATCATCCTCGATGCGGCCCGACGCGGCGACGTGACGACCATGGCCCGTACCGCGGCCGAGGTGTCCGAGATGACCCGCAACTGGGCCACCCACATCCCGTGGGACGACTTCGCGACCCTCGACGGCGCCGACGACGAACTCGCCCAGGTGGTCGCCGACCTCGAGGAGATGTGGGAGCCGGCGTACCTACGCAAGCCCGTCGACCCCGACGAGGAGTACGCGCTGGACAAGAACGCGTACGACTTCTACCGGCCGGCCGGACGCAACCTGCTGACCCGTACCGAGGACTACTACGGATGGGTGCTGGCCCGCCGGCGGACCGAGACGTGGCAGTACTCCCGGGTGCTGGAGGCGGCGCCGGGCAGCATCGCCGAGATCACCAACGACCTCGGTCGGCGTACCCGGGGCATCAACTTTAACTCGCAGGACTACCTGTCGTTCAACACCCATCCGGCGATCCGGGCGGCAGCCGAGCGGGCGATGCGCGACTACGGGCCGCACAGCGCCGGCTCGCCGATGGTGCTCGGCAACACCCGCATCTCCGACGAGTTGGAGCGGGCCCTCGGCGACCTGGTCGGGCTCGAGCACGTGACGCTCTTCCCGACCGGTTGGGCCGCCGGATTCGGCGTGGTGGTCGGCCTGGTCCGCCAGGAGGACCACATTCTCATCGACCGGCTGGCCCACTCCTGCCTGCAGCAGGGCGCCCGGGCGGCCACCCGCAACGTGGTCCGCTACGAACACCTCAACGTCGAGTCGGTACGGCAGCACCTGGTCGACATCCGTAGCCGGGACACCCGCAACGGCGTCCTCGTGGTCACCGACGGCCTCTTCTCGGTCGACGCCGACTGGCCGGACCTGGTCTCCCTGCAACAGGTCTGCCGGGAGTACGACGCCACCCTGCTCGTCGACGTCGCGCACGACCTGGGCTCGATGGGCCCGGGTGGCACGGGCGTACTGGGGCTACAGGGCCTGCTCGGCAGCGTCGACATCGTGATGGGCGCCTTCTCGAAGACGTTCTGCTCCAACGGCGGATTCGTCGCGTCCAACTCGCCGGCGCTCAAGCAGTACATCAAGATGTTCGGCGGCTCGCACTTCTTCTCCAACGCGCTCTCCCCCGTGCAGACCGCGGTGGTGCTGGAGGCGGCCCGGATCATCCGGTCGCCGGAGGGCGACGAACTGCGCGGCCGGCTCTTCGCCGCCATCGACGCCCTGCGCGACGAACTCACCACCCGCGGCCTGACCTGTATGGGCGAGCCGTCACCGATCGTGCCGCTGCTGATCGGCAACGAGAAGCTGGCCCGTGTCGCGAACCGGTTGTTGTTCGACCGGGGGGTGCTCGCGTTCATGGTGGAGTTCCCGGTGACGCCGACCGGTTCGTCGCGGTTCCGGCTACAGGTGCAGGCCGGTCACCGGCCGGAGGAGGCCCGCGAGGCGGCCCGGATCATCGAGGGTGCCATCGCCGACTCCCGGGCGTACCTGTCCAGCGCCTTCGGCAGCGCCGCGAAGTAGGCCGGCCGGGTCCTGCCCCGGTGTCGCCGAGCCGAGTTCGGCCCGCAGCCGAAGATCGGTTGTCGCCGTCGAGGGCCTGGAAGGCGCGCGCTGCGCGGTCCGCGCCGACAGCGTGCGAGCCGGGTCCCCGACGGCGCGGCCTACCCGTCCGTCCATCCGACGGGTCAGCTCGGGTCTCGCCGCCGGAGCACGGTGCACGGGACGGTGCGGGGCTGGCCGTCGGCTACCGCTCAGCGATCCTGACCAACCTATGATCATCGACATACCTTCGCGGTGGCGGCTGTGGCAACGCGTCCCGATCTTGATCGCGTCTGGTCTCATGCGGACGGACGACGTCCACGACGGCCGTCATCGACATGGGGGTTCTCTCTTTGACCAGACACAAGCGTCGACTTCTGACCCGCGTGGTCGCCGTGGGCGCGGCTGCCACGGTGGCGCTGCTCGGTGCCGGGCAGCCGGCCGGTGCCGAGCCGACTTCCGCCGACGTGACCGGCGGCCGGCCGGCCACCGCTTCCGCTGTCGAGGTGTTCACCGGACCGCCGGCGGTGCCCGACCAGCTTTCCGACGACGTGGCGTTGGCCCTCGAGGCGGCCGAGGCGCGTGCCGAGGCGGACCCGGCGGATCTCGCCCCTCCCTATGTCGATCGGGCCACGGGGCGGATCGTCGTGGGGGTACGGGGCAACGCGGACTCGACGAAGGTCGCCTACGCGGCGGCCGGTATCGCCGTCGATCCGGCCAACGTGGTGGACGACGGGAACGACGACGCGACCCAGGAGGGCGTCGAGTCCGGCAAGACCGAGGAGCCGCCACCCGCGGAGCCGGCCACGCTGACCGGCCAGGAGCCCGACCGGATCATCATTCCGAGGATCTTCTACCCCAGCACGCCGAAGGTGAAGTACAGCCTCGCCGACCTGACAGCCGTGAAGGACGAGGTGCTGGAGTCGGACATCCCTGGCGTGTCGGGTTTGTACGCGGCGTCTGTCGACGCCGAGCGTAATCGGGTGGTGGTGCGCGCCTCCGCGCTCACCGAGGAGACCCGTACCGCGTTGGCCAGCCGGTACGGCGCTGACCGGGTCGCGGTTCATCTCACACCGGGCGCGGACGTCGAGGCCATGTACAGCCGGGACAGCGACGCCAACCCGTTCTTCGGCGGCGCCACGGTCCACACCAACCGGGGCGTGTGCACCATCGGCTTCTCCTGGACGCACGAGGGCGAGCACTACTTCCTCACCGCCGGGCACTGCACGAGCGCCAACACCGACGTGCGGATGCCCCGCTACGGCAGCAGCAAGGTCGGCAAGGTCGTCCGGGACAACTGGAACAACAGCACCGGCTCGGTGAAACTCAGCGGCCAGTCCTACTACAGCGGGGACCTCGCGCTGGTGAAGATGAACAGCGGCTGGAAGACCGACGCCAAGATGTACGTCGGCGGGCCGAACTCCAACAACTCGCGGGTGGTCAAGGGGGTCGCCAGCAGGTCGCCGAAGTACGGCGACAAGTACTGCACCGGCGGCACCACCACCGGCGAGCAGTGCGGCTGGAAGGTCATCGACACGAAGGTGAACATCCGGTACCGCGACGGTGAGATGCTGCGCAACGCGACCCTGGGTGAGCGGCTCGGTGTCTGCATCAAGAACGGGGACTCCGGTGGGCCGGTCTACAGCGTCAGCGGCGGCAAGGTCGTCGCCAAGGGCATCATCAGCGGCGGCGGCCAGTACGAGTTCGGGTGCACCCAACTGTTCACCGACATCAGGCTGGCCGAGAAGGCGCTGCCCGGCATCGTGAAGAAGCGCTGACCGGTCCCATCTCCGCTGCCCGGGACGCGGTCGCCGGGCGGAGCCGGTCGGCCCCGCCCGGCGACCGTCAGCGCCGGAACCGCACCCTGTAGGTCCGGGTCTGGCTCCGGTCCTCGCTGGTCACCGTGACCGTGGCGGTGCGATCGGCACGCGTCTGGGCGGTGGACACCCCCGCGTACGGGTCACGCGGGGTTGCCGCCAGCTCCCCGGTACGGGCGGAAACGGTGTAGTCGAGGACGTCCGGGGTGAAGCCCGGTACGGCCACGCCGTCGACGCTGAGCGCCGACAGGGCCGCGTCCGAGGACTGTCCGGGCGTCGGGGTGTGAAGCTGCACCTCGCCGACGGTGATCCAGAGTCCCGGGCGGGCGGTGAGGACCAGCCGTACGCCGTCGGTCGTCGTGACGGCGGACAGCGGCACGGCGACCACCGGTGCCGGTGACCCTCCCGGCACGCTGATCTCGTCGCTGGCGGGTACCCAGGCGCCGGTCGCGTCGCGGACCTCGGCGCGCAGCGACTGGGCGTACGTGTCGGCGTTGCCGTCACGGTGGAAGTGGACCGTGGCGCTGGCCACGTCACGGCGGGCCGGCAGCAGGAAGGTCAGCGTGTCGGTGCTGTTCTTGGTGCCGGAGCGCCAGTTCGACCAGGCCTTCTCCGTGGTGACGCCGTTGTGCAGGCGGTCGGCCGAGTAGCCGCTCTCGGTGTAGGTCGCGCTGGCCCGGACACCCGGGTCGGTCGCGGCGTTCACCACGACCGGCGTGGTGACCTGCACCCGGACGGTCGCCGGCACTGTGCTTCCGCCGGGCAGGGCGGCGGTCCCCACCAGCGTGAAGACACCGGTGCGGTCGTAGGCCGGAGGAGCGGACCAGGTCACCGGCAGTGGGACCCGGGCGCCGTGCGCGCCCACACCGGTCACGGTCGCGGGCAGATCCGGGCGCCCACCGGGGTACGCCTTGGCGCGGGCCGGTTCGGTGGCCACGACGGTGTCGACGGTGATGACGGCCCGGGCCCTGACCTTCCGACCGAGTGGGTCGGTGGCGGTGCCCAGGACGGTGACCGTGCCGGGCGCGTTCCACCGCTGGCGGGGCGGTAGCGTCCGCCACACCACCGGCAGCGAGCCCCGTGCGCCGTCCCGGTAGACCGGCGTGACGGTCGTGGGCAGCACCGGCGGCGCGCCGGGAGTGGTGAACAGGTGTGCGTCGACCGTGGACAGCACGGTCTCGTCGATGATCGTCCAGCGCTGGTTGTTCGCCGAGGACGGCGTCCAGGTGCCGACCGGTGAGGCGTCGGCGGTGGCATGTCCGCTCACGTCGACCAGCCGGCCGGTGGCCGCGTTGACCAGGGTGTACGTGCCGTCGCCGGTGGTGGAGAGGATCCACTGCGCGATCGGGTCGGCGGCGATGGCCGCCGAGGACGGTTCCAGCGTGAGGGATCCGTCCCGCAGTACCAGGTTGCGGTCACCGGTGGACAGCAGGTAACGGGACCGGTTCCCGGTGGCGGTGGTGACCGGGGTGATCCGCCAGAGCTGGTCGGCGGCGGTCGCGTCGCTGGTGCGGATCACCACGGACGAGCCGGCGGGCGTCAACGACCTGCCGCTCTGTACGCCCCGCAGCCGGTACACGTGGCCGGCCCGGACGAGCGCGGCGTCGTCGGCGACGCCCCGTACCCCGTCGACGACGAAGGTCGTCACGGACTTCGCCGGTACGGTGAAGGCGGCGGACTTCTTCCCGACCCGGACGGGCTCGTGGCGCACCAGGGCGCCGGAGGCGTCGGTGACGACCGGCGTGACGGTCGCCTCCGGCGCGACGTGCCCGAACCGGGACAGGTCGAGGGTGACGTGGCGGCCGGTGTCGGAGCTGTTGACGTGCACGACGGTCGCGGCCCTGCCGTTGGCCGACACGGCGGCGAGGCTGGCGGTGTCGTTCACCTTGACGACGTGGTCACCGGGCCGGATGAAGTGCGTGAAGTTGCGCAGGGTGTGGAACTTGGTGTTGAGCCGGGCGGGGCAGCTCTGCCGGGTGTCCTGGGCGGTGCAGTCGAACGGGATCTGGACCGCGCCCCAGTTCTTGTTCCCCGCGTGTTGCGGGTGGTAGTCCTCGATGGGCTGCCACAGCATCCACGCGGAGGGTTCGAGTTCGCGGACGTCGTTGACGATGCGCTCGGCGATGCCGAGGCCGGGGTCCATGCTGGTGAAGCTCTGCCCGGTGCCCCAGGTGCCGTCGACCTCGCTCATCCACAGCGGCTTGTCGACGCCCTTGGCGATGTCGCGGGCGGAGGTGCGCTGACCGGTGCCGTAGGTGTGCACGTTGAGCTGGTCGACGGCCGCGCGGGTCTCGGCGCTGTAGCCGTTCCAGTTGGTGACGAAGGTGCCGGGGTTCGTCTCGTCCATGGCGGCGATCCGTGCCCGCGTCCGCGCGTTCTCCAGCCGGCGAGCCAGCGCCAGGATCACCTGTTGTTGCAGGGCCGGGGAGGCGTGGGCGCCCTCCTGCCGGCCGCCGGTGGGCTGTCCGTCCGGGCCGAGCTGGGTGCCCCAGTAGGAGGTGTTGGGCTCGTTGAGCGGTTCGATGGTGTCGAACCGGATGCCGTGCGCGGCCTCCAGGTGCTCGGTGACCCGGACCAGGTAGGTGGCGAAGTCGTCGACGCGGTCGGCGCGGATCTGGTCGGCACTGGAGTTGAAGCCGCCGGAGACGTAGCCGCTGACGGTCTGGAAGTACGGCGGGGAGTTGCTGAACGCCTCCCACGTGTCGACCCGGTCCTTGATCTGGTCCACCCACCAGCGCTGGTTGGCGTCGGCCTCCCAGTTCCAGTGCCCGGGGTTGTCCGGGTCCCACCAGTCGACGTCGGTGCGGGTGGTGCCGGCGGGAGCCTGCCAGAAACCGGGCATCGTGGCGCCGGCCTTCATGTAGTCGGTCCGCACGTCGGGGGCGTTGCCGCCGCCGATGTTGTACCGGGCCATGTTCAGCCGCAGCCCGTCCTCGCCGAAGAGCAGGTCGACGAGGTGGTCGCGGATCTCGTCGGGGTAGCCGCCGGTGGCGTTGGCGAACCAGACCAGGCTCGTGCCCCAGCCTTCCCAGGTCGGCTGGCGGTAGGACGGGTCGGGTGCCACCACGACGGTGGGGACGGGGTCGGCGGTGGTGGCGCTGGTGGTGGCGACGACGGGCAGTGGCCCGGCCGTGGCGGCGGCGACGGCCATGGCGGTCGCGGTGAGCAAGGCTGCCAGCCGGGGCGGGGC
>NZ_SMKD01000125.1 GCF_004348595.1 Micromonospora sp. KC723
GGGTGACGCTCTGGGAGGGCCGGCCGCTGGCGGTGGGGCTGCGGGGGCGTGCGTTCGGTGGCTGGCGGGCGGACGCGGCCGGCCGGTGGACGTCGGCGGGCGCGTTCGGTCGCGGCCGGCCCGACGGGATTCCGGGAGTGCGAGGTCTGGTGGTGGCCGGGGGCGCGGTCTGGGCGGCGACGACCGACGGGTTCAGCCACGCGCTGTGGCGGTCCGCCGACGGCGGGGAAAGCTGGCGGCCGGTGACGCCCCCGGTGCCCGCGCCCTGGGGCGCGGAGCGGGCGGTGGCGGTGCTCGGGGTGGGCGACGAGCTGTGGTTCCTCGTCGATGACGGACGGTCCGGTCGGCTGTTCCGGGCGCCGGTTGCCGATCGATGAGCGGCGGGTGTGACGGTTGGGACGGCACCGACGCTCTTGTTCGTAACGTTTTGGCAAGCCTCTCTGCCAGGCCTTCCGGAGCCAAATACCGCTCCAGTACGCTCCGCCATCACGAGCCGTAACGCGGGTGTGCGGTTTTTTGCCGGCCAGCGGCAGTGTAGCGGGTACGCCGCTGCCGTGGCCGGTACGCCGTGCCTGCGATCTGGAGGAGGTCAGGAAGCCGTGAGGCGTAACTACGTACGGGCGCTCGGCGCTGTGGGGCTGGCGGCGACCATGGTCGTCGCGGCCGGTTGCCAGGATGCTGGCGGCGGTAGCAACGAGGCCGGCGGTGACGGCAAGTGCGGCGGCAAGGTCGCCATCTTCGGTGCCTTCACCGGCCCGAACGCCGGTCTGGTGCTGCCGTCGCTGAACGGTGCGAAGCTGGCTTTCAAGCAGTTCACCGAGAAGAACCCGGACTGCAAGGTCGAGCTCAAGGAGTTCGACACGACCGGTGACCCCACGCAGGCGACGCCGGTGGCGAACCAGGTCGCGCAGGACCAGTCGTTCGTGGCGGTCATCGGCGGTCACTTCTCCGGTGAGACCAAGGCGACCATGCCGATCTACGAGGCGGCCGGTCTGGTGATGGTGAGCCCGTCGGCCACCGCCACCGAGCTGACCGCGACCGGCAACAAGGCGTTCCACCGGGTGGTCGGCAACGACGGCACCCAGGGCGCGGCGGCCGTGGCGTACCTGAAGAACAGCCTCAAGCCGAGCAAGGTCTTCGTCATCGACGACGGCACCCCCTACGGCCAGGGCATCATCGACGAGGTCAAGAAGGGTCTCGGCACCGTGGTCGTCGACAGCGACAAGGTGCAGACCGACCAGACCAACTTCGACGCCACCATCTCGAAGATCAAGTCGTCGGGTGCGGACGCGATCGCCTACGGCGGCTACACCAACGAGGCGGCCCCGCTGCTCAAGCAGGCCCGCGCTGCGGGAATCACCGCCAAGTTCCTCGGCTTCGACGGTCTCTACGACCCGGGCTTCCCGGCCGGTGCCGGTGCGGCCGCCGAGGGCGCGATCGTGACCTGCCCGTGCCTCCCGGCCGCCGAGGCCGGCGGCACCTTCTCCGCCGACTACCAGAAGGAGTACGGCCAGGCGCCGGGTTCCTACGGCGCGGAGGGCTTCGACGGGGCGAACGTGCTGCTCGACGGCTTCAAGGCCGGCAAGAGCAGCCGCAAGGACCTGATGGAGTGGGTGGACTCGTACGACAAGCAGGGCGTGTCCAAGTACGTCAAGTTCGACGCGAGCGGTGACGTGGAGAAGTCCAAGGTCGTCATCTGGGCCTACGAGATCAAGGGCGGCCAGATCACGCCGAAGGAAGAGATCAAGCTCAGCTGAGCCAGAGTCCGAGGTGCGGCCGGGAGCTGTCGGCTCCCGGCCGTACGCGGTCAATGAGGAGATTCCGTGAACTTCGATGAACTCTTCGGGCATCTGGGTCAGCACACGGTGGACGGTCTGGCGAAGGGCTCGATCTACGCCCTCGTCGCACTGGGCTACACGCTGGTCTACGGGGTGCTGAAGCTGATCAACTTCGCCCACTCCGAGGTGTTCATGGTGGGCACCTTCACCGTGGTGGGGGTGTGGAGCCTGCTCGGTGCCACCGACTCCCCGCCGCTGGGCACCCTGCTCCTGCTCCTCGCCGCGGGTCTGCTCGCCGCGGCGCTCGCCTCCGGCCTGACCGCGGTCGCGGTCGAACGCATCGCGTACCGGCGGTTGCGGCGGATGAACGCGCCGCCACTGATCTTCCTGATCACGGCGATCGGGCTGTCCCTGGTGATGTCCGAGGCGTTCGGTCTCTGGCAGGGCCGGCTGGTCGTCGGCATACCGACGGTGCTGGAACGCGACGTGGTGTTCTCCATCGGCGGCACCGACGTGACGAACACCCAGATCATCACGGTGGTCGCCGCTCTGGTCATGATGGCCGGGCTCGACGTGTTCATCAACCGCACCCGGTACGGCCGGGGCGTGCGGGCGGTGGCGCAGAACCCGGACACCGCCGCGCTGATGGGCGTCAACAAGGACCGCGTGATCGCCCTGATCTTCCTGCTCGGCGGTCTGCTGGCCGGGGCCGCTGCCCTGCTGTACGCCCTGCGCTACGGCAACACGCGGTTCAACGTCGGCTTCCTGCTCGGACTGAAGGCGTTCACCGCGGCCGTGCTCGGCGGCATCGGCAACCTGCGCGGCGCGCTGCTCGGCGGCCTGCTGCTCGGCGTCGTCGAGGTGTACGCGGCGACGCTGACCCAATCCAACTGGGAGGACGTGGCGGCCTTCGTGGTGCTGGTCGTCGTCCTGTTGTTCCGCCCGACCGGCCTGCTCGGTGAGTCTCTGGGGAGGGCACGCGCATGACCACCACGACTTCTCGCAAACGGCTGCTGAACGGCCTGAGCGACGCCACCGGCGGCATCGGCGACCGGTTCCGGGCGCTGCCGAAGTGGCAGCGGGGGCTGGCCTTCCTGGCCTTCGTGGCGTTCCTCTACTACCTGCCGCTGCTCGGCATCCCGGGCCTGACGTGGCTGCGGACCGACTCGATCGAGGGCGGCAACAACTGGGCGGGCGTGCTCTTCGTCTGCGCGGTGTACGTTCTGATCGCCATCGGTCTGAACGTCGTGATCGGTCTGGCCGGCCTGCTGGACCTGGGCTACGTCGGCTTCTTCGCCGTCGGCGCGTACAGCGTGGCACTGTTCGGCTCGACCCAGTCACCGGTGGTCAAGGCGCTGCAGGAGCGCTTCGACCTGCCCCAGGGTTGGGCGGTGGCCTGGGCGATCTGTATCCCGATCGCGATCGCGATCGCGATGATCTCCGGTGTGCTGCTGGGCTGGCCGACGCTGCGGTTGCGCGGTGACTACCTGGCCATCGTCACCCTCGGCTTCGGCGAGATCATCCGGATCGTGGTCCGCAACGTCAGCTGGTCGGGAGGGCCGCACGGTGTGGCGGCGATCCCTGGCCCGGAGGGTGCCCCGTCCGCGGACAACCAGGTCTTCGGCCTGATCGACGCCAAACCGTGGTACTGGCTGGCGCTGACCGTGGTGCTGCTGCTGGTCCTGGCGGTGCGCCGGCTGGAGAACAGCCGGGTCGGGCGGGCCTGGCTGGCGGTACGCGAGGACGAGGACGCCGCGGCGGTGATGGGCGTGTACCCGTTCAAGTACAAGTTGTGGGCGTTCGCCATCGGCGCCGCGCTCGGCGGGATCTCCGGCGCGCTCTTCGCCAGCCGGCAGGGCTTCATCGAGCCGAACCAGTTCAACGCGCAGCTGTCCATCCTGTTCGTCGCGATGGTGGTGGTCGGCGGCGCCGGCAACATGGCCGGCGTGGCGTTGGGCGCCTTCCTGCTGGCGTACCTGCCGGAGCGGTTCCGGGACTTCGCCGAGTGGCGGTTCCTGGTCTTCGGCCTGGCGTTGGTGCTGGTCATGCTGCTGCGCCCGCAGGGTCTGATCCCGAGTCGGCGCCGGGCCCGCGAGCTCAAGGACCGCGCTGAGGAGGTGCCGGCCAGTGTCTGACCAGAACCCGGACGTGACGTCCGAAGAGACCCCGGATCTTGACGAGATCAGGAGCAGCGGGCCCGTCCCACGGCAGCGGGAGGTGCTGCTCGACGTCGACCACGTGACGCTGCGCTTCGGTGGCGTGACCGCACTGGACGACGTCAGCTTCAGCCTCTACCGGGGGGAGATCCTCGGCCTGATCGGCCCGAACGGCGCCGGCAAGACCACCTGCTTCAATGTGATGACCGGCGTGTACCGGCCCACCTCGGGGGCGGTCCGCTTCGCCGGGCAGAAGGTGACCGGCCGCAAACCGCACCAGATCAACCGGATGGGCATCGCCCGGACGTTCCAGAACATCCGTCTCTTCCCCGAGATGACGGCGCTGGAGAACGTCATGGTGGGCACCGACTCGCAGCACCACACGAGCGTGATGGGGGCGTTGTTCCGGCTGTACCGCAAGAAGGTTAAGCCGCACGAGCTGCCGGTGGTCGACTCGACCAACGGGGCGGTGCGGATCTGGCAGCAGGTCAGACTCGGCTGCGCCAAGGTGTTCGGCATCTCCCGGCACACCCTGGAGGAGCGGGCTGGCGAGCGTAAGGCTCTGGAGCTGTTGAAGTTCGTCGGCATCGTGGGCCGGGCCAACGAGTTGGCCCGCAACCTGCCCTACGGTGACCAGCGGCGGCTGGAGATCGCCCGGGCGCTGGCCACCGAGCCGAAGCTGCTCTGCCTGGACGAGCCGGCCGCCGGGTTCAACCCGGCGGAGAAGGAGGAGCTGAACCAGCTGATCCGACGCATCCGCGACCTGGGTTACACCGTGCTGCTCATCGAGCACGACATGCGCCTGGTCATGGGGGTCACCGACCGGATCGTGGTGCTGGAGTTCGGCAAGAAGATCGCCGAGGGGACGCCGGCCGAGGTCCGGGACAACCCGAAGGTGATCGCGGCCTACCTGGGGGAGCCCGCCGATGCTGCTTGAGATCGAGAACCTGACCCTGGCGTACGGGCGGATCGAGGCGCTGCACTCGGTCGACCTCCACGTCGACGAGGGTGAGATCGTGGCCCTGATCGGCGCGAACGGTGCCGGCAAGACCACCACGATGCGGGGTATCTCCGGGCTGCTGCCGGTGGCCGGCGGGAAGATCCGCTTCAACGGCGAGGACATCACCAACCTGCGCGCCGACCTTCGCGTGGTGCGGGGCATCTGCCAGGCGCCGGAGGGCCGGGGCATCTTCCCCGGCATGACGGTGCTGGAGAACCTCGACATGGGGGCGTACACCCGGAGGGACTCCGCCGGCATCGCCGCCGACCTGGAGCGGGTGCTGGAGCTCTTCCCGCGCCTGCGGGAGCGGCGCAAGCAGCCCGGCGGCACGCTCTCCGGCGGCGAGCAGCAGATGCTGGCGGTCGGCCGGGCGTTGATGAGCCGGCCGAGGCTGCTGCTGCTGGACGAGCCGTCGATGGGTCTCGCCCCGATGGTCATCCAGCAGATCTTCGACATCATCACGGAGATCAACCAGCAGGGCACCACGATCCTGCTGGTGGAGCAGAACGCCCAGCAGGCGCTCTCCCGGGCGCACCGGGGCTACGTGCTGGAGACCGGGCGCATCGTGAAGGAGGGTTCCGGGCAGGAGCTCCTGCACGACCCGGCGGTCAAGGAGGCGTACCTCGGCGTGGCCTGACTCCGTCGTGCCGGCGCGGCCGTCCGCCCCTCCCGGGGTGGGCGGCCGCGGCCTTTCCGGCGACGGCACGGTGCCGCCACCCGGGGTTGTCGGCGGTACGGACTAGAGTCGCTGCCGTGACAGCTACGACGCCGCGCCTGCTTCTCGTCGACGGACACTCCCTGGCATACCGGGCCTTCTTCGCCCTGCCGGTGGAGAACTTCTCCACCACGACGGGGCAGCCGACCAACGCGGTCTACGGCTTCACCTCGATGTTGATCAACGTGCTCCGCGACGAGCAGCCCACCCACATCGTGGTCGCCTTCGACGTCTCCCGCCGGTCCTTCCGCACCGACAGGTACGCCGAGTACAAGGCCGGCCGCAGCGAGACCCCGACCGACTTCAAGGGGCAGGTCAGCCTGGTCAAGGAGGTCCTCGCCGCGCTGCGGATCCCGGTGGTCGAGAAGGAGGGCTACGAGGCCGACGACGTTATCGCCACCCTCGCCTGCCAGGCCCGCGACCAGGGCATGCAGGTGTTGATCAGCACGGGCGACCGGGACGCGTTCCAGCTCGTCGGCGCCGACATCACCGTGCTCTACCCGCGCAAGGGCGTCTCCGACCTGGCCCGGATGGATCCGGCGGCGGTCGAGGCGAAGTACGGCGTCGGCCCCGAGCGCTACCGTGACCTGGCCGCGCTCGTCGGCGAGAGCAGCGACAACCTGCCGGGCGTCCCCGGGGTCGGCCCGAAGACGGCCGCCAAGTGGATCAACACCTACGGTGGGGTGGAGGGTGTCGTCGCCCGGGCCGACGAGATCAAGGGCAAGGCCGGCGACAGCCTGCGCGAGCGGCTCGCCGACGTGATCCGCAACTACGAGATCAACTGCCTGGTCTCCGACCTGGAGCTGCCGATCCGCCCGGAGGACGCCCGCTGGCAGGGCTGGGACCGGGAGGCCGTGCACCAGGTCTTCGACACCCTCCAGTTCCGCATCCTGCGCGACCGGCTCTACCAGTACCTCGAGGCGGTGGAGCCGGAGGCCGAGGCGGGCTTCGAGCTGGCCGGTGAGGTGCTCGCCGCGCCCGGCGCGCTGGCCGGCTGGCTGGAGACGCACGCCCTCGTCGACACCCCGGTCGGGCTGGCGGTCAAGCTCGACACCGGCCCCAACCGGCGGCACACCGCCTCGGTGACCGGCCTGGCGCTGGCGACCTCCGGCGGGGCGGCGGCCTGGTGCGACCCGACCGGGCTGGAGCCGGCCGACGAGGCGGCCCTCGCGGCCTGGCTGGCCGACGCCGCGCGCCCCAAGGTGCTGCACGACAGCAAGCCGGCGGTGCTCGCCTTCGCCGCGCACGGATGGTCCCTGGACGGCATCGCCCGCGACACCCAGATCGCCGCCTACCTGGCGCGCCCCGACCAGCGCTCGTACGACCTGACCGACCTGGCCCTGCGCTACCTGCATCGGGAGCTGCGCGTCGACACCCCGGAGACCGGCCAGCTCACCCTGGACGGGCTCGGCAACGACGGCGAGGCGGAGCAGAACCTCATGCTCCAGGCCCGGGCCACCCTCGACCTGGCCGACGCGATCGACGCCGAGTTGTCCCGCGACGGCGAGCAGTCCGCCCGGCTGATGGCCGACGTGGAGCTGCCGCTGATGCGGGTGCTCGCCGAGATGGAGCGCACCGGCATCGCCGCCGACACGCACTACCTGTCGGAGCTGGAGGCGCACTTCGCCGCCGAGGTGAAGGCCGCGGCGCAGGGCGCGTACGCGGCGGTCGGGCGGGAGTTCAACCTGGGTTCGCCCAAGCAGCTCCAGGAGATCCTCTTCGGCGAGTTGGGGCTGCCCAAGACCAAGAAGATCAAGACCGGCTACACCACCGACGCCGACGCCCTCCAGTGGCTCTACGCGCAGAACCCGCACCCCGTTCTGGAGCACCTGCTGCGCCACCGGGACGTCGCCAAGCTGAAGTCGACGGTCGACGGGCTGCTCAAGTCGGTCTCCGACGACGGCCGCATCCACACCACCTTCAACCAGACGGTCGCCGCGACCGGCCGGCTCTCCTCCACCGAGCCCAACCTGCAGAACATCCCCATCCGCACCGAGGAGGGGCGACGCATCCGGCGGGCCTTCGTGGTGGGGGAGGGATACGAATGCCTTCTCACCGCCGACTACAGCCAGATCGAGATGCGGATCATGGCGCACCTGTCCTCGGACGACGCGCTGATCCAGGCCTTCAACTCCGGCGCCGACTTCCACGCCGCCACCGCCTCGTCCGTGTTCGGGGTGCCGGTGCAGGAGGTCACGGCCGACCAGCGGCGCAAGATCAAGGCGATGAACTACGGCCTGGCGTACGGGCTGAGCGCGTTCGGCCTCTCCCAACAGCTCGGCATCACCGCCGAGGAGGCGCGCGGGCTGATGGAGAACTACTTCGCCGGCTTCGGCGGGGTGCGGGACTACCTGCACGAGGTGGTGGCCCGGGCCCGGCAGGACGGCTACACCTCCACCATCCTGGGTCGCCGCCGGTACCTGCCCGACCTGGTCAGCGACAACCGGCAGCGCCGGGAGATGGCCGAGCGGATGGCGCTCAACGCCCCCATCCAGGGCTCGGCGGCCGACATCATCAAGGTCGCCATGCTGCACGTCGACACCGCCCTGCGCGACGCCGGGCTGCGCTCCCGGATGCTGTTGCAGGTGCACGACGAGCTGGTCTTCGAGGTCGCGCCGGGCGAGCGGGAGAGCCTGGAGGCGCTGGTCCGTAGGGAGATGGGTGAGGCGTACCCGCTGTCCGTGCCGTTGGAGGTCTCCGTCGGCGAGGGCCGCGACTGGAACAGCGCCGACCACTGACCGACGACGCTCCTAGTGGGCGTCGCTCGCGGGCACGGCGGGATGGGGTGAAACGGCCGGCGGTGACGCCGGCCGTTTCTCGCAGCCCGGCTCGGCGAGGGCCGCGGCGGCGTCGCGAAGTGCGGCAGCGAGCCGGTCCCGGGCCGCCATCTGGGCTGCGATCCGGGCGTCGAGCACGGCGAGCCGTTCCCGCCCCACCCGCAGCCCGGCCGGGGAGGGTGGCGCGGCGGCCACGTCCCCGTCCAGGCAGGGCAGGAAGACCAGGACGTCCTCCAGGGTCAGCCCGGCACCGAGCAGGTACCGGATGTTACGAACCCGGGTCACCTCGCGCTCGTCGTACTCGCGGTACCCGTTCGCCGCCCGCGCCGAGGTGATCAGCCCGTGCTCCTCGTAGTGCCGCAGGGCTCGGGGGGTGCAGCCCGTCACCCTGGCCAACTCGCCGATCCGCACGTGCCCGCCTCCGTTCCACCGCCTCGGCTCGGCGACCGACTGCGCCCTGCGACGTCGCGGTGTCCGCCGGGTGAGGACGCGTCGCCCGTGCGCCGGCAGCCGTTCGGTCAGGCGACCACCGCCCCGCCGTCCACCGGCAGCACCACGCCGGTGACGAAGGCCGCCGCCGGGTCGCAGAGCCGCACGATCGCCCAGGCTACGTCCTGCGGACGACCGATTCGTCGCAGGGGAGTGTGGTCGAGCTGCCAGTGGCGTACTGCGGCCAGCTGGTCCGGGGAGAGACCCTGGTGCTCGCCGATGGGCGTGTCGATCGCGCCGGGCGCCACCGCGACCACCCGCACGCCGCGCGGGGCCAACTCCACCGCCCAGCTGCGGGTCAGCGAGTCCAACGCGGCCTTGCCGGCGGCGTACACCGAGGAACCCGGCCACCCCCGCTGGCCGACGGACGTCGTGACGTTGACGATGACGCCGCCACCCGCGGTGAGCGGTCCGACCGCGGCGTGCGCCAGCCTGATCGGGGCGACCAGATTCGTGTCGAGCTGACGTCGGGCCGCCGCCTCGTCCAGCTCGGCGAGAGGGCCGGCACCGGCGACACCAGCGTTGTTGACCAGGACATCCAACCGGCCGAACCGATCGAGGGCGGTGCGGACCAGCCGGTCCGGCGCGTCGGGGTCGGTCACGTCGGCGGTGACCGGTGCGATCAGGGGATGGCCGGCGGCGGTCTCCGCCAGCGGCGCGGCTCGGCGGCCGACCGCGAGAACACGGGCGCCGGCGTCAGCGAAGGCGCGGGCGGTGGCTCGGCCGATGCCGGTGCCCGCGCCGGTGACCAGGACCACGCGTTGCTGCTGTTCGTCGTCCATACCGATGATCGTCTGACCCTGCCGTCAGTGGCAGGGTCAAGATCGGTCAGCGTCGTGGACCTCGGCGCTCCTCGGGTGGGGAGCCCCGTCGTTCCAGGGCCTTGCGGGACGGGCCGCCGGGCGGTGGGAGCGGGGCCTTGACGGGGTCGTGGCCCCAGTTCATCAGGGAGTACCGCCACCGGGTCCGGCTGACGTCACCGCTCGGCCGCTGCGCCATGTGCCGCCGGACGTACCCGACAACCTTGCGCATGTGCCGGTAGTCGGCGTCGCTGAGCTGGTCGCGTTTGCGGCGCAGCAGGTCGATGATCCGCCGGCCGGACTCGTGGCCGACCGACTCGCCGCCACCGGAGCGCCCGCCCTTGTGCCAGCCGACCTGCTTGGACTCGTCGGTTTCCAGCCACGTCGACAGCTCGCCCGGCTTCATGTTCACCGCGTCGGTGAACTCGCGGTAGGTCTGTTGCGGATCGTCACCTCGGTTCATGCCGCAGCACCTCCGGACGGTGGGCCACGTCGCGACCCGAGTGGTCGTTGCGGATGCGGTACTGCGGGTCGTCCGGCGAGGCGTCGACGGTGTGCCCACGCACGTGCGTCCGCTCGGTGATCCGCTCCTTGACGACCCCGTACGCCCGACCGCTGTGGCTGGCCCAGGAGACGTGGTCGCCCTCGTGGAACTCCTTCTCAGCCATGCCGCCCGGGTACCCGTAACGTCTGACGGGAAACGGCGGCAGGGGCACGGCGGGTGGCTCCGGCGGGATCAGCCGGAGGTCGTCAGGGGGTGATCTCGGCGATCGCCAACTTGATGTCGAAGGGCTCGGTCAGCTCGACCAGCTCCGCGCTGTCGGCCACCAGCTCGTACTGCCGCTCGCCGCCCGGCCCGATTCGGTCGCCCAGGCGGTACGCGTAGAGGTGCACCGGGTCCTGTTCGATGCGCCAGTAGAAGGGAATGCCGGCGGCGGCGTACTCGCCGGGCTTGGCGAACCGGTCGACGCGCCGGGTCCCCGGGGAGACGATCTCGACCGCCAGTACGACATCCGCCGGCCGCAGCCGGGACCGGTCGGCGGGCAGCCCGGCGTGGCACAGTAGTACGTCCGGCTGTCGGCTGGTGTTGGGGCTGAGCCCCACGCCAACGGACTGAGTGGCTCGTAGCTGAGCCGGTGCATGGGATCGCAGCCACAGCCACAGCAGGCCGGCGATCTCCTGATGGCCCAGGGTGGGGGAGGGTGTCACCTGGATCACTCCGTCGACGAGTTCGACGCGGGGGGCGTTGTCCGGCAGGGCGAGCAGATCCTCCAGCGTGTAGTCCGCACGCTGCTGCCGCATCGGATCCGGACACCAGGGGCCAGGTGATGTCGGGACGGGCTCGGCGCTCATGCCGTGAGCCTAGCGCCGGGCGCGGGGCACTCGGTCGCACCCGCGGTGCGACGCGGCCAGCGGGGCAACCGTCGGTGTGCGGTGGCTCAGCGGTGGGCGGCTGCGTACCGGATGGCTCAGCCGGCCGGCTTCTCGGTGACGAAGATGGCGGTGCCGGGGAAGAGCCGGCCGCGCAGCGGGCTCCACTGCCCCCAGGTCTCCCGGTGCCCCTTTGGCCACTCCGGCTCCACCAGGTCGACCAGGCGGAACCCCGCGCCGACCAGTTCGCGGATCCGGTCGCCGAGCGTGCGGTGCTGCTCGACGTACGTGGCCACGCCGTGTTCGTCCTGTTCCACGTACGGGGAGCGGTCGAAGTACGAGTGCACGGCGGTGAGCCCGCCCTCGCCCGGGTCGTCGAGGAAGATCCAGCGCATCGGGTGGGTCACCGAGAAGACCCACCGGCCGCCCGGGCGCAGCACCCGGTGGACCTCGGCCATCAGCGCGGCGGAGTCGTCGACGAAGGGCACCGCGCCGAACGCGGTGCAGGCGATGTCGAAGGTGGCGTCGGCGAAGGGCAGCGCGAGGGCGTCGGCCTGCACCAGCGGGACGCGTACCCCGGTGGTGCCGCCGGCGCGCGCGGCGTGCCGCAACATGCCGGCGGACAGGTCGAAGGCGACCGGCCGGGCGCCCTGGGTGGCCAACCAGCGGGCACACGCGGCGGCGCCGCAGCCCACCTCCAGCACCCGGCGCCCCGCCACGTCGCCGAGCAGCCGGGCGTCGGCCTCGCGCAGCCCCTCCGGGCACCAGACGAGGTCCACGTCGCCCAGGAACGCGCCGTGCTCGGCCTGGTAGTCGTCGGCGTCGGCGTCCCACCAGCCACGGTTGGCGCGGCGGGTCTCCGCGGCGCCGACCCGGCGGCGGGCTACCCGGTTGTCGTCGTCCACCCGCTCACGCTAGGCCCTCCTCGTCCGCACGGCGGCGGCCGGGCCGGGGAATGCGCTATCTTTCCCGGGGCGGATGTGACGCGCGAGACAGTAGGGGCGTTTTCCCGCCGATATCTCCGCTTTCGCAGCTGACGCGTCCGCGAGGAGGCGGGAGGGCTTGCACGCTGTGGTAATGCAGCAGGTAGGCTAGACGACGCGCTCGCGGATCGTGTGCCTCGGCAGGGAGCAGGTGCGCGGTCACCGGAGCCACTAATGATCTTCTCATGGCGATCGTTCGGTGTGCCCGGCGACGGATCCGCTGGCGCGGACAGGTCACCGCGACACCACGCCTGCTGTGACAACCCATCCGACCGGAGCAACCGCCCACATGACGAGCAGCATCGAGGCCCCCTCGAGCGCCACCCGGGTCACCCACGACGATCTCGGTTCCGAGGAAGCTTTCCTCGCCGCGATCGACGAGACCATCAAGTACTTCAACGACGGCGACATTGTCGAAGGCACCGTCGTCAAGGTCGATCGGGACGAGGTCCTGCTCGACATCGGCTACAAGACCGAGGGCGTCATTCCCTCTCGGGAGTTGTCGATCAAGCACGACGTGGACCCCGCCGAGGTCGTCTCGGTCGGTGACCACATCGAGGCGCTTGTCCTCCAGAAGGAGGACAAGGAGGGTCGTCTGATCCTCTCCAAGAAGCGGGCGCAGTACGAGCGGGCCTGGGGCACGATCGAGAAGATCAAGGACGAGGACGGCGTCGTCCGCGGTTCGGTCATCGAGGTGGTCAAGGGTGGCCTCATCCTCGACATCGGGCTGCGCGGCTTCCTGCCCGCCTCCCTGGTCGAGATGCGGCGGGTGCGTGACCTGCAGCCGTACGTCGGCCGTGAGCTCGAGGCCAAGATCATCGAGCTGGACAAGAACCGCAACAACGTGGTCCTGTCCCGCCGGGCCTGGCTGGAGCAGACGCAGTCCGAGGTGCGCACCGAGTTCCTCAACAAGCTCCAGAAGGGACAGGTCCGCAAGGGCGTCGTCTCGTCGATCGTCAACTTCGGCGCGTTCGTCGACCTGGGTGGCGTGGACGGCCTGGTGCACGTCTCCGAGCTGTCCTGGAAGCACATCGACCACCCGTCCGAGGTCGTCGAGGTCGGCCAGGAGGTCGAGGTCGAGGTCCTGGACGTCGACCTGGACCGCGAGCGGGTCTCGCTGTCGCTGAAGGCGACCCAGGAGGACCCGTGGCGGCAGTTCGCCCGTACCCACGCGATCCAGCAGATCGTGCCGGGTAAGGTCACCAAGCTGGTGCCGTTCGGCGCCTTCGTCCGGGTGGACGACGGCATCGAGGGCCTGGTCCACATCTCCGAGCTGGCCGAGCGTCACGTGGAGATCCCGGAGCAGGTCGTGCAGGTCGGCTCCGAGGTCATGGTCAAGGTCATCGACATCGACCTGGAGCGTCGCCGCATCTCGCTGTCGCTCAAGCAGGCCAACGAGGGCTTCGTCGAGGGCGAGGAGCACTTCGACCCGACCCTCTACGGCATGGCCGCGACCTACGACGCCGAGGGTAACTACATCTACCCGGAGGGCTTCGACCCGGAGACGGGCGAGTGGCTCGAGGGGTACGAGAAGCAGCGCGAGGCGTGGGAGCAGCAGTACGCCGAGGCGCGCCAGCGCTGGGAGGCGCACACCAAGCAGGTGCAGAACTCCCGTGCCGCCGACGCCGAGGCCGCTGCCAACCCGGCCCCGGCCGTGACCGGCACCACCACCTCGACCAGCGCGGCCCCGAGCCGCCAGGCCGAGGAGCCGGCCGGCACGCTGGCCACCGACGAGGCGCTCGCCGCCCTGCGGGAGAAGCTCGCCGGCGGCAAGTGACCCGCTGACGACGACGGGCCCCGTCCCCACGATCCGGTTCCACCGGGTCGTCGGGGGGCGGGGCCCTCGCGCGTCCGCACCACCCCACCCACCACCCGACCGGCCTCAGCCAGCCGCGATGGGCCGGGCTCGGCTCGACGCGGTGGGACGAGGTGATGGTCCCGGGGGCGGGTCCGGTTGGCGGGGTGTGCGGATGATCCGGTGTACTGATGCCGTGCTGATGGTGGGACTGACCGGTGGGATCGGGTCCGGCAAGAGTGCGGTGGCGGCCCGGTTGGCCGAGCGGGGCGCGTGTGTCGTCGACGCGGACCGGATCGCCCGCGAGGTGGTCGCCCCGGGCACCGAGGGGCTCGCCGAGATCGTCGCTGCCTTCTCCGACCGGGTGCTCGACGCCGGAGGGGCGCTGGACCGGGCGGCGCTGGGCGCCCTGGTCTTCGGCGACGAGGACGCGCGCCGCCGGCTGGAGGCGATCACCCATCCTCGGGTCCGTGCCCGCACCGCCGAGCTGGTCGCCGCAGCCGCTCCGGACGCGGTGGTCGTCAACGACGTGCCGTTGCTGGTGGAGGTGGGGCTCGCTCCGACGTACCACCTCGTGGTGGTCGTGCGGACCGCGGTGGCCACCCGACTGGAGCGGTTGGCACGCGACCGGGGTATGCCGGCGGCGGAGGCCGGGCGGCGGATCGCGGCGCAGGCCGACGACGACCGGCGTCGGGCGGTCGCCGACGTGCTGTTGCGCAACGACGGTTCGTTGGACGACCTGTACGCGGCGGTGGACGCCCTGTGGCGGGACCGGCTGCTGCCGTACGAACGCAACGTGCGGCAGCGGCGTGCCGTGCTTCCCGGACGGGTGGTGCTCGCCGAGCCGGACCCGACCTGGGCCGAGCAGTACGCCCGGCTGGCGGCCCGCATCCGGCACGCCGCCGCCCCGGCGGACCCGCGCCTGGACCACGTCGGTTCGACCGCCGTGCCCGGCCTCGCCGCCCGGAACGTCATCGACATCCAGCTCACCGTCGGGTCCCTGGCGGAGGCGGACGGGCCGCTCGCCGACCGGCTCGCCGAGGCCGGCTTTCCCCGGGTGCCGGGGGACCGGTGGGACGCCCCCCGACCGGGGGACGACGGGCGGTGGGAGGAGCGGCTGCACGGCAGCGCCGACCCGGGCCGACCGGCCAGCCTGCGCCTGCGGGTGGCCGGCTCACCCGGTTGGCGGCACGCCCTGCTGACCCGTGACCACCTGCGCGCCGAGGCGGACCAGCGGGTCGCCTACCAGAGGGTGAAGCGGGAGCTGGCCGCGACGGCCCCGGACGACGGCGCGTACACGACGGCGAAGGAGCCCTGGTTCGCCGAGGAGTGCCGGCGGGCGGAGGAGTGGGCCGTGCGCACCGGTTGGCGACCCTGACCGGTCGTCACCGGCGCCGGACCGGCCCGCCGCCCGGGCGGGACGCGGTGGCCGGTTTCCCGGCGGGTGCCCGGGTCGCGGGTGGCACGACCCCGGCCGGCACGACGCCCGGGATGAGGTCCAGCTGTGCCCAGGCGTGGGAACGGGCACGCAGCTCCAGCCGGCGTGGCAGTCCCGTCCGGTCCAGCCAGTAGCGCAGGCGTAATCCCTGTTCGCGTAGCTCGACGACGTCCACCACCCGCCCGCCTACCCGGTCGGTCCGCAGCCACACCGCGGCACCCGGGCGGGCCGGTGCCGCGGCGGCCCGCAACGCGGCGTCGACCAGCAGGTCGAGGTCGTCGGTGGGGCGTACGCCGCGCCGCCAGCCGGCGTCGGCCGGCGGCGGCAGCCGTGGACCGGCGGGCGCGGTGACGCCGCCCGAGCCCGGCCCGACCGGCACCTCGGCCCGGGCGAACCCGCCCGGGTGGCGGCGCAGCAGGGTGTGCCGACCGAGGGTGTCCAGTTCGGCCACCGACAGGTACGCCGCCCGGCCGGTCCAACTCAGCCAGCCGGAGCCGCGCAGGTTGGCGGCGGTGCCGAGGGGCGCGGTCACGGTGACGGCGGCGCCGGCCGCGGTGCGCAGCCGGCCGGGCACCCGGGCCAGCCGGTCGGCCTCCGGGTCGAGCAGCGGTCGGGGCAGTCCGGGACGGCCGCCCAGCGCGTCGACCGGCCAGAGCGGCGGCCGGTCGAGGTGGTCCAGGTCGACGGTGACCGGTGTCCGGTCCGGCAGGTGCCCCTCCCACCGGCGCAGCCGGGAGTCGCGGTCGACCCACCAACGGGGGTCGCCGTCCCCGGCCGCCGGTGCGGCGGGTGGGCCGGTGACCGGGCCGGTCCCGGCCGGTGCGGGCAGGGCGGCCTGGAGCACGTCCACCGGCTCGTCCCCGACGGTTTCCCGCCCCACCCAGCGCCCGCCGCCACGACGCAGCGGCTCGGCCGGGTCGGCGCGCCGGGCGCCGAGGGCGAAGAGCACGTCCAGCGCGGCGGCCAGTCCCCGGCCGGGTGGGAGCTCGCGCAGCCGCCAACGGTCGCTGGGCGGCACGAGGGGCGGGGGCGCGG
>NZ_SMKD01000126.1 GCF_004348595.1 Micromonospora sp. KC723
GGACGAACACCTCCGGCCGTCTGCCCACCGGCCATCACCTCCCACCACAAGTGTTGGGAGACAGCCTGCCCGATACATCCTCAGAACCAGCGGATTACACGATCAACGTTCAAAGACGAGGCACTAGCTGGCAGCGGCACGGTGTCGCTGGAGTCGACCAGCAACCCCGGCTACTACCTGCGGAACCGAAACAACGAGATCTGGCTGGACAAGAACGACGGCACGACAGGGTTCAAGAACGGCGCGAGCTTCACCCGGCGGGCAGGCCAGTCCGACCCGGCCGCGGTGAGCTTCGAGTCGATGAGCGCCCCGGGACGCTACCTCCGCCACTACAACTACGCGCTCTATGCGCAGCCGTTGAGCACCGCCGCCGACCTCGCGGACGCCACCTTCTACCTGGAGTAGCCAGCGCGCTCCCCGCCGGCAGGCTCGTCGCGCGGCACATCGATAAAAAAATGTTGCCCATGAAAACGACCTTGTTGTCTCTCGGCCGTGCACGGCGCGGCGTTCCCGCTTGGTGCGGGTGCCCATCTCAAGTAAGCAATCGAGGTCCGTAGCGGATCTCGTCATCGTCCGACTCTGGAGATCATCATGCTTTCACGCAGACAGCGCGCCGCGCTGCTATCCGCCTGCGCGGCCATGGCGGTGACGGGTGCCGCGGTGCTCACCGCCGCCGTGGCTTCCGCGGCAGTGACTCGCTACGAGGCCGAAACGGCGCCGGCCACATGCGACGGTGTCATCGAGTCCAACCACACCGGCTACTCCGGCAGCGGCTTCTGCAACGGCAACAGCAGGGCGGGGGCGGCGGCCCAGTTCACCGTGACCGCGTCCGCCGCTGGCACGGCGACGATCGCCGTTCGGTACGCCAACGGCACCACCGCCAACCGACCGGCCGACGTGCTCCTCAACGGCGCCGTCACGCATTCGGGCGTCGCGTTCAACGGCACCGGCGCGTGGACGACATGGGCGACGACGACTCTGACCGCGTCGCTGAACGCGGGCAGCAACACGATCCATTTGAGCCCGACCACCGCGAACGGCCTGGCCAACATCGACTATCTCAACGTCGAGGTCGGCGCTTCGCCCTCGCCCTCCGCGACCGTCTCCCCGCCGGGCCGGCCCGCCCAGTGCACCGGCAGTTCGCCGATCACCTGCCACTTCGGGGTATCGCCCGGCAACTACACGGTGACCGCGTGGATCGGTGACCGCGCCTCGGCCGGCAACACGTCAATGTCCGTGGAGGCCCGCCGGCGGATCCTGCCGGCGGTCACGACCGCCGCGGGCACCATCACGCAGTACGTGTTCACCATCAACGTGCGACAACCGGAAGGCCAGCCCACCGGGCAGGGTGGCACCGGCACCTCCGGCCTGAGCATCACGTTCGCTGGTTCCGCGCCCAAGCTTTCAGGGCTGACCGTCCAGCCGGCCGGCAACCCGCTTGTGGCCTACCTGGCCGGCGACTCCACGGTGTGCGATCAGATGATCGCCCCGTACACCGGGTGGGGGCAGATCCTGCCCACGCGCGTGTCCGCCGGCGCGGTGGTCGCCAATTACGGCGACTCGGGCGAAAGCTCGGGCAGCTTCCTGAACAACTCGGCACTGTTCCCCACGATGCGACCGTTGATCAAAAGCAACGACCTGGTGCTGATCCAGTTCGGCCACAACGACAAGTCCACGACCGCCTCAGCCTTCCGCGGTAACCTCACCACGATGATCAACCAGGTGCGCGCCAGGGGCGGCGTACCCGTCCTGGTCACCCCACCGGTGCGGCGGCGGTTCGACGGCAACCAACTCGACGCCACCGCCCGGCACATCAACGGCGTCGGCGTAAACCTGCCCGCCGAGATGCGCAGCCTCGGCTCCTCGCTGGGCGTGCCGGTGATCGACCTGACCGCCAAGAGCGAGGCCCTGGTCGAGTCCATGGGCCCAACCAACTCCGCCCAGCTGTACCTGCGCCAGTCGGTCGACGGCGTCACCGACAACACCCACTTCTCCGAGTACGGCGCCGGCAGGATGGCCGACCTGGTCGTCGAAGGCATCCGCGAACGCAATCTCTCCTTGGTCAGCTACCTGCGCTGATCCCATCCGTGGCGGCCCGGCGCGGCACGACGCGCCGGGCCTGCCGGGGCGACGTCGAATTGGCCAGAGTCGCGCCAGCGCGCGCCTTTGACGGACCGGTCAAAGCTGCGCGGGGCCAGGAAGGCAATCCCACCACCCAGCACCGCGCCGTCGACCACTACCCGGGCAGCCTCGGCAGTGACGACCCAGGTCACCTGGCGCCAGGTGGCGCCGCCGCTCAGGCGGATCACTCACATGTCCAGTCGACGGCCGGCGGCGGCCATGAGCAGCGTGTTAGCGACCGCGATCGCACGTATCCGGCGGCCACGCGATCAGCGGCAACGTGAAGAGCCACACCGGTCGGTCGACCACCATCGTCCGACTCGCCGTCGTCATACACCACCGCGAACGCCTCCGCCAGTAGCCGCACGGGCGTGCCGCCGGACGGCGAAAGGGTCGAAGTGGACAGGCCGACGGTGCCGCTGTCCCGCAGGCCCGTCGAATGAACCGGCGAGGACCTGCAGCCGGCGCTGCGTCGCTCGGACCGCGAGCGCCCCGGCTCGGCCTACCCGCCTGACGGCTATGCCATGGTGCTCGGCGTCTGTCCGTTGACAATTAGATGTCCGGCGGTAACACTCGTTGATACATATGAATGTAAGCGCTCACAGTGCTGAGGCGCGCCACGCCTGGTGGGGCTGACCCGCGGACCGAGGCGCCTGATGATCAAGGAGGTATGTGATCACGCAGCGCCCGGCAGGCGCGGAGAACCGCGTTCGTCCGCGGCAACCTCAGTGCGCCAGGCCGCTCTGGCGGACGACGACCACGTCCCGCCGTCCGGGATCCGGGTCGATGCCGGGAACCGCGCGATCAAACAAGTCAACGCGACCAGAGGCACGCACATTCAGGGCATGCTGCATCTCGCGTTCAAGGTCATCGAGCGAGCGCCCATCGGCAAGGTGGTGCGTGACCCAAACCAGGCTTTCGCGAAGGTGATGACGTTGGTAAACACATTCTCCGGTGACCTAAGCAACATGAGCGGCATGGTCGACCGGGGGACGGCCCGGACTGGCACGGGAGCTACGCGGTCGTGCAGCGCGATCTCGTCGAGATCGCAAAGGTTCTGCCAGATGTGAAGCTCACCATCGCCGAGATGTCTCCGCCGTCGAGTGGCAGGGTCACCGATGCGTTGTCAGATCCGAATCATCCGGTGGGCTTCACCTATACGGTGCAGTCGCAGGGGACGACACGATGGCCGCCATGAAGACGATCAACGACATACCCGACAACGCGGGCACCGGTGTGTGGCCGTGGGCTGGCACCAGCGTCTTCGGAACGGGTCGGGTGCAAACGGCACGTTGCGGGCCTCGTTCAAGGTTTGGAACGACGCGTTCGCCAAGAACATCGTTGAGAGCCACGTCTTTGCCCCGACGCGGGCGCGTGGCTCCCACGCTCCCCACAACCGTGAGAAGCCTCGACCTGCGCACGGGTGTCTGCTCGACCGTCAAGGTCACCTGGAGTGCCATCAACCCGGAGAGCTACGCCACGCCAGGCACCTTCACAGTGAACGGCACCGCGAACGTCACCAGCCTCGGCAGCGGTAAAGCAGCCACGATGACGGCTGTGAAAGCAACAGTCGAGGTCACATAGGCCCATCCTCATCGGGGCTGGACGGTCGGCACCACATGCGTAGCGACGATGTCAACCAGGAGCGCAACAAGCAGAGAGAGGTGGATGAACGTGACAAGTGAGCGGCTTGCGGGCTGGTCTCGTTGGCGTGCCGGCGTTGTTCTAGGCGCTGCCGCTAGCGTGGTCGCCGCCGGGGCGGCTGTCGGTTTGCCGGAGGCGTCGGCCGCGACAACGCGGTATGAGGCGGAGACCTCCCCGGCCACCTGTGAGGGAACGATCGACTCGAATTGGTCCGGGTATTCCGGGAGCGGGTTTTGTAACGCGACCAATGCGACCGGGGCTGCCGTGCAGTTCACGGTGAACGTTGCCACGGCCGGCAGTGTCACGCTAGGGATCCGGTTTGCCAACGGCACCGCCACCCGTCCGGCGAGCCTGGCGGTCAACGGGACCACGGTGCAGACGCCGTCGTTCGAGGGCACCGGTGCGTGGAGCACGTGGGTCACCAAAAACCTTACCGTGAACGCGAATGCGGGCAGCAATACGATCCGGTTGGCGGCGGCCACGTCTAGTGGCTTGCCCAATGTGGACCGTCTTGAGGTCGGTGCTGGCGGCCCGACGTTCACCAACCCGGTGGTGGGTCCCCCGAACAGCGCCGACCCGACCTTGGTGTTCCACAACGGGTTCTACTACTACGTCGCCACGACCTGGACCGCCAACGT
This sequence comes from Micromonospora sp. KC723, assembly GCF_004348595.1. Classification (GTDB taxonomy): domain Bacteria; phylum Actinomycetota; class Actinomycetes; order Mycobacteriales; family Micromonosporaceae; genus Micromonospora. Next base: position 4,404 of record NZ_SMKD01000126.1, read on the forward strand.
GGTGATGCGCCGCTCAGCTACGATTGCCGGGCTCCGTACGGCGGCGGAGCAGGTAGTCGTCCGTACCGGCGGGAACACGATGTGGGCCCCGCACTTGGAGCTCATCAACAACCGGTGGTACCTGTACTACTCCGTCGAACAAGGCGGCCTGCCCCGGCGTACGCATGTCGCCGAGAGCGCCGGAGCCGACCCGCTCGGCCCGTACACCACCCGCGGGATCCTCAACCTGATGCCCAACAACGGCTGGGCCATCGACGCGGCCCCGATCCGGCTGAACAACACCCTGTACATGACGTTTTCGGCCTTCGGCTCGGACAGGTTGCAGTCACTGTTCATCGCACCGATGACGAACCCGTGGACAGCCGCCGCGTTCGGGAGCCGGATCTCGGCCCCGACGCTGGCCTGGGAACGGCAGGAGGGGGCCGTCAACGAAGGGTCGTTCCTGTTGCAACACAATGGTCGCACGTTTCTGACCTACTCGGCCAGCTACTGCGGCGGACCGAACTACAAGATCGGAATGCTGGAATACCGGGGCGGCGACCCCCTGGCCGCCGGTTCCTGGACGAAGTTCCCCAACCCGATCTTCCAGCGCAACGACGCGAACGGGGTCTACGGCCCGGGCCACCACTCGTTCTTCACCTCACCTGATGGCACCGAGACCTGGATCGCCTACCACGCCAACAGCTCGGCGTCGCAGGGCTGCGGCACGACGCGTACCACCCGGGTACAAAAAGTCTCCTGGAACGCTGACGGCACACCGAACCTCGGTACGCCGGTGCGGACCGGTGTCGCCCTCCCCGTACCGCCCGGGGAATAACCCTCCGCAAGCCCTTGACGGCAGGTCGTCGGGAGTTGGCGGTGACGCTCGCTGATACTTTGGCGGCCCATCAGAACGCACCGCCCGACGCACCGTGTTCTTCGAGATACCCAGCATCCGCGCGATCGCCTTGATCGGCATCTGCGCCGCCCGATGAAGGCGGCGGGTCTCAGCCCAGTCTTCCACTGTGATCACACCCTTCCTCCGGCCCGCCAAACGAGCCAGTCCCGGAAGGGGTCACCATTCATCCGTCGATAGGGGGTCCGAGTTCAGCTCTGGCACACATGCTGTGACTGATCTTGGTGGCAGCTCACGGGTTGGTCAGGACGCGTTTGCGTAAGAGGTCGAGGTTCGCGCGGCCGTACATCTGTCGCTTGATCGTCTTGATGCGGTTGACCTGACCCTCAACCGGGCCTGAGCTCCAGTGGTGGGAGAGGCCGGCGACAACGGCGTCACGGTCGCTGGCCAAGCCGGCGGCGAAGCCACGGGTTTCGGGGAATCCGCCGTGGCGTGCGCGGTCGATCCAGGCGTCGAGGTGCTGTCCGGTGCCTTGGTGGCGGACCAGTGCGGCGATCCCGCGGGCGAGGTCAGCGACGGTGTCGAGGTCGGGGCAGCGGCTTCGGGTGTCGGCGAGGTCGGTGCGGTCGTCGTCGGTGAGCTGTGGCCGGGTCGCATGATCCAGGCGGTGAGCCGCCGGGCCGACGGCGCCCGGACTGCGGGGACAAGTCCGCCGTCGGGACTACGTCTACGCCGCCGGGTGGGCCGACCAGTCCCCGTTCACCACGATCTACCAGAAGCTCAGTGTGGAGCCAGGCTGGACCACCCATGCTCTTGCCGGCGGACACAACCTCATGCGTGACACGCCGGAGGAGCTGACGAAGATCTTGGTCGACGTTGCCGCGTTGCGCTGAGCACGCATCCGACAGCCCACTCGGAAGGTCCGCCGCCGATCCTCCCGCCTGGAGTGGGCTACGGGCCGACCCTGGCATGGGACACGAGGGGACGGTCATCAGGCGGAGCCGAGAAAATCAGCTCACAACATGTGCGATGAGTTCTGGCACCGTACAGGTTCAGGGGATGAGGCCGTGGCGGCGGGCGGTGGTGACGGCGGCGGCCCGGTTGGCGGCGCCGAGTTTGCGGTAGATGGCGCGGGCCTGGGTCTTGATGGTGTTGAGGCTGACGCGCCGGTGTGCCGCGATCTGTCGCAGGGTCATCGGTGCTGGTAGCAGCCGTAGCAGGGCGTGTTCTTGGGCGGTGAGTGTGGTGGCTTGGCGGGTGGCTCGTTGGGGTCGGCGGGGGTGCCGGTCGAGTCGGTCGAGGAGTATGAGCGGTGGGTTGTGCGGGTCTGGTAATTCGTCGATGAGGGCGCGGGCCTCGGTGATGCAGGCGGTGGCGCCGACGTGATCGCCGGTGTCTAGTTGTAGCTCGGCGAGTTGGGTCAAGGCGCAGAGAGTGGGCCAGGGGCTCAGCCCGGGGGTGCGTCGGCGTAGTGCGAGGATTTGCTCGAGCAGTGCTCGGGCGCGGTCGCGCTTACCCTGGTGAGCGGCGACGGCGGCTTGGGCGATGTAGGCCATGTTGGCCTGGGGTGCGTGTTGCAGGCCGAAGTGTTCGGCAAGCTCTTGCGCGGCGGCGGCGGTGGTGGCGGCCTGTTCGTGCTGGCCCAGATGGTGTTGGGCGAGCGCGAGCACTCCGGTGGCAAGGGTACGGATCATGGGGGTGGCGGCGTGGCTGGCCGCCGCGCGGCGAAGGGGTTCGATGGCTGCCGGTGATTCGTCGTTGAGGTAGTGGGCGCAGCCGAGGGCGGTACGGGCCATGGCGTACCAAGGGCTGGTGGGGTCGGTCTCCTGCTCGACGGCGATCTGCGCGGCCTCGGTCATCGGTTTGAGTCCGTCGAAACCGAAGACGGCCCGGACCAGCGCGGCAGCGGAGAGGACCGATGCCGTGCCGTCCGGTAGCGGGCCTTGGTGGCCGCAGTGTTCCGCGATGCGCAACCAGTGTTCGACGGCTGGGCGGTCGCCGCTGACGGCGGCGACCCATGCGGCCGTGATAGCCGCCGGGGCGCTGGCGGCGACGGTGTCGTTGCCGAGGCGGTCCAGCCACGCGCGTACGGTTGCCCGCCGCCCGGTGTTGATCGCCGCCATGTAGGCGCAGGCGATCGACGTGATGGCGGTGGCGGTGTCGCCGGCGGTCAGGCTGTGCTCGATGGCGTCTTCGGTGCGGTCTTGCGTGCGCAGCCAGGCGGCCGCCCGGCGGTGCAGGCTGGAGAGCATGTGCGGTTCGTCGCGATGTAATCGTCGCCGTAACGCGTGCTGAATCAGATGGTGGTGGCGAAACCACTCACCAGTGGTATCCAGCGGAACCAGCAGCAGCCCGTTCGGGCGACGAGCGTCGAGATCGGGCAGGTCGTCGCCGGCCACCGCGTGAGCCAGGCCGGTGGTGAGCCGCTCCAGGACCGTGGTCCGGGCCAGGGCCACGGCCTGCTCGCGCGACAGCCCGTCGAGGATCTCCTCAGTGATGTAGTCGTCGAGGTGGCCGTGGCGGGCGGTCAGTTGGGCGAGCACTGTGGTCGTGTCGGCGTGGTGCCGCATCGCGCGGGCGGCCAGGTGCACCGCGACGGGCCAGCCTTCGCTGGCCCCGATCAGAGCGTGCGCGGTGTCGGCGGGCAGCTCGGTGCCGGCGCTGGCGGTGGTGGCCAGCCAGGCGGCGTCATCAGCGCCGAAGCGCAACTCGCCGGAGCCGATCTCCAGCAACCGCCCGCTGGCTCGAAGCCGGGCCAAGCGCAGTGGTGGGTTGCGGCGCGAGGCGACCAGCAGTTGGCAGTTGGCGGGCAGCGCCGCGATGAGCGCGGCGAGCTGGCGATGACACGCCGGTTCGGTCAGCAGATGACAGTCATCAAGGGCCAGGCACAGCCCGGTCGTAGCCGCCTGCGACGCCAGCGCCGTGCACATTGCGGGCAGCACCGCGGTGTCGATGTCCGGGTTGGTCTGGCGCAGGAGCCGGGCCACTGTCGCCCACTGCGGCCCCGGCGCCGCCGCGGTCAGCGCTGCGAGGATGCCCGACCACAACAACACCGGGTCGTTGTCACGTGTGTCGACGGCGAGCACCGCCAGCGCGCGACGGCGGCCCGGGTCGGCGTGCCACAACGCCAGCAGTGTCGACTTGCCATACCCGGCGGGGGCGATCACCGTCACCAGCCGAGCCGCGGCGGCGTGGTTGAGCGCGGCAAGCAACTTGGGGCGGCCTGCCCACTCTGGCTGGACGGCGGGAACATGGATCTTGGGCGCAATCAACGCCTCCACCACACCGGCGGGTCGGCGCACCGGCCGCGTGTCAAGCCAGCCCGGCCCCCTGTTGGGCGGATATCTCTCCGGCACCCGACCGGCACCTCCTGCCCTGTCGCACCATCGGTGCCCAAGTCGTCACGCGCAGTGTCGACCGAGGGGATGATATCCGTCAATCCAGTGCCAGTTCTTGCCGCGCGACGCGTGCCACCGCCAAGCCCAGATGCTGTCGCTGTCAGCTTTGCGACAACCACCCCTAGCGGTCTGTGTACTCACCTTGTTCCTCACGCCGAATCCGGGCAAAAGGCAAAGGCGATAGGCGCTCCTGGGAAAGTTTCACCCGCTTTTTCGCCCCTCAAGCAGGGAAGGGGTGATGCGCTATCACCCCTTCCAATGCGATACCTGTGCTTAGAAAAGAAGACCCGGCGCCCGGCGCATCGTGCGATGGGTGCCGCCACCGCTGATGTTCACGTTGACTCAACCACCGGCCATGTCGCGGCCCGCTGGACGGGAATTCTGTGATGTGCGGCAGAGGCTCCTTCAAGCACAAGGGAACTGTGTGCTTGTAGCGGTGACTGCGGTCGGGTCGACGGCGGGAAACTCAAGAAAGGCGTCCCGGATGACATGGACACGCATTAACCGATCTGCTGCGGTTGTCATCCTGACTGAGTCGCTGACCGCAGGTGGGTCAGCGACGAGCAGCGGTTCCGCATTCCCCGGCATAAGTGGCAGGATCCACTTCCAAGAGCGGTCCCCTCCAGTTCCGACGCGGTTCTTTCGACGAAATCCGATTGGCCGCGCGGTCTCCTGGCTGACCCAGGCGGAGCCGCCAACGACACCGCCAGCGGCGGACTCGGCACTGGCCCCTGCAGGTTGGTCCGGACACCATCAACAAGTGCCGACCAGGCCGATCACCGTGGCCGTTAAGCAAACTACGTCCTGACGGCCACCATTCCGGCGTTTCAAGCATTAATCAGGTTTACGGCCGCATATCGGACCGGAATCCGATGTGTGTTAGGCGCTACATGATGGCATTGATCACCTCTCAGCACTGGCCTGCGCCTTCAAAATCAGTCCTCGGTGGGCTTGCTGTTCGCATTCTTGACGCACTTATGTATCGGTTCACAGAGTGAAGGTGCTCCACTCGGAGTGTCAATACTGTGGGAAGGATCATCCGTGACCGCACCTAAAAATGCTCAGAAGGCCACGCAGTCGGTGCCCAGTCCTCTCGACGGCGCGACCCCAGCAGATCTGCTGCCCGCCAGTGGCAACCACCCGGTGGAGATCGTCCGCTACCAGTCGGTGGTGCTGACCGACATTCCGGGCGCGAAACCAGTCCGCAAACTGACCGGGGCCATCGACCTCGGCGAAGAGAACCTGCCCTACTACGACCGTCCCGCCGAAGGGATGATCGTCACCACCGAGCAGAGCTGGGCGGTAAAGGGGGTGACGCTGGGCCGCCTGCTGCACAGTCTCGCTCTGGCGCCGGGAGAGAGCACCCGGGTTGCCGTCGTCGACTGGGAGCGACGCACCCGCGGCACCGGCACCGAGGCGACCAGCGAGCGCGACCAGCTCACCAGCCGCACCGATCAGGACCGCTCGATCTCCGAGGTGGCCAACACCATCGCCCAGGAGCAGCAGCACGGCACCTCCTCAATGCAGCAGGCGTCGACGTCGTCCAGCAAGGGCGGTGGCGGCGGAGTGGCGCTGTTCGGCCTGAACCTCGGTGGCACCTGGAGCAACTCGTCCAACAGCGGCTTCGCGACCAACGTCGTCCGGTCCACCGGCATCCGCTCAGTCGCCTCGGACGCCGCGCAGCAGATCAGCGCGCGGACCCAGCAGGTGGCGACCGCGGCCCGCAGCCGCCACATGACGGTGGTCCGGGAGACCTCACAGTCGGAGAAGGAGCAGGTCACCACCCGCGTGGTGACCAACTACAACCACATGCACGCGCTGTCGGTGCAGTATTACGAGGTTGTGCAGGTCTACGAGGTGACGACGAAACCGGTGACCGCCGAGCGGTGCCTGTTCATCCCGTTGCAGGAAATCTCCTTCACGCACAGCAACCTGCAGCGGTACAAGGAGGTGCTGGCGAGCGTGGCGCCGAAGGAGTGGGCCACCCGCATCCGCGACGCCAACCCGCTCGAGGCCACCGTACGCAAGCTGGAAGGATGCAGCACGGCGGAGGCGCCGACCCATCAGTCGTTCGAAGGCATCGACCTGCTCGACCTCGCGGCGTCGACCATGGGCGTCTACGGCGTCCGCAAGACTGACGGAACTCCGGTCCGCTTCGATCCCATCGCCCGCCAATGGAATCCCCTGCCCACCACCGGCCTGCTCGCCAACGGCCTGAAACGGATCGCACCGGGCAAAGACAGGGTCTGGGGAGTCCGGTCCGACAACATGATCGTGATGTTCGACGGAACGGCGTGGCAGACCCATCCGCAGGGCGCGGCCGCTCCGGCAATCGCCTGCGGCAGCGACGGCACCACCATCCTGTGGGGGCCCTCGGACATTCACCAGCTGGTGGGAAACGCCTGGAAGAGGACCGATGTAGCCGTGGACGACCTCGCAGTGGTCAACCACGATCGCGTCTGGTACTGCAAGGACGGCAAGACCTTCGAACGAACCGGCACGACCTGGACCGAGCGGGCGGCCCCCGCTCCCGGCATCGTGAGCCTGACCGCGGCACCGGACGGCGTCATCTGGGGCGTCACCGGCGACAAGAAGATCATGATGGTCGAACCCGGATCATCGACCTGGACACCGGGCAAGATCGGGACCGCGCCCCTGACCGCGGCATTCCCAGCCAAGATTGTCTCAGTCGGCGGTGGCGAGTTCTGGCTGATGAACGACAAGGGAGCGCTCGTCCGGATGCTGACCGCGCCACGTGAGGCGCTCACCGCGTTCGACGACCCGCCGCCACCCGAGGCGGGATGGCCCACCAAGATCGACGTATGGTGGGACAGCGCCGGCATCCGCAGCGTCCGGCTCGTCATCCCCGGCCACACCTACCGCTGCGGCGACACCGGCGGCTCCGGTGTGCTGCAACACGGGTCCTACGACTTCAGAGCCGGCGACAAGCTGCTGTCCGTCGACTACTGGACCGGAACGGCCGCCCGGGGCAGCCTCGCCGGGCTCCGCCTGACATTGCAGACCGGCGTCGTCACTTTCGGTCCCGTCACCGGCACGACCACACCCGACCTGACCGAGGACGCCGGCGGAGCGGCCATCTGCGGGCTGCTCGGCTCCACCGTCCGCACCGGCAGCCGGACCTACATCGCCGCGCTCGGCTTCCACCTGCGCGGCGGCAAGGTTCCGCAGGCCGTCCTCGACCATCTCAACGACAACCGCCGCTACTACAGCCAAGCGGTCTGGGCCAACGCCGACGAACTGACACTCAGCCGCATCCTGGCCAACTACTCCTACCTGCCGCCGGGCAGCAAGGGAGACGCGGTCCCGCTCGGCATGCTGCTCGACCCGAAACCGGTCGCGGCCACCGGCAACTACCTGGGCTTCCGATGGAACTTCAGCAGCGAACAGGAGCGGCAGGACTGGCTCACGGCGCGGTCGGCGGACAGCACCACACTCGGCAAGCTCGTCACCGCCAAAGTCGGCATCGCCACCAACGGCGTCTTCGCCGAAGCCGTCCTCGGCCGCGCCAACGCCGCCGAGAAGATCGACCTGACCCGTTTCTGGAACTGGAAGGACTCGCCGATCCCGATCCTGCCCACCGACATCGCGCCCGTCGGCACCGGCACCCGCAACCAGGAAGTCGACGTCAAGGTCGCCCAGCTCACCCCAAGCGAAGCTAAGTTCCAGACGATCGCGGCCCTGCCCGACCCGGCCGCCACCCAGGCGGCGATGCAGGTGCTGTCGACTGCCAACCTGTTCAAGGACATCGCCGGCGCAGCCGAGATGAGCCAGATGCTGAGCAAGGGCATCGAGGCCGCGGCCAGCAACGACAAGGAAGCCGGCGCTCGCGCCAACGAGGCCATGAAGACCGCCGCCGAACACCAGCAGAAGATGGCCACCATCGCCGTCGAAGCGGCATCCAAGCTGGTCCCGGCAGGAAAGGCCGCGAGCACCCTCAGCGCCCTCGGCGGAATGATGAACCAGGCCAGCAACGGCAATGGCTCAAACACCTCGGACGATTCCGAGGCAAAGGAAAACTAGCCTACGGATCAGAAGGTTAGGGGTTCGAGTCCCTTCGGGCGCACAAGATCATAAAGGGCTCGAGCTGCTGAAACGCGGCTCGGGCCCCTTATGCTCTTCGACCTGTTTGGGCGGCGGGTGTCACGTGGGTGCTACTCGGGTGTCATCAACGTCTCTGGCTGCGTGGGCTGTTGTGGGTTCTTGACCTGCGGCTTCTTTCGCTTGGAGGGTGCCTTGCGGGCTGGAGTATGTGCCGCCGGCAGGGATTGGGGGCGGTTGCGGCGGCCCTTCTTGGCGATCTTGGCGCGGATGCTGTGGGCTGCGGCGAGGACGAGGTGGGCGGTGGCGTTGGCGCAGCGGCGCTGGGCCAGGGGTAGGACGCTGGTGTAGGTGTCGGCGGTGACCAGGATGCTGGAGTGTCCGAGCATGTCCTGCAGGGTCTTCAGATCAGCGCCGGCCTCGTGGGCGAGGGACGCGGCGCCATGGCGAAGGTCGTGCAGCCGTACCGGCGGAACGGCGGCTCGCTTGACCAGGAGCCGGAACCGGCCGCTGGCGTAGCCGGGGTGGATGGGGTTGCCGTCGGAGCGGACGAAAACGTACCCGGAGTCGATCCAGCGTTTCCCGGTCGCCTGGCGGCGGGCTTGCTGGTCTCGTTGGCGCTGTCGATGTTCGCGCAGGATCTGGATGGTGCGTTTGTCGAGGGCGACCGGGCGGCGGCCGGCTGCGGTTTTGGGGTCGCCTTCGATGACCTGGTAGCCGGCGGTGGTGCGGTTGCGTTCGACGTAGAGCACGCCGCTGTTGAGGTCGATCTCGGTCCATCGCAGCCCGCACATTTCGCCGCGGCGTAGGCCGCGCAGGGCGGTGAGCCACCAGAACGCGTACAGCGGATCGTCGGTGACGGTGTCGAGGAACGTGGCGAGCTGCTCGGCGGTCCATACCGCGACGGTGGGGTGTTCGCCGGTGGTGTGCCAGGCGTGGACGCGGTCGTCGGTCCAGACCTGGGCGTGGGGTTTGCGGTAGCCGGCGACGGTGATGTGCCGGGCGGGGTTGTTCTCGATCAGGCCGTGGTTGGCGGCGAGGTTGAGCGCGGCGCGCAGGGTGGTGCGTAGGTGCTGCATGGCGGAGGCGGACTGGGGCAGTCCTTTGGTGTTGGTGGTTGCGGCGATCTGGTCGAAGACGGTGCGCAGCAGCCGGGCGTCGAGGTCGGCGAGGCGGTAGCGACCAAGGTGGGGGATCAGGACGCGTTCGACGTCGCGGGTGTAGTGCAGGCGGGTGGTCGGCCGGATCCGGGTGCGTTGGTCGAGCCAGTGCCGCAGCCACCGTTCGACGGTCCAGCCGCTGGCGGTGCGCTGCGCCTGTGTCGCGGCCAGCCACTCGTCCCGTGCCCGGCGGGCCGCTGCCTGGGACGGGTAGCCGCCGCGGCGGACGCGTTCGGATCGGCCGAGAACGTTGCTGGCGGAGCAGTGGAAGTACCAGGTGCCGTGGTTCCGGTCGTCCAAGTCCGGGCAGCGCTGTTCCAGCCGCCGGCCGTGGTTGTCCCGGCACCCGCACCGTTTGAAGATCACACCTGACGTCGCCATGAAGCGTTCCTCTCTCGGGAAGTCACCTGTCCCATCGATGCAGCGCCGCCTGCTGATACGGATCCGTCAGCCGATACTCGCCAGCTGCGTCTTCAGGCCTTCGGCACCAGCGGCAGGACGCGGTACCGGCTCCTACATCCGCTGGCGCATTCCCACCGTGCATAGGCGGTGCCGCGCCGGGGCGGGCCGGCAGGGACGTGCCTGGGCGGCAGCTCGCGGCGCCGGTCCTGAGCGACGCGGCACACACCCCGCCGGACTGGTCGTAGAAGCGGCGGAGGCATGCCGATGGCGGCCAGTGGCGCGAGCAGACCGGCGACGCACTGGCGTGCTTGTCGCGGTGGGGCGGGCCGGCGGAGCTGGCCGCGGGCCTACGGCGGATTTTCACCTTGCGCTATCGTCCCCGGGATTGTGATCAGGGCGAGGGAGTTGGCATGGGTACGTGGACATGGTGAGGCGCGGCTGGGCCACCGCGCGCGGGATCGTGGTCGTGGTGGCCGTTGGCGCCGTTGCCGGCTGTTCGGCTTCCTCCGGGCACCGCTCGGTGCCGTCCTCTTCCTCCGCGTCGGCGCAGCCCTCGGCGAGCGCGTTGAGCATGCGCGCCCGGCTTGAGTTGCCCATGCGGCTGGGCAATCGCTCTCGCTTCGACGACCGGTCGCTAACGGGTGTCGCGATGAGGAACTTCAGCGTCCTTGATCGTCTGGTGGATGATCGTCGCCATGAGAAGGCGGTCGCGGCCGTCTACAACGGTGAGACCGACGCCGACTACGCCGTTCTGGTCAGTGCAGCCGCCGGCACCGTCCGGGACGAGGAAGCGACGCTGACCACGATCTTCGGGCTGTACCCCTCGGTGAGGGAGGTCCGGGCGGTCGAGGCTGGACCGTTGGGTGGCGTTGCCGCGTGTGGTAGCGCCCGTGACGGCGAGTATCACGTCACGATGTGCGCCTGGGTCGATCAGATCAGCGCCGGCATTGTCACCTTTCTCAGCCCGAAGAAGCGTCTGGCCGACCGGGGCAAGGAACTCGCGGATATCCGCAGCGAGGTGGAGTTCCCTATCCCGGGCCTGCCCGCCGGCCAGTGAGAGGTTTCTCCAGCGCCGACGCCGGTAGCCCGGTTCGGTCTGCGTCAGCCCACCAGGGCCTTCCGGACGGGCGCTGCTTCGCCGTGCTCCTCTCTGCCAGCGCCCATCGAAGTCGCGAGCCGCTTGAGAAGCCGGGGATGCTCAGCCAAACAGCCCGTCACTGTCGGTGATCCGGCGGTCCTTTCGGTGATCACCTGACTGGTTTGTGGTGGCAAGTTGTAACGCCTCTTTACACGTGGTCGTGATCATCTTTAGGGTCGCCGTGGCCAGGGCGAGTGGTCGCCGGGGGTGTGGTGGAGGTGCATGCGGTGCATGACGTTGGGTGCTCGAGTGTCCTGCAGCATCGTGTGGAGACCACCGCCGCGCGGCCTTCGGTGACTGGCTTCGGCCGAACCGTTCAGCCTGCAGTTGCTCGTGGGCCGAGCACCCGGGTGATTCGGCAGCTGGAACATTGGTTCCCCACCCGAAACCGACTGCGGTACCTGTCTCAACGTGTGGTTCCTGAACGGCGGCCTGCCGGATTGCTCGGCCGTTCGATGTGGTCTCTTGGCTGAGGAGCCGCGGCTGGAGTCCGCCTGTACTCCGACGCGACGCAAACTGCCCTACCGGTATCGAGCCGGCCGGCCCTTTCTGCCACCCCCGACGAATCTGATGTCTGTGTCGGTTCTGCGCACGGTTATGCGAGGAGATCGAGTGTTGAAACCTACCCCTGGCCGGATGCGCCTGCGACGGCAGGTGGTGGGCGGCTCCTGTGCGGTGGTGCTAGCCGCCGCGACGCTGGGTGTGACGACTCCGGCTGGTGCGGCCACGGTGCAGCCCGGTGCGGCGCCGTCTGAGAGTTCTGCGTCGGCGGCCGAAGCGGAGGCGATTGGGACTGCCCCGGGTTTGGTTGACTCGCGGGGTTGAGTGGTTCAGGCCGCGTGTGCGGGCCTGTTGATTGTCTCAAACTTTATCGGGGTGAGCTTGCCGAGGCGTCGTTGCCGTCGGCGGCGGTGGT
>NZ_SMKD01000127.1 GCF_004348595.1 Micromonospora sp. KC723
ACCCCCAGCCCGGCGGCCACCCACCGGCCGAAGCCGCGCAAGCCGCCCCGACCCCGGCCCGTCGCCGGTCTCACCCAGACGCAGATGGACAACGCCAAGGTGGTCGTTGACGTGGGCGTCGGGATGGGGGTGCCGAAACGGGGCCTGGTGGTCGCCGTCGCCACCGCCATGCAGGAGAGCAACCTGTACAACCTGGCCAGCGACGTGCTGCCCGAGTCGTTCGACCACCCGCACCAGGGCAGCGGCGCCGACCACGACTCGGTCGGGTTGTTCCAGCAGCGTCCGAGCAGCGGTTGGGGCAGCGTGGCGCAACTCATGCGCCCCGCCTACGCCGCCCGGGCGTTCTACGCCGCGCTGCGGGAGGTGCCGGGCTGGCAGGACATGAGCATCACCGCCGCCGCACAGGCCGTGCAGATCTCCGCCCTTCCCGACGCGTACGCGAAGCACGAGGACCGGGCCCGGGCGGTGGTCGCGGCGCTGACCTGAGCCGACGCTCAGGCCACCCGGGTGCCCGGTTCCGGTCGCTCCACCGACACCTCGCAGGTGCCGGTGGCGATCCGGGTGGCCGGTACCCCGCCCGCCGCGGCGGTCGGCGTGTCGGCCGGCACCACGGTCGTGGGCACGCCGGCCAGGATCGCGTCCGCCCGCGCCTCGCGGCGGCGACGCTCGTGCAGCGCGGCCTCGAACTCCCGGCGGGCCCGCACCGCCTCGGCGTACACCCGCTCCCGCACCTGCCGGGCCTCCTCCCGCGCCGCGTCGAGCTCACCGCGGGCCTGCGCCAGCATCTCGGCGGCCTCCCGCTCCACGGCGGACGCGTCCCGGCGGGCCGACGCCGGGGCGCCACCGGTGGCCAGCCCCGACCGGTCGACCAGCCCGCGCAGCAGCGTCGCCTCCTGCCGGATCTGGTCCCACTCCCGGCCCGTGCCGGCGGCCGCCTCCGCCCGCGCGGCCAGGCGGGTCAACCGGACACCCAACTCGTCGAGACAGGAATCGACCTGCCGGCAGTCGTAGCCGGTGTCAACGACGGAGAATCTCATGCTGTCGCCCCCCAGGAAGCTGGAATCTCTGTTCCCCAGCTCGATCCTGGCGTGCGGTCACCACCACCGGAGGGGTTCGAGAAAAATGTTCAGCAACTGAGGGTCGGCTTCCCGGGCGCGGGTCAGGCCCGTTTGGGCAACACGACAACCCGGCCGAAGAACTCGTCGATACGACGCACCACGTCGTTGAAGTCGTCCAGATCGATCGGCTTCGTCACGTACGCGTTGGCCTGCAACGTGTAGCTGCCGACGATGTCGTTGTCGGCGTTGGAGGTGGTGAGCACGACGATCGGGATGGTCCGCAGGTCCTCGTCCCCCTTGACCTCGCCGAGCACCTGCCGCCCGTCCATCCGTGGCATGTTCAGGTCCAGCAGGATGACGTCCGGCCGTCGGGCCTCGGTGTGCCGCCCCTCGCGGCGGAGGAACTCCATCGCCTCCTGGCCGTCGTTCACCACGTCGATGACCTTCTCGATCTCCGAGTCCTCGAGAGCCTCCTCGATCATCAGGACGTCGCCCGGGTCGTCATCGACGACCAGGATGCGGACGGGGTTCGCAGCGCCTGGACCCATGCGGTTCGCACCTGTCTCGTGTCGGCGGTCGGGCAGCCACCTGCCCCGGTCGCCCGCTGGCGGGCAATCTAGCCGATCAGGGGCGTGACGGCGTCGCCGGGTCCATCGTGTCAGGAATGTAGCGGAGCACGTCAGCCAGCCCGGTGACCTGGAGCACGCGGTCCACCCGGCCGCTCGCCCCGGTCAGCCGCAGCCAACCCCCGGCGGCGGAGGCGCGGTTGTCACCGCGGACGAACGCCGCGATGCCGGTGGAGTCGCAGAAGGTGAGCTCGGACAGGTCGAGCAGCAGGTGGCGCTCGCCCTGGGTGGCCAGCCGGTCAATCGTCTCGTTGAGCTCACCCGAGGTGCTCAGGTCCAGCTCCCCCGCCAGCCGCAGGCATACCCCGCCGCCGTCGCGTGGGCTGTGCGTGACGGTGAACGTCAATGTTCGTCCCTCTCACTCGCACCACAGGCGAACCATTGCAGTGGAGCAAGTATAAGCGGCGGCCCGCCGGGCGACGGAAGCGCCACGATCGGCCATCCGTGCCGTGACGGAGTGCTCCTGGGCCATGCCCCACCGGTCACGGTCGTGTCCCCCACGGGCCGACGGATCCACCCGAGGCGGGTACGGCACGCAGGTGCCGCCGCGGGCGCGCGGCCGCACCGGTGGCCCGCAGCGCCAGCACCGCGATGTCGTCGTGGTCCCCGTGGGCCAGCCAGTCGCAGGTCAGCTGCTCGATCCGCTCGGCGAGCACCGGCGCCGCCACCCCGTGGCAGCCGGTCAGCGCGTCGACCAGCCGCTCCTGCCCGAACTGCTCGTCACCGCGGCACCCGCCACGCGCCTCGGTCACCCCGTCGCTGTACAGCAGGCAGGTCTCGCCGGGTTCCAGCTGCACGGTCAGCTCGCCGATGCGGGGGTCGGGGACCACGCCGATCAGCATCCCCCTCAACGGCACCGCCTCCACCTCGCCGGAGGCGCGCAGCACCAGCGGGGGCAGGTGCCCCCCTCCGGCCAAGGTCAGGCGAAGACCACCCTCCCGCCGGGGGTGGACCACGCCGAGCACCACGGTCGCGAACCGCCCCCGGCCCGCGTCGGTCTCCAGCACCGCGTCGTTGAGCAGTGCCAACAGCCGGCCCGGGTTCGCCTCGACCCGGTGCAGCGCCTGGAGGCACTGCCGGAGCTGGCCGGTGAAGACCGCCGCCTCGACCCCCTTGCCGGAGACGTCGCCGAGGAAGAAGACCGCGCCACCGCCGGGCAGCCGGTGCGACCCGTAGAAGTCCCCGCCGATGCGCACGCTCGCCCGGGCCGGCCGGTACGCCGTACCCCACTGGACGCCCGCGACGGCGACCGGCTCGACCGGCAGCAGACTCGCCCGGAGGGTGTCGGCGAGTTCGGCCTGGTCGCGGTAGAGCACCGCCGTGGTCAGCGCCGCACCGGCCCGGGTCGCGAAGGCGCGGACCAGTTCCACGTCGTCGTCCCACCGAAAGGTACGGCGCCGGGCGACCAGCAGCACGGCTACCGGGCCATCCCGGCCCGGTACCGGCACCACCCGGACGACCGCCTGGCGGGCCGTCGACTGCGCCAACCAGCCCGCCGCCACCGCCTGCTCGACCAGCCGCTCGGCGGCGTGCGGCTCGGCACCGGAAAGTCCCTCGACGATCGCCGGGGGCAGCGCGGTGACCGGACTCGCTCCGCTGTCCATTGCCGCCCCACCGGCGGTCGCGCTCGCCCGCCACCAGCGGGCCCGCCCGCACCGCGGGGCCAGCACCAACACGGCGACCTCGGCCAGGGTGGGCACGGCCAGCCTGACCACCGCGGCGGCCGCCCGATCCGGGTGCGGCGCGTTGCCGAGCTTCTCGCCGACCATGGTGAGGAAGGCCGAACGGGCCCGCTCGGCCAGCAGCGCGTCGGCGTGCCCGACGATCTCGCTGACGTCCTCGACGTAGTGGCAGCGACGGGCGCCGGCGAGAGCGATCTGCCGCACCCGCAGCCGGCGGCCGCGGTGGCCGAACTGCGCGGCGCCGTCGCGGCCGAGCCCCGCGACGCCGGAGGCGACCAACGGCCGCCCCCGGACCACCTCGGGCACCAGGCGCTCGGCCACCGGGCTGAGGTGACGCACCACGCCGTCGGCGTCGCAGACGATCAGCCCCTCGTGGAAGTGCCCGACCAGCTCGAACCAGTCCGGCTCCTGATCGTGGCCGGGGGCCAGCGGCGGCGGCGCGGGGGCGGACCGGGCGGCACCGGGAGAGCAGACCGGAGCCCGCGCGGTACTCGACACGGGGGTCCGTCCGTCGCCCGGGTCGGAACCCCTGGCGTCGGCAGCAGTCACCGGCTGAGCCCCACTCCTCGTGTCGACACCCGCGATCGGCGTGGAGACGGCGGGTGTTGCGATCCCCACCCACCCTACGCCGATGTCCCGGTACCGCCACCGCACGCCGGCGTCGGCACCGGCTACACGTCCCCAGCGGAACGGGACCTGGGTTGTTACGATCCCGAGAAGTCCCTGCCCGAGCGGCAGCCTGCGGAAAGGTGGTCGTGGTGCTCGCTGGGAGGAAGCCCGAGGCGACTCCGCTGGGTCTGTCCGTCGACCGCTCAGATCCGGACAGGCCGGTCATCTCGGTCAGCGGCGACCTCGCGTTCGCCACCGCCGGACCGCTGCGCGCGGAGGTCGACCAGGCGCTCGCCGAACGCCCGGCGGTCATCGTGCTCGACTTCGCCGAGCTGCTCTTCATCGACAGCACCGGGCTGTCGGTGATCGTGCACGCCTGGCGGGAGGGGCAGCAGTGCGGCACCGCCATCCGGCTGCGGTCCACCCCGCGCTTCCTGGACGCCATCCTCGACATGACGGGCATCACCGGGTTGCTGGCGCGACCGCCGGTGAACACGGCCACGGGCTCCGGGACGCTGCCCGACCGTTCCGCCGCGACCGCCTGACGCACGTGCCGGGCCGGCCCGTCCCACCGCGGTCCGCCCTCGGCCTGACGGTTGGTCCTGGTGGCCGAGCCCCGGGCGGGGTGGCCCCCGACCCTGGGACCAGGGGCCGGGGGCCGGGAGGAGGGTCTAGGCGGTGACCGGCTGGAGCCGGGGGCCGTTCTCCCGCAGCGCGGTCACGGTCGGCACGTCGGCGTCCTCCGGCGGACCCGACTCGGGCGTCTGGAACAGATACCGGACGAACTTCCCACCAGCCTCGTTGTCGTCCGATCCGGGCCACTGGCCCGCGCAGTCCATGCCGACGACCTCGCGGCCGAACCCGTCGGACTCCTCGACCGTCGCCCACAGGCTCACCGGGTAGCAGCGGGTGGTTTCCGGCGTGACCTGCCAGCGGGCGTACCAGCCGGGACGGGCGGGAACGATCTCGACGATCCTCTTCATGACGACCTTCCCTTCCGCGTTGCTCGGAAGACCACCGGTCGACCCGATCGTGCGACCGGGCCGGGTGAGCGTCCCTCACCCGGCGCGAGTGAACCCGGCGGCCGGTTCGGACCCGTTACCTTCCACGCCCGGACGGGAACGCCAGCGGCGACGGTGAACCCGACAGGGAGCGAGGTCGACCATGCGCAAGCAGATGGAGGGCGACAACCAGCGCCGCCGGGCCCTGGCCCGCCAAGCCCGCGAGCAGGGTCGGCAGCCCAGCGAGGTGGGTAGCACGCTGAGCGCGTCCAAGCAGCTCACCAGCCTGGACCGGGGCAAGCGGTCCGGTCCCCCGCCCGCCGGCCGGCACAAGCCGGACAGCACGCGGGGTGGACCCGCGCCGCCGGCCCCCGCCGTGGCGACCACCGAACGGCCCCGCCCGGACACCGGCCAGGGCCCGCCGGAGATCACCCCGATGGGCTACCGCGAGCTGGTCGACGAGGTGAGCCGACGCGCCGGGGTGGACTTCCGGACCGCGAAGGTCGGCGCCGAGGCCACCGTGCTCGCCCTGGCCTGGGCACTCGACGAGCGGGAACGCGCCCGGCTGCTGGCGGCCGTGCCGGTGTCGCTGCACGACGTGGTGCCGGTCGACGGCATCGAACGGCACCGCGACCTGCCCGGCTTCCTGGCCGAGGTGGGCCGGATCAGCGGGCGCTCCCCGGAGCAGGCGCGGTACCAGGCGGAGGCGACCCTCGCGGCGCTCGCCGCGCACGACGGCGACCTCGTCGGGTCGCTGGACGTACCGGACGGGTTGCGTGACCTGCTCGGCCCGGCCGAGGTCGGTGGAGGTCTGGTGGGCGCGTCGAGCGCCACCGCGCCGCTGACCGAGGCGGAACTGCGCGACGCCCTCGACGACCTGCCGTACTGGTCCAGCGACCGGCGGTCGCTGGTGCGGACCATCGAGCTGCCGCCGAGCAACCTGGACCGGGTACTCGACCGGCTCGACCAGCTACGCGCCGACACCGGTCGGGGGCCGCAGATCGGCCGGCCCGACCCGGACAGCGCGGTGCTCACCGTCCGCAGCCAGCAGGCCGACGCGGTGACCGCCGCCGACGTCGACCTGGCCCACCGGATCGACGCCGCGATCGAGGAGGCCGGCGCCGGTATGGCCGGCGGCTAGGCCGACGCCGCCGGGCCGGTGCGTCGCGACGTCCACCGGCCCGGGGCGCCGTCCAGCGGGCGGTCGGGCTCTTCGCTAGCCTGCCGCGCATGGACAGCCCCGCCGACGACCTGCTGGACCTGGTTGCCGACCCGGCCCGGCCGACCGGCCACACCCTGCTCGCCGAGGGTGTGGCCCAGTCGTACGTCGACGTCGCCGACCCCCGCCACCTGCACTTCGAGTACATCCGCCGGATGGCGGCGCTGGTCGACCTGAGCGCGCCGCCCGGCGTGCCCCGGGACGTGCTGCACCTCGGCGGCGGCGCGCTGACCCTGCCCCGGTACGTCGCAGCCACCCGTCCCGGCTCGGCGCAGCGGGTGGTGGAGCGGGACGCGGCGGTGGTGGACCTCGTCCTCCGCCGGCTGCCGGCGCTGCCGCCCGAGGTACGCGTCGAGGTGGCCGACGCCCGGGACGCGGTGGCCGCGAGCCCGTCGCGGGGGTACGACCTGGTGCTGGCCGACATCTACCGGGGCGCCCGGATGCCGGGGCACGTGGCGGGCCGGGAGTTCGTCGCCGAGGTGGCCCGGACGCTGCGCGCCGACGGGATCTACCTGGTCAACGTCACCGATCTGCCGCCGTTGGTCTTCACCCGGGTACAGGCGGCCACGCTGGGCGCGATCTTCGCCGACGTGTGCCTGGTGGCGGACCGGCGGATGCTGCGGGGCCGCCGCTACGGCAACGTGGTGCTCGCCGCCGCGCACCGCCCGGGCCGGTTGCCGGTGGGCCGGCTGGCCACCCGGGTGGCGGCCGACCCGGTGCCGGGCGGGGTGCTGCACGGTGCGGCGCTGGCCGCGTTCGTCGGTGGCGCCCGCCCGGCAGGCGACGAGGGCCTGACCGGGTGACGCCGCCGTGACCGGCCCCGCAGCCGATACAGCTGGGGCCGGGCGGTGGCGTTCCGGCGTGGTCTCGTCGTGTGCGCCGGCTAGGACCGGGCGCGGGCCGGCACCTCCGGTGAGGAACTCTCCAGCGGCACGGCGTGCGCCGGCACCAGGCCCAGCTGGGTGGCCGAGCGGGGCAGCGCCGCGTCGAGCACCCAGTCGGCGCCGACGCGGGCCCGGTTGCCCGGCATCGCCAGCAGGTGGTATCCGCGGGTGACGGCCTTGGCGGGCAGCCCGGACAGCGACACCTTGAGCGGGTTCGCCGCCGCGTCCTTCCCGCCGAGGTCCACCACCCAGCCGAGATCGTGGTGCCGGTACGGCCTGCGCCGGCCCTGCCCGTACGAGGCGGCGATGTTGTGCGCGGCCAGCTTGCCCTGACGCTGCGCGTGCTGGGCGGTCATCGTGCAGATCTCCCCGGGGCGGGTGACGTCCGGCACGGCGGCGGCGTCGCCGCAGGCGTACACCTCGGGGAAGCCGGGGACGTTGAGGTACTCGTCGGTCACCAACCGGCCCTTCTCGGTGCGCAGACCCAGTTCGGCGACGAACGGGTCGGGGCGTACCCCGACGCACCAGACCAGCGTGCAGGTCGGGACGTAGTCGCCGTCGGTGAGCCTCACCCCGTCGGCGGTCGCCTCCGCGACCGAGGTGCCCATCCGCACGTCCACGCCCCGGCGACGCAGCACCCGGTCGGCGGTTTCCGACATCCGTCGGTCCAGTTCCGGCAGGGGCCGCGGCGCCACGTCGAGCAGCATCCAACGGGGCCGGACCGCGAGCCGGGGCCGCTGGGCGCGCAACGCGTCGGTGAAGAGCTGCCCGTGCGCGGCCACCTCGGTGCCGGTGTACCCGGCGCCGACCACCACGAAGGTGGCCCGGGCCCGCTGCTCGGCCGGGTCCTCGGCCTGCTCCGCCCGTTCGATCTGGCGAACCACGTGGTCGTGCAGGTAGACCGCCTCGGGCAGGCCCCGGAAGCCGTGCGCGTACTCGGTGACGCCAGGGATCGGCAGGAGCTTGTTGACGCTGCCGACGGAGAGCACCAACCGGTCGTAGGCGATGCGCCCGCGGTCCCCCTCGGGCTGGGTGAAGCCCACCCACCGGTTGCGCAGGTCGACCTGGTCGGCCTCCCCGACAATGATCCGTACCCCGGGCAGGGTGCCGGCGAGCGGCACCGAGATCCGGGTCGGTTCCACCACCCCGGCGGCGACCTCCGGCAGCAGCGGCAGGTACAGGAAGTAGTCGGTGGAGTTGAGCACCACGATCTCGGCCCGGTCGCGGGCCAGCCGGCTCAACGTCTTCGCCGCGTGGTAACCGGCGAACCCGGCCCCCACGATCACCACACGAGGCTTTGTCATGTCTGCTGCCGTTCCCCCCGAACGGGCCGGCAAACGTCACGCGGCGCCGGACCGTCGACACGGGCACACTCCCGACAGGTGACGAGGGGGCCGACAGTAGGCGCACGCCGGTGACCGCTCGCGCCGGTCACACCGCCCGGGTGGGGTCGCCTCACCCGGGTCGGCGGAGGGTGGACGGTGGCACCACCCGTCCGACTCCCGGGAGGGGGACACGTCATGACCGTGCCGATGTCCAACGACCAGCGCCAGCCGATCTACCTGCGGCAGAGCGGGCGTAAGCAGCTCACATCCCGGCAACGCCGACGGGTCGAGCAGAAGCAGGGGCGGATCGAACGTCTCGGCGGGCAGTCCCGCCCGTCGCGCGGCCCCGGCCGGTGACCACCCGGCGGCGCGGGGCGGTCGCCGTGGCGGTCACCCCGTGCCGCCGCGCCCACCGCGGCGGTCGCCGCCCACGGGTCGGGTCCCGGCGGGATCAGCGGGCCGTCGGCCTTCCAGCGGCATCGGCACCTGCAGGAAGGTGGCGCCGCGCAGGTCCAGCCAGGCCCGGTCGGGGGCGCGGACCAGCCGCAGCATCACCTCGGTGCAGGCGGGGCAGCGGGCCACCAGGCCGGGAGCGTGGGAGTAGACGTGCAGCCGGGCCACCGGGGCGACCATCCCGCAGGACTGGCAACGCCCGGTGGCGGCGCTCAGGTCGACGGCGAACAGCTCACGCAGCGGGCCGTCGAGCATGTTGCCGTCCAGGTACGACATGTCGGTCATCGGGCCTCCTCGCCGCTCAGCCGGTGGGGCCGAAGCGTTCGGTACGGATTCGCCGGCTCTGGTGACCCAGCCCGACCAGCAGGTCCGCCACGGTTTCCACGAAGCCGGTGGGTCCGCAGACGTAGCAGAGCGGCTCCAGCTCGGGCGGCCAGCCGTGGGTGTGCACGTCGGCCAGGCCGATCCGGTGCGGTTCGCCCCGCCAGCCCTCGGGCGCCTCGCGGGTGTACACGTACGTCACGTCGAGGCCCTGGTCGTCTCGGGCGCGGCGGCGCAGCTCGTCGGCGTAGAACACGTCGGACGGGGTGCGCGCCGAGTAGACCAGCCGGAACGGCGCCCGGCTGCCGGCCGCCCGACGGGCGCGGATCATCGCCATCAGCGGCACCACCCCGGAACCACCGGCAACCAGCAGCACCGGCGCGGTCTCGGCCGACCGCCAGACGAACCAGCCGCCGACCGGGCCCCGCACCTCCACCGGGTCGCCCTCGGCGTACACGTCGATCAGGTACGGCGACACCTCCCCGTCGGGGACCCTCTGCACGGTCAACGCGATCCGGTCGCCGTCGGCCGGCCCGGCCAACGAGTACGACCGGGCCGCCTGGTAGCCGTCCTCGGCGGTCAGCCGCACGTCGACGTGTTGCCCGGGCAGGTGCCCCGGCCACCCCGGCACGTCCAGGACGAGGGTCTGCGCGGTCGGCGTCTCCGCCCGGCGCCCCACCAGCCGGGCCACCCGCCAGGTCAGCGGCTCGGTCACCGGAACACCGGTGGTTGTCGCGGCCACCTCAGTCGCCCTGGTAGCGCTGCTCGCGCCACGGGTCGCCGTAGTCGTGGTAGCCCGCGGTCTCCCAGAAGCCGGGCTGGTCGTCGACGAGCAGCCGGATGCCGCGCACCCACTTCGCGGACTTCCAGAAGTACAGGTGCGGCACCAGCAGCCGGGCCGGGCCGCCGTGCTCGGCCGGCAGGGGCACACCGTCGTACGTGTGGGCCACCCAGGCCCGGCCGCCCCGCAGGTCGTCCAGGGGCAGGTTGGTGGTGTAGCCGCCGTACGAGTGCACCAGGGCGTACCGGGCGGCGGTGTCGACGCCGTCGAGCAGGGTGTCCAGCGACACCCCCTGCCAGCTGGTGCCGAGCTTGGACCAGCGGGTGACGCAGTGGATGTCCACCGTCGGCGTCTCCTGCGGCAGGCCCATCAGTTCCGGCCAGGTCCAGCGGAACTCCGCACCGGTTTCCGTGCCGAGCACGAACTCCCAGTCGTCCAGCGGCACCTTCGGCGTGGGTCCGGCCGAGAGCACCGGGAAGTCCTCGGTCAGGTACTGCCCTGGCGGCAGCGCCGGCCCGCTCATGCGACGCCGCCCCTGGAACCCCGGTGACACGATTCCCACCCGTCAGTCCTACCACCGCCGGCGGTGGGGGCGGGCTCCTTTCCCGGGCAGCCCCGCCGCCGGTGCCCCGGACGGGGCACCGGCGGTCGACGCGGTGTCAGTGCCGCTCGACGACGACCTCGCGCTCACCGGCGGCCGAGTGGCGGGTGGCCCGCAGGCTGGTGAACGTGACGACGAGCAGAACGCCGATGATGACGCCGAGGGAGGCCAGTGTCGGGATCTCCGGCACCCCGGACCAGACCCCGTGCGCCCAGTGCAGGCCCAGTTTGACCCCGATGAAGGCCAGGATGACGGCCAGCCCGTAGCTGAGGTGCACCAGGCGGCTCAGCGCGGCGTGCAGCACGAAGTAGAGCGCGCGCAGGCCGAGCAGGGCGAAGGCGTTGGTGGCGAAGACCAGGTACGGGTCCTCGGTGATGCCGTAGACGGCGGGCACCGAATCGACCGCGAACACCACGTCGGTGGCGAGGACCGCGACCACCACGAGGGCCATCGGGGTGAGCGCCCGCCTGCCGTCGTGCCGGATGACCATCTTCGGGCCGTGGTACTCGTCGACCACCGGCATGAACCTGCGCAGCAGCCGCACCGACCGCATCTTGTTGATGTCGACCTCCTGCTCGTGCCCGGAGAGGGCGTCGCGCAGCAGCTTGACCGCGGTGGCGATCAGGATGACGGCGAAGAGCAGGAACGCGAAGTCCAGGGTCTGCAACGCGGCGGCGCCGAGGGCGATGAAGACCGCGCGGAGCACCAGCGCGCCGGCGATGCCGTAGAGCAACACCCGCTGGGCCAGCGCGGCGGGAACCGCGAACGCCGCCAGCAACAGCATGAAGACGAAGAGGTTGTCGACCGAGAGAGACTTCTCGACCAGGTAACCGGTGAGGTACTCGATGCCCTGCTGGGAGCCGTGGCGTGACCAGAGCCAGACACCGAAGGCCAGCGGCAGCGCGACGTAGAACGCCGACCAGCCGAGCGCCTCCCGGACCGACACCTCGTGCGGCCGGCGGGTCACCAGGAAGTCGAGCACCAACAGGGCGAGCACGCCCGCGATGGTGACCGCCCAGAGCGTGGGCGTGCCGACCGACTGGAGATCGGCGGCCAGATACGACACATCCGTCATGGAGCCTCCTCGAACACCGTGCCATGTTCGAGGTCTCCTTCACCCACGTTCTGTGGGCAACCACCCGAGGCGTGCCCGGGGCACGCCGTACTGACCGGCATGGTTCGTGGGAAGTACTCCCCTCGTGCCGTCTAGATTAGGGCAGGTCGCGATCGCCTGCCAAACCGGCCACACCGGCTGCTTGTCCTGGCCAACGGCACTGCGGCGGGTCACCGGCCGACCACTCGCCGGTCAGGCGTCAGGCCGGGCGCAGCAGGGTCGCGCCGGGGGCCAACGCCGGCTCCACCATGCCACGGTAGTCACGCGGCAGTTGCGTCACCAGGTCGTCGAACTCGCCGCCGCTGATCGCCTCGCGCAGGGTGGTGAAGACCGCCCGCACCGCGTCCCGGGCCGCCGCCTCGTCGACACCGGCCCGCCGCCCGACCCGGGCCAGGAACTCGGCGGCGCCGAACCGATCGGCCGCCTCCGTACCCGGGCTGGGCTTGAGGACCAGCCGCAACGGCGCGGGCAGCTGGACGGCGAGGTCGAGCACCTCTCCACCGGTCAGCCGCTCGGCGAGGGTTTCCAGCGTGGCCCGGGTCAACACCACCGCCCGCTCCGAGTCGCTCCGGGTCCGCCGGGCCACCTGGTCGACGAAGGTGTCGTAGTTCATCGGCGCTCCCTTCGGCGTCGTGAGGGGTCGGGTACCCGTCGTCCGGTGACGGAAACGGCGTCCCGGACGGCGGGCCGGCGGGAGATTCCGGCCCGGGTGGCGCGTGAGGCCCGTCCGGGCGGGTAACCGCCGCCGGTCGTGACCGGAAATCGAGGCGGCGAGGGAGCTCACGCCATGGCGAGTTACAGCGACGTCCTGCACTACCTGTCCAGCCTGGACTACCCGGCGGAGAAGGACGACGTCGTGCGCGAGGCCGAGCGGGCGGGCGCACCTCCGGAGGTGCTCAAGGCATTGCGGGCGTTGCCCCCGGTGGACTACGCCAACGGCAACGAGGTGGCCCGGTCGGCCGGGATCGACGCCGCGCCCGAGGTCGACGCGTTCCAGCGGGCGGCCCAGGCGCGGGAGAGGCACCAGCGGGTGTCGCAGCACCTGCGCCGCATCTGAGCCGGCGGGCGTCCGCCGCGCCCGCTTCCAACGCGCCCGGATCCGTGCGTGCCGTCAGCGCGTGATCGGGCGGGGGCACCGTCCCCGGACAGGCGGACGCCCCGGGTCGCGAACCGCGACCTGGGGCGTCACCGTACCTGTCCCCGCGGCTCCGCGCCCGAACCGGGTCGCGTGCCGCCGGGCAGTAAACGTTCGCCCGAACCGGGCGGGCATCGCTGCCACGACTACCATACGACAAACCATCATCCGTACGGCTGATTTTCGACAAAGTGTGGGCCGTGCCTCACGTGGCCACCTCGGCGTAGCGCTGCTCCAGGTCCACCCGGGCGAGCGCGCCGACCAGCCAGGCCAGCCGCTCCGACTCGCCACCGCCGGCCAGCTCGGCCAGGTCGTCGGCGGAACGGCCCAGGCCCAGGCGGCGGGCCGCGACAAGGGCCCGGCGGTCGGCGACCGGGGCCACCTCGCGCCACAACGCCTGGGTCTCCCGCAGGAACAGGTCGGCCACCTGGTCGTCCACGCCCGGCAGCGCGGTGAGCAGCGCCCGCTCCCGCCCCGGGTCGTGGCCGGCCATGGCGCGCAACCGGCGCAGGTCGCCCCGGTAGCGCTCCACCACGGTACGGGCCAGGTCGCCGAGCACGTCGGCCAGCGCCGCGACGTCCCCGCGCTGGCCCGCCTCGCGCAGCACCCGCACCCGGTCGACGTGCCGCGAGCGGGCCAACCGGGCGGCGCTGTCCCACCCGTTGCCGGGCAGGGCGTGGGCGGCGTCCAGCGCCCGCCGGAAGTCGCCCCGGCGAGCCAGCAGCACCGCCAGGCAGAGCAGTTGGAACAGGCTCGACGGGTTGTTGGTCACCCGGAAGCCGTACTGTTCGGCGAAGCCCCGGCCGTCGCCGGCCAGCCGGCGCACCAGGCGTTTCCGGTCCTCGGAGGTCACACTGGTCATGCCGGCGACTACCCGCCCCGGCGGCCGGCACGCCTGCCGGTCAACCGTGCAGACCACCGCGGCGGTCCCGGGCCTTGAGCCGGGTCGTCGGCATCTCCGGCGCGGCCAGCGGCGGGGCCGGGTCGTCGGCCACCGTCCCGAACCGGCGGCCGGCCATCCAGTCCGCCCGCGCGGTGGCCACCTCCTCGTGCGAGCGGCCCACGAAGTTCCACCACATCACCAGCGGCTCGTCGAACGGCTCCCCGCCGAGCAGCATCAGCCGGCTGCCCGCGTCGGCGGCCAACTCCAGCCGGTCCCGCCCGGCGCCGAGGTAGAGCAGCGCGCCGGGGGTGAGGGCCACGCCGTCGACCTCCGCCGCGCCGGAGAGGGCCAGCAGGCCGTACTCGAAGTCGTGCCGCAGCGGCAGTGTGGCCCGCGCGGGTCCACCGGCCGTCAGTTGCGCGCCGAGCAGCGGGGTGTGCGTCACCGCCGGGGAGGCCTCCCCGGCCAGCTCGCCGACGAGCAGGGTGACGTCCAGGTCCCCGTCCCGCCACCGGGGCAACTCGGCGTGGTGGGCGAAGTCGGCGGCGCCGGCCCGCACCGGGTCGGGCAGGGCCACCCATAGCTGCACGCCGTGCATCACCGGTGGATGGGTCGCGGGGGACCGTTCGGAGTGCGCGATGCCGTGTCCGGAGGTCATCACGTTGAGCTGACCGGGACGGATCGGCTGCGCGTTGCCGAGGCTGTCGCGGTGCACGATCTCGCCGTCGAGCAGCCAGGTGACGGTCTGCAGGCCGGTGTGCGGGTGCGGTGGCACCTCCATCCCCGGCCGTTCGGCGACGTCGTCCGGACCGAAGTGGTCGACGAAGCACCAGGCCCCGAGCATCCGGCGCTGCCGTTGCGGCAGCAGCCGGCGCACGGTGGTGTATCGCCCCAGCGGCACATCGTGCCCGGGCAGCAGCACGCTGCCCGGATCGACCGGAGCCACACCGGCGGGTCGGGTCTGCGCCGGCAACGATTCGCTACGCTCCATCGCCCGACTCTATGCCGTGCCCCCGGGCGCCGGCTCAGTCCTCGGTGACCGTGACCGTGTTCGCGCCGGCGACGAGGTCGACGTAGACACGATCGGTGGCCCGGTCCCAGTTCGGAGAGCTGATGGTCGTGCCAGAGCCGACGCCGTCGCGCCGGTCCTCGTAGATCGCCACGGCCCCGGCCCCGGCGGCGGCCCGGACCCGCACCGGGGGCCGGCCAGGGGCACGGATGGTGAACTGGTTGACCCCGCCGCTCATCCGGATCGACAGGGCACCGTCGATCTGCGGCAACCGCAGGTCGACCCGGGCCGCGCCACCGATCAGGTCCACCCCGGCCAGCCGGGCGGAGCCCATATCGATCAGATGCCGGCTGACCCCGCCGAGCAGGCGCAGCCGCCAGAGCAGCCGCGAGTTGAGCACCACGTCCACGCTTCCCTCACCCCTGCGGCCGGTCTGGGCGACGCGCAGCCGCACCCGGTCGTCGAGGACGTCGGGGCGCGCCCGGACCGTCGAGTCGGGCGGGGTGCTTATCCGGTAGAGGTCCCCGCCGAGATCCGCGGTGCGCAACCGGACCGCGCTCAGCCCGTCGACCAGCTCGAACGTCACCTGGCGGCGGCCGTCCGCCGGCGCGGTCAGCAGGCGTTCGGACGCGGCCGACTGGGCCGCCCCCGAACCGCCCGGCTCGTCCGGCGCGACGGTCGGGGTCACCGGTCGGCTACCGGAGAAGGCGACGCCGAGCCGGTCGGTGTTCGCCAGGGTGGCCGTGACGGCGAGCCCGCCCAGGGCGAGGACCACGACCGCGGCGGCGGCCAGCAGCCGGGCGCCGCGCGGCCAGGACGGGTGGTCGACCGGCGGACCCCCGGCCACCACCAGGTCCGGCAGGGCCGGTTCTCCCGTCACCTCGATCTCCGGCTGCCGTTGCTGTCCCGAGGTGCCCCCGACCCCCGCACGGTCACTCTGGCCCGGCTCCGACCCCGCCATACGCTCCCCTTCCACGTCCCCCGCCGGGGTGTACGTACCTGGCAGCCGATCGGATCACCCCTTGCGTGACCGGCCGCCTGCGCCCCGTCAACGACGCCGTCGGCCCTCGGCCCGGGGTGGCCGTCTCACAGGCCCGTGCAGGGTGTGTCGTCCACGGCGCAACCCCGGGGTGCCTTGACCAGCAGGTCGGGGTGACGGACGTCGAAGCGGACCGTCCGTGAGCCGCCGGCCGACACGACCGGTCCGGTGAAGGTGACGACCTGCCCCTCCTGCCGCCACCGCGCCCCGGTGACGCCGCCGACCGCGGCATCCGGGGCGAGCGTGACGACGAGCGCCCAGTCGTCCACCCCGACCGCGCCCGGATTGTCGATGACCACCTCGGCGGTGTAGCCGAGGACCCGGGTCGCCACGGTCGCGTACCGGGCCGCCAGGGTCGGGGGTGGCGGCGTCGGCGAGGCCGGGGACGGCGAGGTGGTCCGGCTC
>NZ_SMKD01000128.1 GCF_004348595.1 Micromonospora sp. KC723
GTCAGGGGAGGGGGTGGCAGATGTCGCGGGCGTGGTCGGTGAGGGCGGCGGCGGTGACCGTCGCCGACAGGGGCAGCATCTCCAGGCAGCGGCGGACGGCGGCGGCCATCAGCGAGTTGGGCACCCGCATGGACAGGGTGCAGTGCGGCACCCAGCGTCCCGGCCGGTACTGCTCCGACAGGGCGATCCCGGCTCGGGCCAGCCGGTCGTGCACCAGCGCGTGATGGGCCAGCAGTTCCGCGGTGGGAGCGATGCCCAGCCACAGCACCCGACCGACGAACTGCCCGGCGTGCTGGAAGTTCAACCGCAGCGGGGCGGCCACCACCGTCCCGTGCAGCGCCTCGGCGACCCGATCCGGGTCGAAGCGGGGGGCCACGGCCAACGAGACGTGCGGCCGGTGCCGCCGTTCCAGCAGGGAGCGCATGCTCTGCACCCCCTCGGCCTCCAGCGCGTCCCACAGCACCCGGATGCGCCGTGTCGCGTCGGTGTCCAGATACAGCTCCAGCGCCGCGACCACGTGATCACCCTAACGGCCGGGTTTGCCCACCGGCGGGGGCGGTATCTGGACACCGGGAATCGACGGCGTGAGGAGAGTGTCGTGGACGTGAACGGCCTGCTGACCGAGCTCTACGGCCGGCTGCCCGACCTGGTGCGGGCAGCGGTCGACGGGCTCAGCCCGGACGAGTTGCGCTGGTCGCCCCGGCCCGGCGCCAACCCGGTCGGCTGGCTGGTCTGGCACCTGACCCGGATCCAGGACGACCACGTCGCGGACCTGCTCGGTGAGGCGCAGATCTGGGCCGGCGACGGGTGGGCGGCCCGGTTCGGCCGCACGGCCGACCCGCACGACACCGGCTACGGGCACACCCCGGAGCAGGTCGCGGCGGTACGACCGGAGAGCGCGGAGGCGCTCGTCGACTACTACGAGACGGTGGCGGCGCGTACCGCTGCCTTCCTGGCCGCACTGTCCCCGGCGGACCTCGACCGGGTGGTGGACGAGTCGTGGGATCCGCCGGTGACCCTCGGCGTACGGCTGGTCAGCGTGGCCGAGGACGACCTCCAGCACGTCGGTCAGGCCGCCTACCTGCGGGGCCTCATCCGGCCGAGCTGACGTCGCCGGCCGGCGCGACGAGCCGGGCGCGGCGCAGGGCGGCGTGGGCGAGCAGGTGGAACGCCTGCGCCTCGGCGGAGGTGCCGGGGCGGGTGAAGTCCGGCGCCCCGCTCACCGGCCGGACCAGCCCGTCCGGGTCGACCTGCCGGTCGGCGGCGGCGAGCAGGTCCCGCCCGGTCCCGGCGTACGACGGCGGCAGCCACCCGTCGGTCGCGCCGGTCAGCGCCGCGTACGCCAGCATCTGCGCCACGTTGGTCTCGACGTGGCTGTCCGGGTCGTCCAGCACGTCATGGAAGAGGCCGTCCGGCCGGCGGTGCGCCAGGCAGGCGTCGAGCACCTGCCGGGCGTGCCGGGCCAGCCCGTCCCGCAGCCCGTCCGGCCAGCGGGGCAGCAGCCGCAGGGCGCGGGCGATCCCGGCGACCACCCAGCCGTTGCCGGTGCCCCAGTGCTGCGGATGTTCCCGCCGGCCCCGGTCCTCGTCCCACCGGGCGGCGTACAGGCCGGTCGCCGGGTCGTACAGCCGGCGGCGATGCCCCTTCACCTGCGCCGCCGCCTGGTCGGGCTGGCCGCAGACGGCGAGCAGCGGGACCACCATGTAGACGCTGTCCGCCCAGACCTGCCGGTTGCCCAGCAGGTGGAACAGCGTCCCGTCGTCGGCCCGCGGCGCCCTGACCAGCAGCCAGTCGAGCTGCCGGTCCAGCGCTTCGGTCCACCGTTCGCCGGGACGGACGCGGGCGGCGTGCCGCACGGCCTCGCCGCAGGCGGCGCCGTTGACCGCGCCGTCCTCGCCGGAGACGTCGCCGAGCCGGCCGTCCGGGTGTTGCCGGGTCACCGCCGCGTCGGCGAGCAACACCACCTCCCGGTCGCGTCCGAGGTCGAGCAGGGCGTGCGCCGTCACCCCCTGTTCCCAGGACTGCCGCTGGATCGCCAGCAGCGCCGCCAGCACCCGGTCCCGCCGGGGATCGCTCGATCCGCGCATGTCGCCTCCCGAACCCTGTCGTACCACGGTCGGCGGATCTCACCCGCAGTGGGTGAGCCGCGGTCACCCTCGCCAGAGGCAGGGTGACCGGGTGGCAGGAGACGGCGACGCACCGGGGGAGGAGCCATGGCCTCGTCGGCGGTGGAGTTTCTCAAGCAGTTGGGCAGCGGCATTCGCCAGGAACTGCCGGAGAGCGTGAGCGGCACCGTCCGGCTCGACCTGCGCGAGGGTGGACACACCGAACACTGGTATCTGGTCCTGCACAACCAGCGCGTCGACGTGCGCCGCTCCCCGCAGGACGCCGACCTGGTGCTGTGCGGCGACCGGGAGGCGTTCGACCAACTGGCCAGCGGGCGACGACGCCTGGTGGAATCCCTGATGCGCAACGAGCTGAGTGTGATCGGTGACCTCCAACTGGCGTTGTCGCTGCGGCGGATCCTGCCCGGCCCGCCCGGCGCGCGGCATCCCCGCGAGTTCGCCCGGCAGGAGGTCGAACGGCGGTGAGGCGGGAACGGGTGCACGTCGTCACCGGCAACGTCTTCGCGGTGAGCGACGCGCAGGGGGACATGGAGGTCGATCCGAGGACGCCCATCGGCCTCTTCTCCTTCGACACCCGCTTCGTGTCCCGCTGGGTGCTCACCGTCGACGGCGAACGGTTGCAGGCGCTGTCCCGCGACGACATGACCCTCTTCGAGACCCGTTTCTTCCTGGTGCCCGGCGCGGCCAGCCACTATGTCGACGCCGACGTGTCGGTGATCCGGCACCGGTCCCTCAACGACAGTTTCAACGAGCGGCTCACCATCCTGAACCACTCGGCGGAACCGGCCCACCTCGTCGTCCGGATGGACGTCGGCACCGACTTCGCCGACATCTCGGAGGTCTGCCACCCCTCGCCGAGGGAGACGACGACCGTGGAGGCGTCCTCGACGGATGGTGTGCTGCGGCTGCGCTACCAACGGCAGCGGTTCAGCCGGGAAGCCGTCGTCTCCAGCACCGCGCCCGGCGAGGTCGACGAGGGTGGTATCACCTTCCGGATCACCGTCCCGCCGCGCGGCAAATGGATCACCGATCTGCACGTCGCCATGATCATCGCGGGTGGGGCGGGTCATGACCTGCGATCCAGCCTGGAGTCACACCGGCGGCAGGTCCGCCACGACATGCGCGCCGACCTGCAGGCATGGCTGGACCACGCTCCGCTGCTGGTGGCCGAGGAGGGCGGCGGCCTGGCCCGCGTCTACACCAACGCGTTGGCGGACCTCGCGGCGCTGCGCTACCGGCCGTTGTCGTTTCCGGACCGGGTGCCGGTCGGCGGCCTGCCCTGGGCGATGACGCTGTACGGGCGTGACGCCCTCGTCACCGGCCTGCAGACCCTGGCCTTCATCCCCGAGTTGGCGTCGGCCACGCTGCGGCTGCTCGCGCTCGGGCAGGGCGCCCGCCTCGACGACTTCCACGAGGAGGAGCCCGGGAAGATCCTCGCCGAACAGCGCTACGGCGAGTCTGCCGCCTTCGGCGACCAGCCGACCGCCGTCTACTTCGGCGCCGCCGACACCACCCCGCTCTTCGTGATCCTGCTCGACGAGTATGAGCACTGGACCGGTGACGCGGACCTGGTCCGCCAGCTCCGTCACCCCGCCCGGATGGCGCTGGACTGGATCGACGAGTACGGCGACCTGCTCGGCGACGGGTATCTGCGGTACCTGTGCCGCAACCGGCGTTCCGGGCTGGCCAACCAGTCCTGGAAGAACTCGCCGGACGCGATCGTGCACCGCGACGGCCGGGAGGCCGCCGTGCCCCGGGCGACGTGCGAACTCCAGGGCTACGCGTACGACGCGAAGCTGCGCGGCGCCCGGCTGGCCCGCGAGTTCTGGGCCGACCCGGTGTACGCCGACCGGCTGGAGCGGGAGGCCGCCGCGCTGAAGGAACGCTTCAACCGCGACTTCTGGTTGCCGGAGCGGGAGCACTACGCGCTGGCCCTGGAGCCGGACGGCACGCCGGTGGAGACGTTGACCTCGAACATCGGCCACCTGTTGTGGAGCGGGATCGTCACCGAGGAGCGGGCGGCGGCGGTGGCCGGGCACCTGCTCTCCCCGGCGTTGTTCAACGGTTGGGGGGTGCGGACCCTGGCCGAGGGCCAGCTGCCGTACAACCCTGTCGGGGCGCACGTCGGCGCGGTCTGGCCCTCGGACAACTCGTTGATCGCCGCTGGGCTGCGGCGGTACCACCACGACGAGGAGGCGTCCCGGATCGCCGCCGGGATCTTCGCGGTCGCCGGGCTGCTCGGCGGGTCGCTGCCGGAGGTGATCGCCGGTTACCCGCGCCCGGTCACCCGGTACCCGGTCCAGCTGCCGGTGGCCGGGCGCCCCCAGTCCTGGTCCGCCGGGGCGCTGCTGATGCTGCTCGCCACCGCCCTGGGTCTGCGGCCCTGCGGGGACAACCTGCTGGTCAACCCGGCGTTGCCGGAGGAACTCGGGCGCATCGAGCTGCTCGACATCCCGGGGCGCTGGGGCCGGGCCGACGCGTACGGGCGGGCCCGGCCCACCCTGACGCCCGGTCACCGGGTTCGCCGGCCCGACTGAGCCCGCCGACGGTCACCGCTGGCCGGCCGGCGAGTCCGGTACGACGTCGGCCCGGGACTCACCGGCGTCGGTTCCCCGCGCGCCGGTTCCGGCGCGCGGCGTGGGCGCCGCCGGGCCGACGACCGGGCGGACGCCGGGCCACCGGGCCAACCCCCGGTCCACCCCGACGAAGATCAGACCGAGCAGCCAGAACCCCGCGGCGAAGAAGACCGTGCTGATCGCGACGCCGTCGTAGCCGAGCTGCCCGGCGTCGATGAACGGGTACGGGTACCTCGCCACGATCAGCCCGCGCACCAGGGCGAAACCGAGGTACGCCAGCGGGAACCCCAGCCACCAGAGGGCATGCCGGACCCGCAGCCGCCCGCGCGGGTCGAACAGCGCCCAGTCGGTGACCGCCAGCAGTGGCACCACGGTGTGCAGCAACTGGTTGCCCAGCGCCTCGGGCGGCGCCCGGTCCGGCTGGGCGACCGCGAACGGGCTGGCCGGGTTGGCCAGCACCAGGTGGTAGACCACGCCGGTGATGGTGATGTAGAGGGTGACCGCCCCCTTGAGGGCCGAGGGCGGTTCCGGCAGCCCCTGCCAGGCCCGCCAGGCGGCGTACCCCGCGAAGACGCCCACCGCCAGGTTGCTCTGGATGGTGAAGTACGGCAGAAGGCCGGTGACCGTGGCCGGACCGAGCGCGGTGAGCACGATCCCGGCCAGGACACCGACCACGATCGCCAGGCGGAAGACCATCATTACGCGTCGACGCCCCAGACTCATCGGGGCACGTTACCAGCCCGTACGGGGGCCTTCGCCGGCCGTGCATCCCGGCTGGCGTCCGCCGGGCGGGTCGGTCGAGGCCGGTGTGCCGGCGTGACCACCAGCGGCTGGGCCGCCGGCGCGCGCACCGTGGAACGCGCGCACCGCGGCGCTCTCCCCGCGCAGCTCGGCGGGGCGCGGCGCGGCGCGGACCGCCGCGAGGAGCCGCAGCAGCGGCTGCGGCCCGTCACGCGGGTCGACGACCGGATCGTCGAGCAGCCGCTCGACGGTCTCCAGGTCCAGGCGGTGTGCGTTCATCTCGTGCCCTCAGCGCCGCCACGGGCCCGGACGTCACATCCGGGGAGGCTGGGTGGCCCGGATCACCCCTGGTCAGACGGGTTGCGGTGTGGGGCAGGCGTTCACCTCCCGGGTGATCCGTCCGCCCCGGTCGATGCCGTCGTCCCACCACCCGGTAGCGGGCCCGGCGGTTTCGGTCCCGTCCCGGGGTTCTCGCGTCGCCCACCGCGGGTACGACGGCACGACATGGGTGACATTCGTGTGGGTACCTCCTCCTGGGCGGACCAGACGCTGCTGCGGGCCGGCTGGTATCCCCGTTCGGCGCGGACCCCGGCCGACCGGCTCGGTTTCTACGCGCGCCACTTCGGACTGGTCGAGGTGGACACGTCCTACTACGCGGTGCCGGCGCCGGAGACCACCGCCGGGTGGGCCGAGGCCGTCCCGCCCGGGTTCACCTTCGACGTCAAGGCGTTCAGCCTCTTCACCGGGCATCCCACCCCGGTGACGATGCTGCCCCGGGACCTGCGGCCGGCGACCGGCGCGGCCCGGATCCGCCGTCGTGACCTGCCCGGGGAGGCATACGAGGAACTGTGGCGTCGGTTCAGGGCGGCGCTGCGGCCGTTGGCGGCGGCCGCCCGGCTCGGCGTGGTGCTGCTGCAGTTCCCGCCCTGGCTGGTGCGCGGCGAGGCCGCCCGGCGGCGGATCGTGGAGCTGGCGGAGCGGTGCCGGCCCTGGCCGGTGGCGGTCGAACTGCGACACGGCTCGTGGTTCGACGGTGCCGCCGCCGCGGAGACGGTGACCTTCCTGGCCGACCACGGGCTGAGCATGGTCTGTGTGGACATGCCGCAGGGGCACGCCTCCTCGGTGCCGCCGATCATGATCGCCACCGCCGAGCCGGCGGTGGTGCGGTTCCACGGGCACAGCCCGTCCTGGTCGGACGGCGGCAAGGAGGACCGCTTCCGGTACGCGTACTCCGACGG
Organism: Micromonospora sp. KC723; assembly: GCF_004348595.1. Taxonomy (GTDB): domain Bacteria; phylum Actinomycetota; class Actinomycetes; order Mycobacteriales; family Micromonosporaceae; genus Micromonospora. The sequence continues at coordinate 6,682 of NZ_SMKD01000128.1, forward strand.
GGAGCTGCGGCGCTGGGCCGAGCTGCTGACCGACCTGGCCGCAACGAGCCGGGAGCTGCACGTGCTGTTCAACAACTGCTGCGAGGGGCAGGCCCAGCGCGACGCGGCCCGGCTGGCCGAGGTGCTCGGCGTGGCCCCGGCAGCGCGACCCGCCCAGGTGTGATCGTGGTCGTTTGTCGCCGGGCGGGCCGGGTACCGCGCCAGGGGACGACAGGGAGGTGCGGCGATGACGTACGAACAGCAGCCGGGGGTACCGGACGACACGCGAGAGCGCCGGGTCCGCGAGGCGGAGGAGGCGCACGGCGGCAGCATGGCCCCCGCCGTGGTGGACGAGACGGGACGGCCGGTGGCCGAGCCGCCGCCGGCTCCGGCGGGCGACGAGGACGGCACCGGTTCCTGACACGGTGTGGGCGCCGGCGACGAAAAGTCGCCGGCGCCCGGTCCTCGTGCCTCGGCGTCAACGCACCTCGACGACCACCCCGCTGGTCGGGCGGGTCGGGATGCGGTGCAGCGGGATGGTCAGGTCCTGCGCCGGCAGCCGGTGGTCCAGCCGGGCCAGCCGGACCGCGAGCGACCGCAGCAGGGCCACCGTGATCCGCTCGCCCGGGCAGCGGTGCCCGGTGCGCGGGTCGCCGCCGCCCTGCGGCACCAGGTCGAACTCGCCGACCTGCCGCCCCACGAAGCGTTGCGGGTGGAAGCGGTACGGATCCGGCCACAGCCGTGGGTCGTGGTTCTGCCCGTACAGGTCCAGCAGCACCATCGCGCCGGCCGGGATGCGTACGCCGCCCCAGCTCAGGTCGGCTGCCGCCCGCCCGCCGACGAACGGCGCGAACGGGTAGAAGCGGCGGACCTCGTGGGCGTACGCCTCGGCGAAGGCCGGGTCGCCGTCGGCCAGCCGGTCCCGGTGGCTCGACCAGCGGTGCAGCGCGTGCCCGGTGAAGGCGACGAACCAGGCGACCGCCACCGTCGGCCGGAGGATGTTGAGCAACTCCACGGCGGCCAGGCAGGGATCCAGCTCGGCGCCGTCGGCGTCCCGGTGGTGGGCCACCGCCTCCACCGCGGAGCCGGCCGGCACGTCGGCCTCGCCCCGGCGTACCCGGGTGACGAGGTCGGCGAGCTGGTCCTCCCGCCGGGTACGGGTCCGCCGGGCGCGGAAGTGGCGCGGCCCGGCGGTGGCGAAGCCGTCGACCAGGGTGACCAGGTCGGTGGCGAGCCCGGGTAGCTCGTCGTCGTCGACCGGCACGCCGGTCCAGTCGCACACCGCCCGGGTCAGCACCTCGGCGGCGGCGTCGAAGAGCACCACCGGGCCCTGCCCGGCCCAGCCCTTCGCGGCGACGTCCCAGGCCGCCTCCGCCCGGGCGGCCAGACCGTCGACGTCGCCGTTGCCCAGCAGCCCGGTGAAGAGCGCCTTGCGGACGCGGTGCGCGTCGCCGTCGAGGGTGTGCACCGCGCGGTGCCCGAACAGCGTGCTGAGCACCGGTTCGGGCAGCGCCCCGTGCCGGCGGACGTGCCGTTCGTCGTAGAAGAAGCGGGCCGCCTCGGGCCCGCGCAGCGCCACCGCCCGCCGCCCGGCCAGCCGGGTGCGGTAGACGTCGGCGCCGGCTTCGCGGAGCCGGTTGGGTAGCCAGGCGTACCCCTGAGTGGCCAGGGTGATCGTGTCGTCCAGATGCCAGGGAGCCATGCCGGAACTCCTGCCCCGGACACGGCCCGCCAAACATCGCTCAGTCCCGGTTGACCCCTTCCGGACGCATTCCGGTGTCCGCCTCCCAGGCGTTGTCGGGCAGGTCGCCGCCCGCGGTGTCGTCGGGGAAGGGGCGGCGGGCCGGTGCGGGATCGGGCGGGGCGCCCGGCCCCGCCTCCGGCACCGGCGTCGGTTCGACCGGGCCGAAGCCGTGCCGCCCGGCCGGCCCCGACGGGCCCGCCGGATCCCCGGCCCGGCGGTCGCCGCGCCGCCCCTCCGGCACGGCGGTCTCCTCGCTCCCCTCACCCATGGGGTCGTGCTCACCCGCGCCCCAGGGCGGGTCGGCGTCGAAGCCGTCCGTGGTGCCCCAGGGGCCCACGGACTGCGGTCCGCGTTCGCCGCCGCCCGTCGTTGCCTCGTTCCCGGTCATGGCCACCTCGCTGCTCGTCGTGCGTCCCGGTCGTCCGGCCCCGGCGCGGCGACCGCCGTCGACACCACGACGGACGGTCCCGCGCCGGCCTGCTCGGGGTACGACCTCAGCCCGCCATCGCCATCCGGCGTTTCGCCGTACCCATCGCGGCGATCTTCCCCATCGTCTTCGGCGCGCTCATCATCCCGCCCGCGCGACCGAGCATGCCCCGGAACACCTGCCCCGGCTTCTGCTGCTCACCCATGTACGAGGTGACCACCACCAGCGCCCCGGTCAGCGCCGGGATCGTCCACTGCAGCACCTTCATCCTGCGCTGGCAGGACGCCACGTCGCCGGGCGTCTGGTAGTTGGGTTCGGTGATCCCCTCCACCGGCGGGTTGCCGGCCTTCTCCAGCCGCATGCCGAGCAACCGGCTGTACCCGGTCACCGCCAGCGCGCCGACGGTGAGCGCCGTCTTGACCGCGCTCATCCGCCCCACCCCGCGCTGGGTGAGGACGCGTGGGCTCTCCGTGGCGAGTTCGCCGACCGCACCCGCCAGGTGCGCCCCGATCGCCGCCGCGTTCACCGGTGTCCACCGGGACCAGGCGGCCGAGGCGATCGGCAGGCGTTGGGTCGAGTCGTTGATCCGCGCCGCCGCCCCGTTGACGCCGAGCGCTCCCATCAGGGAGCCGCCGAACCAGGCCGCCAGGCCCAGATCGTGCATGGAACGTAGCGCGGTGTGCCGTTCGGACATCTGTTCCCCCTCCACCGTGTTCGGGCGCAGCGGCTTACCCATCGTCGGCCCGGCTACGCACCGTCGCCCGGACCCGCCGCCGGCGGGGCTCAGCCGTGGGGTGTCAGGGTGGTGGCGAAGTCGGCCACCCGGCGGGCCAGCGGCACGCCGGCCCGGACCCAGACGAAGTGGTCCAGTGGGGCCCCGGCCTCGGCGACGGTGTAGCGGGCCCGGGTCACCGGTGCGGCGGTGAGCTTGGCGCAGAGGTGGTCGACCGTGGCGTGTGGGGTGTACCGGTCGTCGTCCATGCTCACCGCGAGCACCGGCGTGGTCAGCCGCCGCACCGCGCCCTCGGCGTCCATCCCGTCCAGCACCGGGAACCGGCCGGTGCGCGCGGTGTGCGCCCAGTCGCGGATCACCCCTCGGGCCTGCCGTCCGCCGAACCCCCACCCGGGCCAGACGCCGAGCGCAGCCGACACCGCGGCGATCCCCTGGGTGTACGCCAGCACGCCGTATCCCCGGACGCCCGGGTAGCTGCGCCACCAGGGCACGCCGACGGCGAGCAGGGCGAGCCCGTCGACCGCGTCCGCGCCGCGGACGGCGAGGTGCAGCAGGGCCGCCTGCCCACCGAGGGAGTGCCCGACCAGCAGCCGTCTGCGGCCGTCCAGCCGGGGCTTGAGCGCGTCGAGGACCGCGCCGACATCGGTGACCAGCTCCGGGTAGCCGTACCGGCAGGCGCGCGACGGCCGGGGAGTGCTGGCGCCGGTGCCGCGCAGGTCGGCCACGGCCACGGCGAGCCCGGCCTGCCGTAGCGCGGCGGCGAACGGTCGGTAGTAGCGCGCCCGTACCCCCATCGCCGGCCAGATCACCGCCACCGGCGCGTCGGGTACGCCGGCCGGCTCCGGATAGACCTGTACGCCGATCCGTGCGCGGTCGACGTCGACGAACTCCTGGGTGTACTCCGGTTCCCCGCTCATCCCCTCAGCCTACGACGGAATGCTACCGATGGGTAACAAAAGGGTGTCGGGTACGAGCCGGATCACGACCGTCGTCCACCGCGCCGGTGGGCCCGCCGTCCGGGCCCGGCTGACGGACCAGCCGCCGGGGCCGGGCCGCCGTGGCCCGTTCCACCCGCGCCACCGCGGCCAGCACCGCCGGCACGTCCAGCTCGGCCAGCGCCGGGTGCACCCCAGCCCGGGCCGGCTCGCGCGGCCCCACCCAGAGCGCCTGGTGCCAGGGCCGGTCCGGCGGTGGCCCCCACCACGCGGGCGGGACCGGGCCGAAGAGCAGCACCGACGGGGTGGCGTACCCGGTGGCCAGATGCCCGATGCCGGTGTCGCCGCTGACCACCAGCCGGGCGTGGGCGACCAGCGCGGCCAACTCGCCGAGGCCGGTCCGTCCGGCCAGCACCGCCCCGGCCGGCAACCCGGCCAGGGCCGCCACCCGCGCGGCGATGTCCCGCTCGCCGACGCTGCCGGTCACCACCACCCGGTGGCCCAGGTCGGAGAGCGCTCGGGCCACCTCGGCGAACCGGGCCGGCGGCCAGCGCCGCTGCGCCGCCTTCGCACCCGGGTGGACGACGCTCACCCCGGTCGGCATCCGGCCCGGCGCCGGGCGGCGCAGCGCCAGGTCGGTACGGTCGGCGGGGACGCCGTACCAGGCGAGCAGCCGGCACCACCGGTCGACCTCGTGCTCCTCGGCGAACCACCGCGGGCCGTCGAGGTGACCGGCCTCGGCGTTGGCGAAGGCCAGCAGCCGGCGCGGGCGGGCTCCGGAGAGCATGCGGTGCGACTGCGGGCCGCGCCCGTGCAGGTTGACCGCCAGCTCCGGTGCCGCACCGCGCCAGGCCAGCTCGCCCAACCCCTCCGCCTCGACCAGCCGGTCGACCCCGCCGACCAGGTCGACCAGCGGGGCCGTCCAGCGTGGCGCGACCAGCGCCAGCTCCTGGCCGGGGTACGCGGCCCGCAGCGCGCGCAGCGCCGGCACCGCCGTCGCCAGATCGCCCACCCCCAGGGCGCGGAGCACGAGGATCACGGCCAGGACGTTTCCCGCTGGGCGCAGACCACCAGTTCGCGCACGGCGCAGCCGGGCGGCTGGGACAGCGCGAACATGACCGCCGCGGCGGTGTCGGCGGGGTCGTTGAGGTTGGCGTCCGGGCCCGGCTTGTACTGCTCGTCGCGGTCGTCGAAGAACGCCGTGCGCATCCCGCCGGGGATCAGCAGGGTCACGCCGACCCGGCCGGCCAGCTCGGCGGCGAGGGCACGGGTGAAGCCGACCACCCCGAACTTCGCCGCGCAGTACGCGGTGGCGTCGCTGACCGCCTTGATCCCGAGCGTCGAGGCGACCGTGACGACGTTGCCGTGGGCCGCCTCCAGGTAGGGCAGGGCGGCGCGGACCACCGCGGCGGTGCCGAGCAGGTCGACGGTGACGATCCGCTCCCAGGTCTCCCGGGGCACGTCGGCGAGCCTGCCGGGCACGTCCATGCCGGCGGCGGTCACCACCGCGTCCAGGCCGCCGTGGCGTTCGGCGAGGTCCCGGGTGGCCTCCTCGGCGGCCCGGGTGTCGGCCAGGTCGCACTCGACCCACGGCACCCCGTCGCCGGGAGGGTGCCGGTCCAGCACGTACGGCCGCCCGCCCGCCTTGGTCACCGCCGCGACCACCGCCGCGCCGAGGCCACTGGACCCACCCGTGACCAGTACCGCCGCTTCGTTCACATCCCTGCTCATCGTGCTCCCTTGACCAGTCGGGTGCCGCGCGCACGCGCGGCGGTGATGGTGGCGGTGGTGGATCGCCCCGCCAGGTACGGCACGGTCACCACCCGGCCGCCCCAGCCGTGGACGAGGTCGGCCTCGGGCAGTTCGGGGGCCCCGTCGCCGGCGTAGTCGCCGCCCTTGACCCAGACGTCGGGACGCAACCGGGCCAGCGCGGTGACCGGGGTGGCCTCGTCGAAGACGACCACGGCGTCCACACAGTCCAGCGCGGCCAGCACCCGGGCCCGGTCGGCCTCGGTGTGCACCGGGCGCTCCGGACCCTTCAGCGCCCGGACGCTGCGGTCGGAGTTCAGGCAGACGACCAGGCAGTCACCGAGCCGGCGGGCGGCCTGGAGGGTGGCCACGTGCCCGGCGTGCAGGATGTCGAAGCAGCCGCCGGTGGCGACCACCGTGCCGCCGTCGGCGCGTACCCGGGCGACGAGATCCTCGGCGGCGGCCGGCCGGCGCGCGGCGGGTTCGCGACCGGCCCGGGCCAGCCCGGCGGCCCCGCCGGCGGCCACGTACGCCGACGCCGCGGCGACGGCCTCCCGCACCGCCTCCGAGGTGACCGCCCCGGCGGAGAGCGCCGTGGCGGCGGTGGCGGCGAACCGGTCCCCGGCCCCGCAGGTGTCCTCGACATGCGTCACGTCGGCCGGCGGCGGCACCACCAGCGGGGTGCTCCCCGAGTGGCAGAGCACCGCCCCGTCCGGCCCCATGGTCACCGCGACCGCCCCGACCCGCCAGCGCCGTCGCAGCTCGTGCCCGGCCCGGGTGGCGGTCGACAACGGGGAGCCGGCCCCGGCGTCGCCGGTGAGCTGGCGGAGTTCCGGGAGGTTCGGGGTGACCAGCCGGGCGCCCGGTACGGCGACCGGCCCCCTCGGGTGCGGATCCCACACCACCGGCGCGGTGGCGTCGGCGAGCGCGGCGCGCAGCGCCGGGTGTCGGACCAGCCCCCGACCGTAGTCGCTGACCAGGATCGCGCCAGCCCTAGCCAGCGCCTCCAACGCCGCCTCCGGCGGTGCGCCGGGGGCCTGCGGTGCGCCTCCCCGGTCCAGCCGTAGCAGGGTCTGCCCGCCGGCCCGAAGCCGGATCTTCTCCGGCGTCTCCCCGGGCAGCCGCAGCGGGCGCAAGCGCACCCCGGCGGTGGTGAGCAGCTCGGCGATCCGCGCGCCGGCGTCGTCGTCGGCGAGCGCCGTCACCAGCGTCACCTCGGTGCCCTGGGCGGCGGCGAGCAGCGCCGCCAGTCCGGCGCCGCCGGGCCGGTCGGTGGCGGCGCGTTCGTCGAGCACCGGCACCGGCGCGTCCGGACAGACCCGGGAGACGTTCCCGTCGACGTCCCGGTCGAGCAGGGCGTCGCCGACGACCACCAGTGGCCGGCTCACGACGGGCACCCACGGCGGCCGGGGCGGGGCCCGGTCGGCCCGGACCCGTCGGGACCGTGCCCGTTCGCGCCGTGCCCGTTCAGGGCGGCGCCGCTCGGGCCGTGGCCGTTGCGCGGGTAGCCGTTGACCACGGCCAGTTCGCGGCCGTCCGCGCCCGCGGGCAGCCGGTCGGGCACGGCGCTGCGCGGGCGTGGGGCGGCGGCCCGGGGAAGCTGGCGTACCACCGGCAGCACCTCGTCGACGTACTCGCAGAGCAGGTGCAGCGAGACCAGGTGCAGTTCCTGCACCACCTGGCTGTCCGGCGACGGCACGGCCAGCACGTCGTGGCAGGCCTCGGCGAGCGGGTTCGGGGTCGGGCCGGTGAACGCCCAGCAGCGCAGGCCGGTCTGGCGGGCGGCGTCCACCGCGCGTAGCAGGTTGGTGCTGGCGCCGCTGGTCGACATCAGCAGCAGGATGTCGTTCTTCCGGCCGTGTGCGCGGACCTGCCGGGCGAAGACCTCGTCGTAGCCGTAGTCGTTGCCGATCGCGGTCACCGCCGAGGTCTCGGCGTGCAGGGCGATCGCCGACAGGGGCTGCCGGTCGTCGCGGAGCTTGCCGACCAGTTCGGCGGTGAGGTGCTGGGCCTCGGCGGCGCTGCCGCCGTTGCCGGCCACCAGCAGCCGGCCGCCGTTGGCCAGGGTCCGGGCCAGCTCGGCGCCCCAACCGGAGAGCCGATCGGCGACCTGCCGGTACGGCAGCAGCGCGGCGGCCAGCCCGGACAGGTGTTGGTCGAGGGGGGACAGCCCGGCACCCATCAGACCACCGCCGGCGTGGCCCGGCCGACGGTGGCGACCGTGGCGTAGATGGCGCCGAGCTGCTCGGCGCAGCGCTTCCACGAGTACCGGCTGCGGACCCGGTCCAGCGCCGCCGTCGCGTACGCGAACCGGCGCACATTGTCGGCGAGCAGCCGGCGCAGCGCGGCGCCGAGGGCGCGGGAGTCGCGCGGCGGGACCAGGTCGCCGGTGAGGCCGTCCACCACGCTGTCGGCGATCCCGCCCACGTTCGTGCCGACCACCGGCACGCCGCACGCCATCGCCTCCAGCGGGGTGAGCCCGAACGGCTCGTACCAGGGGGCGGCGACGAGCAGGTCGGCGGAGCGGTACCACGCCCCCATCTCCTCCCGGGGTACCGCGCCGACCAGCCGGACCCGGTCGGCGACCCCGCAGGCCTCGGCGAGGGCGGTGAGCCGGCGGGCGAAGCCGTCGGCGGGCAGCAACTCGGCCGGCGGGCCGCCGACCACCACGCACTCGGCGTCCGGCACGGCGGGCAGCGCCCGGACGACCTCCTGGAAGCCCTTGCGCTCGACCATCCGGCCGACGGTGAGGATCCGGGGCCGGGCCGGGTCGCGGGGCACCACCGGCCCGTCCGGGCGGAACATCCGCTCGTTGACCCCGGAGGGGACCAGCGTCATCTTCGACCGGGGCACGCCGAGGCGGACCAGTTCGCCGACCTCGTCCTGGCACTGGACGATCACCCGGTCGGCGGCGCGGCCCAGGGCCCGCTCGTAGCCGATCCGGCCCGGTGGGCTGGTGTCCTTCGCCCCCTGGTGGCGACGCTTCACCGAGCCCAACGCGTGGTACGTCAGCACCACGGGAACGTTGGTGCGCCGTGCGGCGTGCACCGTGGCCAGTCCGCTCATCCAGAAGTGGGCGTGCGCCACGTCCGGACGCCAGTCCCCGTTCCGCCACTGGTCGGCCATCCAGCGGCCGAACTCGCCCATGTGCGGCAGCAGCTCGTCCTTCGGCACCCGCAGCGCCGGCCCGGCCGGCACGTGCCGCACCTGGTACCCGGCGGAGGTGTCCACCACGTCGGGCAGCTCGACGGCGTCGCGGCGGGTGTAGACCCGCACGTCGTGCCCCTCCCGGGCCAGTGCCGTGGCCAGTTCGGCGACGTGGGTGTTCTGCCCGCCGGCGTCCTCCTCGCCGAGGACGGCGAGCGGGCTGGCGTGCTCGGAGATCATCGCGATGCGCATACTTCCTCCTCCAAGATGCGGTCCCAGTCGGCGAGGAACCGGTCGAGCCCGAAACGTTCCTTCGCCACCTCCTGCGCCCGCGCGCCGAGCCGGGACGCGGCATCCCGGTCCGCGACCAGCCACCGCGCCGCGTCGACGAGCACGTCCATCCGGGTGGAGATGACTCCGGCGTCGGGTGGGACGGCGTCGACGGCTTCGGTGGTGGCGAGGGCGATGATGGGCATGCCGATGTGCATGGCTTCGATGAGGCTGAGTCCGAGTGAGG
>NZ_SMKD01000129.1 GCF_004348595.1 Micromonospora sp. KC723
GGTCACCCCCGGCGCGGGCAGCGTCGGGCAGGGCACGACGGCCCGGGGAGCGGGGGTCGCCGGCGCGGCGTCCACCGGGGCGGGCGTCCCGGTGACCAGGAGTGCGGCGGTGGCGGCTGCCAGGACCTGGGCTCTCATGGAGAGGCACCATACCGAGACAGAAGGTCACCGCCGGGCAGGGCCCGCCCGGCGCACGGGGCGGATGTCACGCCGCGGCCTCCGCCAGAAAACGCTTGCCCGCATTGAACGATCTTCGGGCCGCCTCCGTATCCATGGCCGCGGGGACGGACCGGGTTACTGCCAATGCCGGGGCGATCACCGGGCCTCCCGCACCCCCCACCGCACCACCGGGCTGCCTTCGGACGCGACGCGTCAACGGCCCGGCGGAGACCAGAGGAGAGGTACATGGCCAGGCCTACGCGGAAGAACGCCGTCCTCAAGCTCGGCGGAGTGGGCGCCCTAGCGGCGCTGCTGCTGGCCGGAGGACTGCAGCTCGCCTCCGCCGACGAGAACACCGGCAAGGGCGCGGCCCAGACCGTCAACTGCCCGACCGTACGCGACAGGCTGCCGGCGATCCCGGCCGCGGCGGCCGCCAACGTGGAGCGGGAACTGGTCAACCTGGACGAGGAGATCGCCCGGCAGAACGAGCGCCTGGCGAAGCAGGCGGCCAACCCGCAGGGCGGCCCCAACTTCATCAACAACGCCATCCTCGGCCCGCTGAGGAGCAAGCGCGTCGCGGTGCTGGACCGCATCGAGATCTCCTTCAACCGGGTCGGCGCCCCCCGCCCCGACCTGGACAGCCTCGCCACCTGCACGCTGAACGCCCCGGGCATTGCCAGCGCCCTCAACAGCTCCGTCAAGGCCAAGGCCACGGCCGGCGCCGGCACCGTGGCGGCGGCCCAGACGGTGAACTGCCCGACCCCGCAGATCCCGGCCGTCCCGGCCCAGGCCGCCGCGAACGTCCAGGCCGAGCTGGCCCAGCTCAACAAGCAGATCAGCGAGGCCAACGCCCGCTTGGCCCAGCAGGCCGCCAACCCGCAGGGCGGCCCGAACTTCATCCAGAACGCCATCCTCGGCCCGCTGGCCGACAAGCGGAAGGCCGCCCTGGACCGCATCGAGATCGCCTTCAACCGGGTCGGCGTCCCGCGCCCCAACCTGGACCGTTTCGCCACCTGCGGCCTGAACGCCGCCGGTGCCGGCAACGGGGGCAACGCCGGCAACGCGGGTAACGGCAACGCGGGTAACGGCAACGCGGGTAACGGCAACGCGGGTAACGGCAACGCCGGTGCCGGCAACGTGGCCGGCGCCCGCACCGTGAACTGCCCGACCCCGCAGTTCCCGACCCCGCCGGCCCAGCAGGCCGGCAACGTGCGGGCCGAACTGGCCAACCTGCAGCAGCAGATCAACGAGGCGAACAACCGGCTCGCCCAGCAGGCCGCCAACCCGCAGGGCGGCCCGAACTTCATCCAGCTCGCCATCCTCGGCCCGCTGGCCGACAAGCGGAAGGCCGCCCTGGACCGCATCGAGCTCGCCTTCACCCGGGTCGGCCAGCAGGCCCCGAACCTGGACGGCTTCGCCACCTGCGGTCTGAACTGATTCCTCGCGCCAACTGCGGCGGCCCGGCGGGTTCTCCCGCCGGGCCGCCCGCTTTCCGGGCGGTCCGGGGGACGCTGACCGGAGCCGTTGGTCGTTTGTCGGGCACGCGGGCCGGCGACCCAGAAGACCGGGCCGGACTTCGGCCGGGCGGATCGCCCGCCCCGCCCACCGCGGATCAGCCCGTTCCGACCTGGCCAACTCCGGATGGGGGGGCCGCCTGGCCGGGTGCGACGGATGGCGCGGCGTGGCCGGTGACGGCGAGGTAGCCGTAGAGCTCCGCCGAGGCTCGCAGCCGGCGCAGGCTGCGTTGATGCAGCTCCTGCTCGCGCCGGGCCAGCTCGGCGCGGACCCGCTGCGGCCGGCCGGTGGTGCGCATCTCGTCGAGGACCGCCGCGACGATCTCGAACGGGTAGCCACCCCGACGCAGCAGAGCCACCACCTGCGCGGCGCGCAGCTCGGCCGCGTCGTACACCCGGTAGCCGGTGCCCGGCGCGCGCACCGGCCGCAGCAGGCCGCGCTCCTCCCAGAGCCGCAGCTGGGAGGTGCGGACACCGACCAGGTCGGCGACCTCGCCGATCCGCGCGCCACGGCGCGGCGCCGCAACCGCCGGGCTGGCCACCACCGTCTCGAACGCGCCCAGCACCCGGCGGATCTCCGCCCGCTCCCGGTCCAGTTCGGCGTGGCCGGCGTCGAGCGCGGCAAGGGCCACCGCCAGCTCGCCCCGGTGCACCGCGGCCAGCACCTCCCGGGTACGCGCCCAGCCGTGCCCCTCGACCATCCGCCGGAGCACCGCCAGGGCGCGCACGTGCACCTCGGTGAGCACCCGGTAGCCGCTCTCCGTCCGGGCAGCCGGCGGCAGCACCCCCTCGTCGAGATAGTTGCGCACCTGCTGGGTGGAGATCCCGGCAGTTGCCGCGACATCGACCACCCGCCACCGACCGTCCCGCACCGGGCTACCGTACCGCTTTCACGATCGTTTGAGACTTTCCGCCTCCGGCAGCCGTGCGCACCTGCGCGGAGCGTCGCCAACCTTACACTGGTAGTTCAATGAGAAAATCGAAGGCATGCAGCAACCAGCGCGATCCGCCGCCGACAACCACGACGTCATCGAGGTACGGGGTGCCCGGGAGAACAACCTCGCCGGCGTCTCGGTCGACATCCCCAAGCGACGGCTCACCGTGTTCACCGGGGTCTCCGGGTCCGGGAAGTCGTCCCTGGTCTTCGGCACCATCGCCGCCGAGTCCCGGCGTCTGATCAACGAGACCTACAGCGCCTTCCTACAGTCCTTCATGCCGAGCCTGTCCCGTCCGGACGTCGACTCGTTGCGCAACCTCACCCCGGCGATCGTCGTCGACCAGGAACGGATGGGCGCGAACTCCCGCTCGACCGTCGGCACCGCCACCGACGCGTACGCGATGCTGCGCATCGTGTTCAGCCGCCTCGGCACCCCGCACGTCGGCGGCGCCGGCGCGTTCAGCTTCAACCTGGCCGAGGGGATGTGCCCGGCCTGCGAGGGACTGGGCCGGGTGTCCGACCTGGACGTGCACGCGATGGTCGACGTGGAACGCTCCCTCAACGACGGGGCGATCCTGGTGCCGAACTTCGCTGTCGACTCCTGGTACTGGCAGACCATCGTCGGCTCCGGTCTGTTCGACCCGGACACCAAGCTCCAGGACTTCAGCCCGGAGCAGTGGCAGGACTTCCTGTACAAGCCGGCCACGAAAATCAAGGTGGGCAGCAACAACTGGACGTACGAAGGGTTGGCGGTCAAGGTGCGCCGGCTCTACCTGTCCAAGGACATCGAGTCGATGCAGCCGCACATCCGCGCCTTCGTGGAGCGGGCGGTCACCTTCACCACCTGCGCCGACTGCGGCGGCGCGCGGCTCAACGCCGCCGCCCTGTCGTCCCGGATCGCCGGCCGCAACATCGCCGACTGCTCCGCGATGCAGATCAGCGACCTGGCCGAGTTCGTCCGCGGCATCGACGACCCGTCGGTGGCGCCGCTGGTCGCCAACCTACGCGAGACGCTGGAGTCGCTGGTGGAGATCGGGCTCGGCTACCTGAGCCTCGACCGGGAGTCCGCCACCCTCTCCGGCGGCGAGGCGCAACGGGTGAAGATGGTCAGACACCTGGGTTCCAGCCTCTCCGACGTGACCTACGTCTTCGACGAGCCCACCGTCGGGCTGCACCCGCACGACATCGCCCGGATGAACGGTCTGCTGCTGCGGCTGCGCGACAAGGGCAACACGGTGCTGGTGGTGGAACACAAGCCGGAGACCATCGCGATCGCCGACCACGTGGTCGACCTCGGGCCCGGCGCGGGAGCGGCGGGTGGGCAGATCTGCTACGCCGGGGACGTCGCCGGGCTGCGTCGCTCGGACACCCTGACCGGCCGCCATCTGGACCACCGCGTCACGCTGCGCGACCCGGTCCGCCGGCCGACGGGCCAGCTGGCGATCCGCGGCGCCGATGTGCACAACCTGCGCGACGTCGACGTCGACATCCCGCTCGGGGTGCTCACCGTGGTGACCGGGGTGGCCGGCTCGGGCAAGAGTTCGCTGATCCACGGCTCGCTGCCCGGACGAAGCGGGGTGGTCGTGGTGGACCAGTCCCCGATCCGCGGCTCCCGCCGCAGCAACCCGGCCACCTACACTGGGCTGCTCGACCCGATCCGGACCGCCTTCGCCAAGGCCAACGGGGTGAAGGCGGCGCTGTTCAGCGCCAACTCCGAGGGGGCCTGCCCGACCTGCAAGGGAATCGGCCTGGTCTACACCGACCTCGCGATGATGGCCGGGGTCGCCACCATCTGCGAGCAGTGCGAGGGCCGGCGGTACACCGACCAGGTGCTCACGTACACGCTGCGGGGCAAGAACATCAGCGAGGTTCTCGCCATGTCCGTCGCGGAGGCACGGGACTTCTTCCCCGGCGGGCAGGCGCGGGCTGTCCTGAACCGGCTGGCCGACGTCGGGCTGGGCTACCTGAGCCTCGGTCAGCCGCTGACCACCCTCTCCGGCGGCGAGCGGCAGCGCCTCAAGCTGGCCATCAACATGGCCGAGAGATACAGCACCTACGTGCTCGACGAGCCGACCACCGGCCTGCACCTGGCCGACGTGGACCAGTTGCTCGCACTGCTGGACCGGCTGGTCGACGCCGGCAACACGGTGATCGTCATCGAGCACCACCAGGCGGTCATGGCGCACGCGGACTGGATCATCGACCTGGGGCCGGGAGCGGGACACGACGGTGGGCGGGTGGTCTTCACCGGCACCCCGGCCGAGTTGGTCGCGCACGGCGACACCCTCACCGCCCGCCACCTGCGGGAGTACGTCACCCGCTGAGTCACCTGCCGGGCGCGGCGGACCGGGCCGCCGCCCGCGGCAGGGGCTCCGGGGCGCGCGGCGGGCGGGAGCCCCTCCGTCAGCTCCGGCACCTCGGCACAGACAACGCCGCCCCGACCGGACGGGTCGGGGCGGCGTTGGGGTGTCGGTGTGCAGGTCGCCTCTCGGCGAGTGGCGCGACGCGGCTCCAGCCGGACGGTATTCCGCGACGGCAATATAGGTGAGGCCCGGGGACACTGGGCACACCGACACCTGACTCAACACGATACCCGCCCGGGCTCTTCCATCGCCCCTCGTGACCACCGCCACTCTCCTCCGGCGCAGCCAGCCGCCGGATCGTCGATCACAGTCGACGGCCGTGGTGATCTCTTTCGGCGCCGTTGTCTGATTCGTTGACGCGCGGGTGCTGGCTGGCCGGATCGGGGATGGACGGCGCTGGCCGGCGCCCCTGGTGGGGTGCCGGCCAGCGGTCAACCGCTCCGGCTCGGTCGAGTACTCAGGGTCGGTGATCTGGTCCACGCTGACGCGTACGGAATCCGCCGGTGGGGCGGCGGGTCAACCGATCCGGGACCGCACCTTCGTGGCACACGCGGACACCACCGACTGCGCGTCCAGCCCGAGGCTCTCGATCGCCACGAGCGCCGTGAGGACGACATCAGCCAGTTCGGCGGCCACGTCGTCGCGGGTGTGCGTGACGCCCTTGCGGGGGTTCTGGCCGAGCAGCCCGATCCACGCCGTGGCGGCCTCGCCGACCTCCTCGGTGAGCTTGAGGATCCGGCAGGTCAACTCGGCCTGGCCGGTACCGTTGGCCGCGTCCAGCCAGGCGCGGGAATCGCGTGCGGCGTCCCAGATCAGCTCGTCCATGAGACCAGTGAACCGGAAGCGGGGACGATCCTCGCCCGGGGGTGCTCGACGCGGGGCCTACCCGGGTGACGCGACCACGCGCGGACGCCCGCCGGATGGTCCGGCGGGCGCCCGTCCTTTCTGCTCCGGGCCTTGCCCGGGGCGGGATCAGCGGGTCGACCCCATGCCGAAGCGGTGGCGCCGCCGCCAGGCGAGGCTGCCGAGCATGAGAACCACGCCGGCGCCGACCAGCCCGCCGCCGACCTTCAGCGGTGTGCCGAGGCTGTCACCGGTGACGGGCAGGTGCGGCCGCCGGTGCGGCAGCACGGTGAGGGTCGCGCTGGCGGTGCGGTCGCTCGTCCGACCGACCGCGGTGAAGGTGAGTCGACCCACGTCCGACGGTCGGTAGGTGATGGTGAAGCGGCCACGCGCGTTCGTCCGTGCGGTGAGGTGCCGCGGAGCGGGCCCCGGCTGCGGGTAGGCAACCGTGGTCATCGCGACGGCGGTGCCGTCGCTGCGCCGGGCGGGTGCCTGACCGGGGACCGAGGCGGCGAGGGGCGCCACCGAGACGGTGATGTCCACGATCTCGTTCCGGCCGAAGTTGGTGCCGGTGAGCACCACCGACTCGCCGATGACGATCGTGGCCCGGTTCAGCGTCAGCGCCGCAGGCTGCGGCGGATAGTCCGGTGGCGGCTGCTGGGTGCCGTCCGCCGGCGGCTGCGGCTGCGCCGCCCCCGCCGCCGCCGGCACTGCCACGACGGCCAGGCCGACCGTGAGCGCCATGATGATGCGGGATAGCCGCATGATGGTCTCCTCCTACTGGTTGCAGCTTGATGCGGGAACTACTTGGGTGGTCCACGGGGTGGCTGTGGGGGTGTGCCAGAGCTCGGGCGTACCTGCGGCGTTCCGTCCGGTCAGCAATGCCATGTCGAGGGTCCGGGTGGCGCCCGGGCGTACCTCGACGTTGGCGATGGCCACCTGCCGGCCCCGGTCGGTGCCACTGCCCAGCGGGGTGTCGACCCCGTCGAGCCGGGCCCCCACCACCGCACCGCCGGCCGGGCTGTACACCGTCACCAGGGTGCGGGCGGTGTACGGGTTCCCGGCCTTAGCGAGGCCGAGCACGGCCTCGGTGAGGCCGGCGCGCGGGGCCGACGAGTGGAGGTCGAACCGGAGTCGCAGCTCCCGCCGCCCGTCCTCCATGCAGTTGCCGACGGTGAGCGTCGCCGAGGGCCGCAGGTAGTAGCCGAGCTTCGCGCCGCTGCCGTCGTTGAGGAAGACACCGACGGTCGGTGCGCTCTCCTTCTCCGGCAGGACGCCACTGATCCGGCTGTCGACGAACTTCCGTTGTTCTTCCGGTCGGGCACTCCAGAACAATATCCGACGTTCCCGTATAGATCGGTCGAATACGGATAAAACCTCGCGAGGGCTGACACCCTTCCCCAGCACCGAGTCGAACACCGCCGCCGCGGAGGCCGCGTAGAAGGCGTCCTGGTCGTCGAGGTCCAGCGTCAGGTAGCTGTCGGACAGCAGGGTCCGCACGACGGTCTGCGCGGTCAGGGTCGGATACCCGGGCACGGCAACCGGGCCGGTCGCCCTCAACAGGTACGACAACGCCACCGGGTCCACCGCGAGGATGCCGTCGGCGGCCACGCCGGTGCGCCGTCGGACCATCTCCCGGTAGAGCTTGGCCGCGGTCGGAAAGTGCGGGGTGAGGTTGACGTCGGCCGGGTAGATGCCGGGAAGGTCGGTGTAGAGGCCCCGGGTCTCCGCGGCGAGCGGGAGGACCGGCGGGGTGAACCGGCGCAGCTTCGCCGCCGTCCCCTGGTTCACCAGATCCAACCGGCCGTCGCGGGCGCGGACGACGGCGTACGCGCCGAACATCCCGCCCGTCGCCCGCAGCTCCGACAGGTTCTGCGAGACGATCAGATAGGTACGCTCCCCGTCCGCCCCGAACAGCGTGGGCAGCAGCTCGGCCCCCCTGCTGACGCCCGAGAGCAGCCCGGCGAGCTTGTCGATCTCGGCGTGGAGCCCGGTCAGGGCGTCCCGGACCTCCGGCAGCAGCCCCTCGGTGGGCACCGCCCGCAGCCCCGCCCCGCTCTGGCGTACCGCGGCGTCGGCCGCGGCGAGCCGCCGCGCCACGGAACGCAGCGCCGGCAGGTCGAGCCGGCCGCCCTTCGGTACCAGGGCGGCCACGTCGGCCCGCACGAGCGGCGGGAACGCGTCGCGCGCCAGGTCGTCCACGGCAACCGCGATCCGCCGGAAAGCCGACAGGTCGTCCCCGGCGTACGGGCTGTTGCCGGCCAGCCACCAGGCCGGCCCGGCCGTGGCCCTCCGCGCGGCCCCGCTCTGCTCCTGCAGCGCGGCGAGGGTTCGCTGGGCCCGCCCGGTGTCCCCGGCGACGACCTGCGCGCTGAGTTCGCGGGCCAGCCCTGCGGCGTTCAGCAGATGCGCGCGGGCCTGCCAGCCCCGGAAGCCGACCCAGCCGCCGCCGGCCGCCAACAGCGAGCCGACCACGAGGGCGGCGAGCAGGGCGCGGCGTACCCGCGCCTTCGTCCGTCGTCTCAGCCGCCGTCGCCGACCGCGAGAAGACCTACCGCTCTCCGCCACACCACTCTCCCGCTCGAAACGGACACATTCGGCGATTAGCCGCTTTTCTAACACGTATAACGTCGCAGAGGTGACGCCGTTGTCTTTCTCAGGCATAAACCAATGAATGAGGATCCTTCGGGTGGTCAGCGCCTCCGGCGGCCGGCGGCGACCTCACGCAGCAACCCCTCGATCCGGTCCACCCCGGCCCGCAGCGACATCTCCCGCAGGTAGACCTCCCGCCCCCGCCGGCCCATCTCGCTCCGGGCGGCGGCCGGAATGGTGGAGGCCAGCCAGAACCGGTCGGCGAGCGTCGCCCAGTCCTCCGGCGGACAGGAGAGCCCCGCGCGGGCCCGTTCGACGAGTTCCGCGGTGTCCCCGCCCGCGGAGGCGACCACCGGTCGGGCGCAGGCCAGCGCCGCCTGGAGCTTCGCCGGCACACTCCCGCGCAGTTCCGGCAGATCGCGCAACATGACCAGCTGGTAGTCGGCCGCCGCGTACAGCTCCGGCATGTCCAGCGGAGACCGGCGCTCCACGAAGCGGACGTTGCCCGCCCCCAGCTCGGCGGCGAGCCCCCGCACCCGCCGCTCCTCCGCACCGGATCCCACCAGCACCAGGTCCATCCGGTCGTCGAGCGCCGCGGCGGCGCGGACGGCGGTTTCCAGCCCCTGGCGTACGCCGATCGTCCCGGCGTGCATGACGACACACCGGCCGTCGCGGCGGACCAGTCCCTGCGCCGCCCGGCTCGGCCGGAGCGGCTGGAAGATCCGCTCGTCGGTCCAGTTGAGCACCACCCGCACCCGGCCGGGCTGCACCCCGTCTGCCAGCACGAGGTCGCGCATCGACGGTGCGGCCACCGCGACCGCGTCGGCCTCCCGGTGCACCCGCCGCATCGTGGCGACAAGGCGTCCGGCGCGGTCCGACCGGCCCGCGGGGCCGCCCTGGTCGGCCCACAGGTCCTGCACGTGCAGCACCGTGGGCACCTGGTTGAGCATCCGCAGCATCGCCGCGGCGGCGAACACGGTGGCCGGGAACTGGAAGACGTAGAGCACGTCCACATCGGCCAGGTAGCGGCGGCCGACGACCGCCACGCTGCCGGCGAACGACAGGTAGCTGGCCATCCGCGCACGGACAGAGGTGTCCCCGCCCGCGTACCGGGGAACCCGTCGCACGGTGAGCCGCTCGCTGCGGGTCACGTGCCGCCACCGCTGCCGCCAGCCGGGATAGACATGCCCGCCCGGATAGTCCGGGAAGCCGGTCAGGACGCGCACCTCGTGGCCCCGGGCGGCCAACTCCTCGGCCAGGCTGCCGGGGATGAACGCCGGTTCGGGCGGGAAGTGGTACGACAGGATCCCGATCCTCACCGCCGGTTCCCCCTCCGGGCGGTCCCGTCCCCGACCCGGCGACGGACCGGAGCGGCCGACGCGGCGGCCTCCGGATGTCGGTGGCGTTCGGCCAACGCACCGGCGCGCAGCCGCCGGACGGCGGTGGCGGCCGCCCCGGCGCCGGGGCGGCGGCTGGCCGCCGTCCCCGACGCGGACGCTCCGCGTGCTCCCACCGCCTGGCGGCACCGGGCCCCGCCGGACGTGCCGCCGAGGGGACCCGTCGGGGCGCTCATCGGGACAACCGGCTGAGTTCCTGTGTCCGGTCCTCCACCGGCGCGGTCGCGGCAGTCTGGGCGCGGTGCGCGGCGGCGGCCCGGTCCGCGGGGACCGCGGCCGTGGTGGCGATCCGGTACGCCTCGTACTGGTACGCGTCCACCCTGGCCACCTTGGTCATGTTCAGCACGCAACCGAGCAGTCGCACCGAGACCGAGTGCAGCGCCCTGGCCGCCGAGGACACCTGACTGCGTGAGGTCCGCCCCTGCTGCGTGACCAGCAGCGCGCCGTCGGCCTGCACCGCCACCACGACGCCGTCGGTCACCGCCAGCAGCGGCGCGGTGTCGATGATCACGATGTCGGCCGACTCCCGCAACGCCAGCAGCAGATCCGCCATCGCCTTGGAGCCGAGCAGTTCGCTCGGGTTGGGCGGGGTCGATCCACTCGGCAGCACCAGCAGCGACTTGTCACCCCACCGCTGCACCACGTGACCGACCTGCACGTCGCCCACCAGCACGTCGGTGAGTCCGACGCTCCCGTCCAGGCCGAGGTAGTCGGCGACCTTCGGCCGGCGGAGGTCGGCGTCGACCAGCAGCACCCGCCAACCCGCCTCGGCCAGCGCGATCGCCAGGTTGCAGGAGAGAGTCGTCTTCCCCTCGCCCTGGAGCGCGCTGGTGACCGCGATGACCCGGGCCGGCTCGTGCACGTCGACGAAGCGCAGGTTCGTGCGCAGCTTGCGTACCGCCTCAGCCCGGGCCGAGGTGGCTGCCTCACCCACGATGAGCGGCGCCCCCTTGGCGCCCGCCTCGAAGGGGATCTCGCCGAGCAGTGGGCTGCCGGTCACCCGTTGCAGCCCGGCGGCGTCGCGCAGCCGGACGTCGACCAGCCCCCGCAGCACCGCCAGGCCGATGCCGAGCAGCAGCCCGAGCAGGGCCCCCACGGTGAGATTGCGGGTGGGCTGGGGCGCGACCGGGGTGGAGCTGACCCGGGGGCCGCTGATCACCTCGATCTTGATGGGCGCGGGCCGCCCCTCCGGCGGGGTCTCGACCTTCTGCACCAACTCGACGAACTTGGCCGACAGGGTCTCGGTGAGCTTCAACGCCCGGGACTGGTCGGTGTCGGTGACGGTCGCCCGGAGCAGCACGGTGCCCGTCTCGGTCGCGGTCTCGATCCGGCGCTGCAGATCGTCCGCGGTGAGTCCGAGCGGCGTCTCCGCCACCACGCTCTGCGCCAGCCGGTCGCTGCGCAGCAGGTCCGCGTACGACTTCACCCGCTGCTGCAGGAAGAGACCACCCTGGTAGGCGTCGGTGACGCCCTGGCTCGGGGTGGTGACGAAGAAGGTCACCGAAGCCGTGTAGCGGGGCGGTGTGCGGATCGTGACCAACGCCGCCGATCCCACCGCGACCATCAGCGTGATCAGCACGATCCACCAGTGCCGGCGAACCAGGCGCAGATAGGTGCGGACCTCCATCACGCCTCCCCTTCTGTCAGGACAACTGACCTGAGAAACTGCACGAAATCCCCCTTGATGACACGAACCACGTGTCAGGATCTATACGCCTAACGGCGTGACGAAGTGAATGTAGACGATCGAACCGTGTAACACGTCCTAATCACCCCATACGGAACAAAAAAGCAGAGGACATCCATGGATCCTGCAGCCCCACGAGCCAATGCCGGCACTCCGCGACGTGACTGGGTAACCCGACGTGCCAAGGCCCTCTCTCTGCTAACGCTCGACACGTCGGCGTGGTGCGCCGGATTTCTGGTCGCCACCTGGGCCCGGTTCGAGTTCGAGCTGACTCCCGACCAGTGCCTGCTGGCGCTGGCCACCGCGCTGGTCTGCGCGGTCGTCCACGCCAGCATCGAGCAGGTGCGCTCCACCGCCCGGGGTCGGCACCCGATCGGCAGCGCCGGGGAGGCCCGCGACCTCGCCGGCACGGCCCTTCTCGCCGCCGCCGTGACGCTCACCGCGTTGGCCACGATGCCCGGACGGCCGGTGCCGGCCAGCGTCCCGGTCACCGGCGGCGCCATCGCACTGCTGCTGATGGCCGGCGGCCGGGTCGGCTACCGGTGGCGGCGCGACCGCGACGACCGGCCCGTCCGGTCCGCCGACCGCGCGCTGGTCTACGGCGTGGACGCCGCCAGCGAGCGCCTGGTCCGGGTGCTCACCAGCGACCCGGGCAGCGGCTACCTGCCCGTCGGGCTGCTCGACGACGACCCCGAGAAACAGGGCCTGCGCCTGGAGGGGTTGCGGGTGCTCGGCGGCCGGGAGGAGATCGAAGCGGCGGTACGCCGCACCCGCGCCACCACCGTGATCTTCTCCATCAACGGCTCCGACGCCGAGCTGATGCGCGACGTGCGCGCCCGTACGCTCCAGGCGGGCGCCGCCTTCAAGGTGCTCCCACCGGTACGCGAACTGCTGGACCGGCCGGTCACCGCCACCGACGTGCGCGACCTGCAGATCACCGACCTGCTCGGACGGGCCCAGCGGGTCGCCGAGCTGGCCTTCGAGCGCAACGGACTGGCCGGGCGGCGGGTCCTGGTCACGGGGGCCGGCGGCTCCATCGGCTCCGAGCTGTGCCGCCAGATCGCCCGCTGCGAGCCGGGCGAGCTGATGATGCTCGACCGCGACGAGTCGGCCCTGCACGCCCTCCAGATGTCACTGCACGGCCGGGCCCTGCTGGACGGGCCGGAGCTGATCCTGGCCGACATCCGCGATGCCGACGGCATCGCCCGGATCATCGCCGACCGGCAGCCCGACGTCGTGTTCCACGCCGCCGCCCTGAAGCATCTGACGCTGTTGCAACGCCACCCGGGCGAGGCGATCAAGACCAACATCCGAGGCACTCTGAACGTCCTGGAGGCCTGCCGCGACGTCAGCGAGTTCGTCAACATCTCCACCGACAAGGCGGCGAACCCGGTGAGCGTGCTCGGTTACTCCAAGCGGATCACCGAGCGGCTGACCGCGCACTACGCCGCAGAGTTCGGCGGGCGGTTCCTCAGCGTCCGGTTCGGCAACGTGCTCAGCAGCCGCGGCTCGGTGCTCACCGCCTTCCAGGCGCAGGTCGAGGCGGGATTGCCGATCACCGTGACCCACCCGGACGTGACCCGTTACTTCATGACCGTCCAGGAGGCCGTCCACCTGGTGCTCCAGGCGGCCACCATCGGACGCGGCGCCGAGGCGCTGGTGCTCGACATGGGCGAGCCGGTGCGCATCGCCGACGTGGCCCGCCGGCTCGCCGCCGAGGCCGCCAACCCGACCGAGATCGTGTTCACCGGTCTACGCCCCGGCGAGAAGCTGCACGAGGACCTCTTCGGCGCCGACGAGGTCGACATCCGGCCGCTGCACCCGCTCATCTCCCACGTGCGGGTCCCCGCGCTCGCCCCGCAGGAGCTGCGCGGACTCGACCCGTACGCCGACGCCGACGAGCTGATCAAGCGGATGGCGGCGTACTGCGAGGACCGGCCGGCCCGGATGTCGCTACTGCCCGCGCCCCGTTGAAGCCCAGCTGGCGGCGGCCCGTCAGGCCGCCGCCAGGCCGGGTGGCCGCCTTGCTGCCACCGGTCACCGCCACCCGGCGCCGACCGGTGGCACCGGGGCGGCCTTTCCACTGGCCGGTACGGGCGCGGCCAGTCCGCTCCAGAGCAGGTGGCGCAGCAGGATGACGGCCGCGGCGGTCGCCAACCCACCCCAGCCCGGATCAGCCGCCAGCCGCAGCATGCCGGCGGCCGCCAGCAGGTCCAGCAGCACCCGCAGCGCCGTACGCCAGCAACGGACCGTCACCAGCACGGCCGCGCCGCAGAGCAGGGCCAGCGCGGTCGCCGTGCCGGCGAGGACGTTCACGTCACCCGCTCCGTCCCCGCCTCGCCGACCTCCCGCTTCTCCTGGGCGGTCTCCCGGCGCAGGACGAAGTTCAACGCGGTCCGGATGGTGGCGATGGCCGCCAGTCGAGCGATCTGGTCGAGAGTCGGCGAGAACGCGGTGCGCAGGATGTCCGCGGCTAGCTGGAACTCCAGCCCGAGGGTGAGGAACCGGCCCAGCGACAGCCGGATCGGGGTGAGGACCGCGGCGCTGCGGCGGCGCGAACCCTCGACCACGAACCGCAGCGCGGCCCAGCACGCCCCCACGAAGATGACCAGCGCGCCGGCGATCTCCACCAGGGCGACGGCCACCCGGTCGCCCTGGCGCAGGAGCTCGTCCAGGTCCACCCGGGGCCGTTACCCGGACCCGGCGGGGGTAGTCGCGGTCAGAGCTGCCGGACGGCGTCGAGGATCAGCCAGAGACCGCAGATGGCGAAGAGCACGGTCGCCCCGTACCGGATGGCCCTCTCCGGCAGGTGCCGGCCCAGCATCCGGCCGACCAGGATGGCGAGCGCGTCGGCGGCCACCATGCCCAGCGTCGAGCCGAGCCAGGTGCCGAACCAGCCGTACGTGGTGGCCAGGGTGATGGTCGCCAGCATGGTCTTGTCCCCCAGCTCGGCGAGGAAGAAGGCGACGCCGACGGCGAGCACCGCCGACCGGCCGCCCTTCTCGGCCTTGCGCTTCTCCTCCTCGGTGAGTCTGTCGCCACGCAGGGTCCACACGCCGAAGCCCAGAAAGGCCAGGCCCGCGATCAGCGAGATCCAACCGGTGGGCAGGGCCGCGTTGAGGCCCACGCCGATCGCCACCGAGGCCAGGTGCACGACCGCGGTGGCGACGGTGATGCCGATCAGCACCGGCACGGGCCTGAACCGCGTGGCGAAGGTGAGCGCCATCAGCTGCGACTTGTCCCCCAGCTCGGCGACGAAGATGACACCGAAGCTGACCGCCAGCGCGACGAGAAAACCGTCCATGAGAACCTTCCCGATCAGGCCGGGAGGAGGTACGGGGTGCCCTCGACCCGGCCGCAACAGCCTGAGTCGAAGGTCTCGCCCGCCCCGAGGGGCCGCGTGGCCGGATGCCGGAGGCACCAGTGTGTCGACCACGACATTGGGGGCTACTCCCCTTCGCGGGACCGAGCTTAACCGATCGGCCCCGTCACCGGCGGCACGGGTCAGCGGATCCGGGCGACCCTCCGGCCGACGGGCGACGCACGCCGCTCAGACCGCCCGGGCCAGCGTGACGCCGAAGAACCCGTCCGGGTCGGTCCAGAACGCCCGTCCGGCGAACCCCGCGGCGTCGAGCTCGGCCGCCACGCCCTCCGTGCGGAACTTCGCCGAG
>NZ_SMKD01000012.1 GCF_004348595.1 Micromonospora sp. KC723
CCGCTGGAGTGATCACTGATGCCCGAGCCCGTCATCGCGTCCCACCCCCGCCCGCTGAGCCGCCGGAGCCTGCTGCGCCACACCGCCGCCGTCTCCGCCGGACTGCTCGGCGGGCCGACGGTCCTGTCCTGGCTCGCCGATCCCGCGGTGGCCGCCGCGGCGAAGGCATTCGTCGACGACTACCGGAGCAACACCACCGCCAACCTCACCGTCGACACGAACGCCGCCGTGCGCATCCTCTCCGGGGTGCAGCGGCTGTGGCAGACCGGCCCCACCTGGGACACCGGCGTGCCGCTGGCGCCCGAGGTGCTGCGCGCGAACGTGCGGTACTGCGCCGCCGTGACCGCCGCCCGTACCGAGGCGCAGGCCGCGCGGGCGTTCATCTGCGACCGCCAGCACCAGAGCTACGCGGTGATCGCCGGTCTCGGTGTGCTCGCCGACGTGTACAAGGCCGGGGCGCTCGCGGTCACCAGCATCACCGAGGCGCCGACCGGTACCCCGGCGACCACGGTCAGCGACGCCGTGCCGCCGGACGCGCCACCCGGCTCCGCGATCGGCGCCGGCTCGCCCACCTCGGCGCTGGGCGCGGTCGTCACCCTGGTGAACACCGTGCGCGGCCCGTTCGCCTCCAGCAACCCCAGCAAGTTCGCCGTGCAGTACCCACGCCCCTGGCGGATGACCGAGGAGAGCGAGGTCATCGACACCGGAGCGGTCGACGACCTCGGCTACCCGATCTACCGCAGCGACGTCACCGTCGCGCCGCAGCTGCTGCGCCAGCGTAGCCGCACCCCGGCCGACGACGGCGGCTTCCCCAGTGGCCACACCAACGCGCTGCACCTGGCCGCGCTCGCGTTCGCCTACGCCGTACCCGAACGCTTCCAGGAGTTGGTCACCTGCGCCTTCGACCTGTCGGACACCCGGATCACCGCCGGGATGCACTCGCCGCTGGACGTGGTGGGCGGCCGGGTCCTGGCCACCGCGTTGGCCGCCGCCGCCCTCAACGACCCGGCCAACGCCGAGCTGAAGGTGGCCGCGCGGGAACAGGCCGCCGCGTACCTGCAGGAGCGGACCGGCACCACCGCCGACACCCTCTTCGGGTACGCGCACCGCGCCGACCGCACCGTCGACCCGTACGCCGACCGGACGGCGAACCAGCGGTTGGTCGCCCCGAAGCTGACCTACATCCTGCCCCGGCGGGGCGAGGACGAGCCGCTGACCGTCCCCAGGGGCGCCGAGGTCCTGCTGGAGACCCGCCAGCCGTACCTGACGGCCGACCAGCGGCGCGCGGTGTTGCGCAGCACCGCGTTGCCGGCCGGCTACGCCCTGCTCGACGGGCCCGAGCAGTGGGGCCGGCTCCACCTGTTCGCCGCGGCCGACGGCTACGGCGCGTTCGAGGACGACGTCGACGTCACCCTGGACGCGGCTCGGGGCGGCTTCCACGCGGCCGACACCTGGCGTAACGACATCGGCGGCCCGGGCGGGCTCACCCTGCGCGGCACCGGAACCCTCGGCCTGACCGGCAGGAACCGGTTCCGTGGCGGCGTCCGGGTGCTCGGCGGCACCCTGGACGCCGGTTCGCCGGGCGCGCTCGGCTCCGGTGACGTCGAGGTCCACGCGGCCACGCTGCGGCTGGCCCAGGCCACCGTGCTGCACGGCGACTACCGCCAGCGCGGCGGGGTCCTCGCCGCCGCGGGCTGTCGGGGCGGGCAGGCCGCGCTGACCGTCGCCGGTACGGCCGAGATCGGCCGGGGCACCACCCTGGAGCTGACCGTCGAGGCCGGCGCGCACCTCGTGCCGGTGCTGCGCGCCCGCCGGGTGGTGGGCCGCTTCGACACCATCACGGTACGCACCCCCGGATACCGCGCCGAGCCGGTCTACACCCGCCACGCCGTCCTCGTCCGCGTGCGGCGCGGCTGACCCCCGGTGGTCTTCGGACAATGGTCATGACACCCGGACGCGCCGGCCAGCCGAGCGTCGTGCTGGTCGGCGCGCACGGCTACGGCCGCGGCCACCTGGAGCGGCTGGCGTGCCTGCACGCGGCCGGGCGGCTGCGCCTGATCGGGGTGGCCGATCCGCGGCCACTCGACGCCGCGCAACGCGCGCTGGCCGGTGCCGCCGTCCACCACCGCGACCCGGCCGCGCTCATCGCCACCGTCGAACCGGATCTGGTCGTGATCGCCACGCCGGTGCACACCCACGTCGACCTCGCGCTGCTGGCCCTGCGCGCCGGCGCGCACGTCCTGCTGGAGAAACCGCCGGCGCCCACCCTGGACGGCTTCACCCGGCTGCTCGCGGCCCAGCGCGACACCGGCCGGGTCTGCCAGGTCGGCTTCCAGGCGTTCGGCTCCGCCGCCGTCGGCGAACTCGCCCGGCAGATCCGCGCCGGCGTGCTGGGCCAGGTGCGCCACATCGGGGTCACCGGACTCTGGTGGCGCGACGACGGGTACTGGTCGCGGTCGGCGTGGGCCGGACGGCGGTGGTTGGACGGTCGGCCGGTCAACGACGGCGCCCTGACCAACCCGTTCGCGCACGGGGTGGCCCTGGCGCTGCGGCTGGACGGATCCGGCGGAGATCAGCCGATCGGCGAGGTCGAACTGGACACCTACCGGACCCGCGCCGCCGAGGCCCACGACACCGCCAGCGCCCGCGTCCGCACCGCCCTCGGCACCCCCGTCACGGTCGCCGTCACGCTCTGCGCGCCGGAGCCCGTCGAGCCGGTCGTCGAGGTGTTCGGCAGCGCCGGCACCGCCGTGCTGCGCTACACCGAGGACCGGTTGTGCACCCCGGCCGGCGACAGCACGCATCCCCGCACGGACCTGGTGGAGAACCTGCTCGACCACCTCGCCGACCCGGAGGTGCCGCTGCTGGTCCCGCTGGCGGACACCCTGGCCTTCACCCAGGTCGCCGAGGCGGTCCACCGCAGCCCGGCGCCGGTGGCGGTCGCGCAGGACTCCCTGGCCGACCTGCCGGCGCTGACCCGCCGGGTGGCCACGACCGGCCGGCTGTACCGCGAGCTCGGCGTGGGGTGGGCCCGCGCCGAGGCGTACCGGTGGACCCCACCACCGCCACCACCCACCGGGTGACCGCGACCGGCGACGACGAAGGACCGCACATGCGAATCAGCCAGATCGAGGGCACGGACCTGTTCCTCGGGCCCGAGGACGCGCCACGGCAGGTTGTCCGGGTCACCCTCACCGCCGGCAACCCGAGCCCACCGGCCCGGGTACGCGTCGAGGGGCCCACCGTCCGCACGCCGGAACCGGCCGTCACCGGACCGTTGGCCGCCGGAGAAACGGTGACGGTCGAGGTCGGCGTGCACGTCGCCGCCCCGGCCCCGGAAGGTTCCCGGCACCGGATCACGGCGGTGGCGGAGACCGCGACCGAGCGGGTCACCGCCGACGGCGACCTGCGTGCCGCCGCCACCGGCTGGACCGTGTGGATGATCTCGCACTTCCACTACGACCCGGTCTGGTGGAACACCCAGCGCGGGTTCACCGAGCTGTGGCAGCAGTTGCCCGACGTGCCCGGCGCCGACCGGCTGCGACCGCCGTTCGTCCGGACCGCCTTCGACCTGGTGCGGGCCCACCTCGACGCCGCCCGCCACGACGACGACTACCGGTTCGTCCTGGCCGAGATCGACTATCTCCAGCCGTACTGGAACGTCTTCGTCGACGACCGGGCGGACCTGCGCCGGATGCTGCGCGACGGCCGGATCGAACTGGTGGGCGGCATGTACAACGAGCCCAACACCAACCTGACGCACCCCGAGTCGACCATCCGCAACGCGGTGCACGGCATCGGCTACCAGCGCGACGTGCTGGGGGGCGAACCGCGTAGCGCCTGGATGCTCGACGTGTTCGGCCACGACCCGTCCTTCCCGGGGCTGATGGCCGACGCCGGCCTCACCTCCAGCGTGTGGGCGCGCGGCCCGTTCCACCAGGTCGGGGCCAAGCGGCACACCGGCGACATCACCCGGATGCAGTTCCCCAGCGAGTTCGAGTGGGTGTCTCCCACCGGCCGTGGCCTGCTCACCGCCTACCTGGCCAACCACTACGTGGCCGGCTGGGACATGGAACGCAAGGAGACCCTCGACGAGGCGATGGCCGAGGCGTACGCGCAGTACCGGGAGCTGCGCAAGGTCGCCGCCACCCGCAACGTGCTGCTCCCGGTGGGCCACGACCACAACATCCCGTCCCGGTGGTGCACCGAGATCCACCGCGCCTGGCCACGGCGCTACCAGTGGCCCCGCTTCCGGATGGGCCTGCCCCGCGACTTCTTCGCCGCCGTCCGGGCCGAACTGGCCGGCGGTCCCCGCCCCGGCGGCCGGCCGGTCTCCTCGCAGACCCGGGACATGAACCCGGTCTACACCGGCAAGGACGTCTCCTACATCGACACCAAGCAGGCGCAACGCGCCGCCGAGACGCTGCTGTTGGACGCCGAGCGCCTCGCCACCCTGGCCATGCTGCTCGGCGACCGCTACCCGAGCGAGGCGCTGGACAAGGCCTGGCGGCTGCTCGCCTACGGCGCCCACCACGACGCCGTCACCGGCACCGAGTCCGACCAGGTCTACCTCGATCTGCTGGCCGGCTGGCGGGAGGCGTACGAGCTGGCCGACACGGCCTGGCGGGGGGCCGTCGGCGCGCTCGCGGACAACGCCGACACCGCCGGCGACGGCCGCGCCCTGCTGGTGGTCAACTCGCTGTCCTGGGCCCGGGACGGGATCACCCGGGCCCGGCTGCGCTATCCCACGCCCGGCCCGGCCGCGGTGGTCGTCCGCGACGACGACGGCGCCGCGTTGCCCGCGGTGGCCGAGGGCTTGACCCGCCACGACGACGGCAGCATCGCGGAGATCGAGCTGTCGATCCCGGCTCGCGACGTGCCGGCGTTGGGTTACCGGGTGCTCCGCGTCACCGAGGCCGGCACCGCACCGGCGGTCACCGGATGGACGGCCGCCGCCGGCGCCCACTCGATCAGCAACGCCGCGTTCCGGGTCGACGCCGACCCGCGCCGGGGCGGCGCGCTCAGCCGCATCCTCGACCGCCGCACCGGCCGGGAACTGCTGCGCCCGGACGGGCTCGGCGGCGAACTGGTCGTCCAGGACGAGTACCCGGAGCATCCCCACCACGGGGAGGGCCCCTGGCACCTGCTGCCGACCGGGCCGGGCCGCGACTTCGGCGGCCCCGCCGAGGTACGGGTCGAGCAGAGCGCCGCCGGCAGCCGGTTGGTCACCGTCGCCGCCCTCGACGACCTGCGGGTCACCCGCGAGGTCACCCTCTGGCACGACACCGACCGGATCGACTTCCGCACCCTCGTCGACGGGTCCATCGGCCGCGACCGGCTGCTCCGGGTCCGGTTCGACCTCGCCCTGCCCGGCGCACTGCCGGTCGCGGAGGTCGGGTTCGCGGCCATCGGCCGCCCGTTCGGGTTCCCCGAGGCCGACACCGCGCAGCACCTCTGGACCCTGGACAACCCCGCGCACACCTGGGCCGGTCTGTCGTCGGCCGCCCGGATCCGGTTGCACGACGCGGACGGCGGCGTCCACCAGCACGCCATCGGCGTCGCCGAACTCGTCGCCGACGACGACCCGGAGCACACCGCCCGGGTACGTGGGCTGCTCACCGCGTTGGCCCGGCAGGGTGTCACCGCCAGCCGTACCTATCCGGGCGGGCCGCGCTACGGGGCGCTGGACGCCGATTCGAACCTGCCCGACGTGCGGATCGTGCTCGGCGCGCAGAACCCGTTCGCCGAGGCCGTCCTCGCGGCGGCCGGTGACACCTACCGTGCCGTGCTGGCCGCGACCGGGCGGGTGTTCGTCCCGGCGGCCCGGCCCCGCTCGCAGGTCTGGGTTCCGGGCGCGGACCTGCGCGGCCCGCGCGACCTGCCGGTGCTCATCGTCGCCGCCGCCGACCTCGGCCAGGCCGTCGACTCCCTCGCCGAGGATCTCGACGACGCGACGATCGAGGTGCGTCAACCGGCGCGACTGGCCGGCGCCGACGATCCGCTCACCGACTACTCGGTGGCCCTGGTCAACCACGGTACGCCCAGCTATGTGGCGCACCACGACGGCACGCTCCACCTGTCACTGATGCGGGCCTGTACCGGCTGGCCGAGCGGAGTCTGGATCGACGGGCCCCGCCGCGGCACCCCCGACGGGGCCGGGTTCGCCCTGCAACACTGGAGCCACACCTTCCGGTACAGCCTGCTCGCCGGGCCCGGTGACTGGCGGCGGGCCGGCTTCGTGCGCGCCGCGCAGGAACTGAACCACCGGCTGCGGGCCGAGAGCGTCCCGGCGGCATCCGGCCCGCTGCCCCGGGCGGCCAGCCTGGGGTCGGTCGAACCCGACACGGTCGTCCTCTCCGCGCTCAAGCCACGCGGCAACCCGGTCGCCGCCGGTCAACCCGGTGCGGTCGACCCGGCGAACGGCCTCACCCTGCGTCTCTACGAGTCGGCCGGCTCGCCGACACCGGCCCGGGTCCGGCTGTACGGCGGGTTGTGCGACCCGGCCGTCACCGACGTGGTCGAACAGGGCCTGGCGGTGTCGGCGGGGCAGCCGCCGGTCGGCCTCGACGGCGACGACCTGACCGTCGAGCTCAGCGCGACCGACGTGGTCACCCTGGCGGCGTTGCCGGCGCGGTCCGGGGTTGCCCGGCTGGCCCCGGCCGGGCGCGGCCAGCCGGTCACCGAGGTGGCGCAGCCCGTCTTCACCCGCTACTGGTTGCACAACAAGGGGCCCGCACCGGTGGGCAACCTTCCCGTCAGCGTGCACGTGCATCCCACGACGGCCCTGCTGCCGGGTCCGGGGGCGACGGCCCCGCTCCGGGTCACCGTGGGCTCCGCGACCGTCGCCACGGCCGGGTCGGTCGAGCTCGACGTGCCCGCGGGCCTGGCGGTGACCCCGGCCGGCCCGCACCGTTACACCCTCGAACCCGGCGAGTACCAGCACGTCGACCTCCGTGTCACCGCCGTCGACGCCCGGCCCGGACGGCACTTCCTGGCCGCGCGGATCCGGGACGGGTTGGGTCAGGTCCTCGAGGATGTCCTGACCGTCACCGTGGCTGCTGACCCCACCCGGGTCGAGGACCCGGCGGCGGGGGAGCCCCCGGCCCACGTCGACGCGGTGCTGGAACCGGCCGAGTTGGCGGTGACGGCCGGGACCAGCGGGACGCTCACCCTGCGGCTGCACAACCGTGCCGCCGGTGCGGTTCGCGGCGAGGCCGAACTGCTCAGCCCGTACGGCACCTGGGGCGGACCGGACGACGACCTGTCGACCGTCCCGTGGACCCAGGGGTTCGAGCTGCCCTCGGGAGGCAGCGGCACGCTCGACTTCACGGTGCGCGCACCGGCCGGCGCCCGGCCCGGGGGCCAGTGGTGGGCCCTGGCCAGGATCACCAGCTTCGGGCAGGTCTGCTACACCCCGGCCGTCCTGCTGACCGTCGCGCCGGCCAGCCCCGCCGAGCCCGGGGGCAGGACCTGAGCGCGGGACCGGACGGGTCACCGGGGTAGCAGCCGCTCCAGGCCGCGACCCAGGCGGGAGTGCGGGTCGCGCACCGAGGGGAGCTGAACGACCATCAGGTGTCCCCGCCGCGTCCGGTGACGCCAGCGGGTGCGGTTCCGGTGCCGCCAGACGTGCAGGTCGACCACGGCGCTGCCGACGCGTAGCCCGTTCAGGCGCAGTTCGGGCAGCCAGTCGGGCAGGTGGGGGTCGAGCAGCAGCAGGTGGGCGGGGGCGAACGGGCGCAGGCTGAGCAGTGCCTGGACCATCAGCACGACCGCGCTGGCGGACCAGGACTGCGGGGCGTTGGCCTTCGGGTAGACGCCCGGGTGCGGGTGGTCCGCGTCGCGGGCCAGCCCACCGACGGCCTCCGGGACGCGGTGGGCGGGGAACAGCTCGGCGAGGTCGAAGAAGCCGCGGGCGAGGCGGTGCAGTTCCGGCCAGCAGCCGTAGCGGCTGAAGCCGGCGGCGATGCTCGCCTGTTCGACGGCCCAGACGCTGCCGAGGTGGTAGCTGAACGGGTGGTAGGCGGGATTCTCGGTGCTCAGGGTGCGGATGCCCCAACCGGAGAACATGTCGGGCCGCATGAGCCGCCGCGCCACCCGTTGCCCCTGCCCCGGGGTGGCGACGGCGGAGAGCAGCAGGTGTCCGGCGTTGCTCGACACGACCCGCAGCAGTTGGCCGGCCGGCCCCAGCCCGAGGGCGTACACGTCGAGGTCGTCGAGCCAGAGCCGCTGGTTGATGCGTCGTCGCAGGCGGGCGGCCTGGCCCAGCAGCCGGGCGGCCTGGACGCGGTCGCCCGCGGCGACGAGGACGGGGACGATGTTGCGTAGCGCGCCGTACCAGTAGGCCTGTAGCTCGCAGGTGGCGATCGGGTCCTTCTGTTCGCGGCCGTCGGCGTCGACGATGGCGTCGGGGGCGTCCTTCCAGCCCTGGTGACGCACTCCCCGTGGGGCGCGTTGCCGGTACTCGAGCAGCCCGTCGCGGTCGAGGTCGCCGTAGCGGTCCAGCCAGGTCAGAGCGCGTCGCGCCGCGGGAAGCAGCGCCAGCGCGGTGGCGGTGTCGGCGGTCCACGCGTGGTACTGCCCCAGCATGGCGACGTAGTCGACGGGGGTGGCGTAGTCACCGTAGTAGCGGTCGAACGGGTTCTCGCCGAGCACGGAGGAGGGCGGGTCGCCGGCCTGGTGGATCATGGCGCCGGGTTCCTCGTCGCGCCAGTCGTCGATCCGGGTGCCCTGGAGGGCGGCGTTGGCCCGCAGCGCATCGCGTAGCGGGCTGCGCAGGGCGAGCAGCGCCTGCCACCCGGTGGCCAGCGTGTCACGGCCGAAGAACTGGTCGTACAGCGGGACGCCGGCGATCAACGCCGCCGGTCCTTCGGGCTGACCGAGGGCGAGGCTGGCCAGGTCCGTGATCGCGGTGTCCCAGGTCCGCTGCACTCCGGGGTCGCTGACGCGCAACTCGGGCAGGTCGTCGCCGAGGCGTGCGGCGACGGCGTCGGCCGGCGAGCCGACGGTGAAACGCCCCGGGCCGGGGGCGTGCTCCCGGCCGTCGAGGATCGCGGCCACGCTGATCTCCACCCGGCGGCGACCGCGTGCGGGCACCGACAGCGACAGCCGAAGGGCGTCGTCGTGCCAGTCGCAGTCGACCTCGGTCTCCACCCGCACCCGCACGGCGCGCTCCAGGTGGGAATGGTCGAGGCGCAACCGCACCTGCCGACGCGCCGGTTCCCAGTCGACGGCGGTGCCGCCGAGACGCTGCGGGTTGCCGGCGTCGGCTTCGGCGGGGCCGCTGAAGTCCGCCGCGAGGTGCACCCCGAGGGTCAGCGACCGGTGCTCGTGGCTGTGGTTGACGATGTCGGCGCGCAGCCGCAGGCCGCCGTCGAGGAACGCGCCGAGTTCGAGGTGGATGGCGCTGGCCTCGCGGTAGACGTCGGACTCGCGCCGGGCGGTGGCGTCGGGTGCCTCCGCGTAGGCCAGCATGGCGTCGGGGCCGACGTCGCTGACCGCGAACGGCGCCACGGGGTGCCCGTCGACGCTCCAGGTGAGCCGGGACAGCAGGCGGCTGTTGTGGACGTACAGGCCCTCTGCGCCCTCGCCGGTCACCAGCCCGAGCGGGTCGGTGACCAGCATGGTCCCTTCCCGGTAGACGAACCGCTGGTGGGGGCGGGTGCGTAGCTCCATGGCGTCACCGTCCTCGTCGGCGCAGGGCGGCCACGGCGAGCAGCGCGGCGCCGGCGGCCAGGGCCCGCAGGCGGTGCGGGTGGTGTTCGAGGACGCTGGTGTAGAGGCTGGTTGACTTGGCGTGCTGCCCGAACGCGCCGTCGGTGCTGCCGGGGCCGACGCTCGGGGTGAAGAGGTTGTCGGCGTCGTCGTCGGGGCGGTCGGAGTGTTGTTTGTCCACGACCCTGCCGGCCCGGAGCAGCACGGCGCCGGTCAGCCGGGGTGCGGCCCGGTGCACCAGTTCGAGCAGTTTCGCGCCGCTGCCGACCAGCGTCCGGGGCTGGGGGTGGACGATGGCGTGCCGCACCGCCTCGGCGACCACCCGGGGTTGGTAGATCGGTGGGATCGGCTGTGGCAGCACCCCGAGCTTCGAGCGGGCGTGCCGGAACAGCGGGGTGTTGACCGACGACGGCAGCAGGGTGCTGACGGTGATCGGGCTGCCGTCGTGTTCCAATTCCATGCGCAGCGACTCGGCGAAGCCGAGGACGCCGTGTTTGGCGGCCACGTACGCCGCCTGGAGCGGCACCGCCTGCACGGACAGGCCGCTGGCGACGTTGACGATGCCCCCCTCGCCCTGGGCGCGCATCTGGTCGAGGGCGGCCTTCATCCCGTACACCTGTCCGAGCAGGATCACCTGGATCGCCCGGGTGATCTCCTCGGGTGTCAGCTGGTGGACCCGGCCGTAGAGGGAGGTGGCCGCGCAGTTGACCCAGGTGTCGATCCGCCCGTACCGCCGCACGGCGGTGGTGGCCAGTTGGCGCACCTGGTCCCACTCGGCGACGTCGGTGGGGCAGACCAGGGCGGTGCCGCCGAGGCGGGTCACCTCGTCGTGCAGGGTGTCCAGCGCCGCGGTGTTGCGGGCGGCCAGCACCACCGTGGCGTGCTGCTCGGCCAGCAGCAGCGCGGTCTCCCGGCCGATCCCCGACGACGCGCCGGTGATGACCACGACCTGCTCGGGCAGTGAGCGGGGCACGACGCACTTCCTTCCTGGAAGGCCGGCGCAGGTGTCGAACCCTGCCGCTGGCGGTCTTCACGTCGTCGGGTTCCTCCTGGTGGCGCCCGGTTGTCCGCCCGGTGACTTCCCCGCTGCCGGTCGGACACACCAGTGAGCCGGACGATCCGGTGCGACCAGCCCGGGAAGAGGGAACGGTGCCCGGTGGGCCGCGACCGGGCTCACCAATCGCGGCATGTCGCGGTATTCCATGTTCCGAAGCCGCACAATGCCGCAAGCCGCCTCGTGCAACCGTGGGCGGCGCGCGGATGGGGGTCCATGACTCTGCGCGAGGCGCTGACCAGGCCCTTGACGTGGTCAGATGTGGTGGTTAACACTCTCGCAACCACTGCGTCACGGAGACGAGGCACTGTGGCGGCCGCTGGGGGGCGGCGCCACGCGACGGTGTGCCCCGCCTCGGCGCGGCATCCCTGCTCGTCCTAGAGAAGGGGCGATATGCTCCCCAGATTGTTAGCGCTAACATCGCATCGGCGGGTCGGTTCCCGTCTTCTGCCCGTCAGCGCCATCGCCACCC
This sequence comes from Micromonospora sp. KC723, assembly GCF_004348595.1. Lineage (GTDB taxonomy): Bacteria > Actinomycetota > Actinomycetes > Mycobacteriales > Micromonosporaceae > Micromonospora. The sequence continues at coordinate 11,238 of NZ_SMKD01000012.1, forward strand.
CGCGCCGACGCCGCGTCGCCGGTCTGCGTGCCGCCCTGTCCCTCGTGCTCGTCGCCGGCGGACTGGTCGCCACCGCACCGGCGCAGGCGGCGGAGGTGACCAACGGCCTCGTGCTGCGGTACAAGCTCGACGAGACCTCCGGCACGGTCGCCGTCGACTCCTCCGGCAATGGCCGAAACGGTACGGTCAACGGCACCGCCACGTGGGGCGGCACCGACGGGCTGGCCTTCGACGGCAGCAGCACCTACATCCAGGCGCCGAACAACATCATGGCGGGGTTGAACTCGATCAGCGTCGCGTTCGACGTCTTCGTCGACACCACCCAGGGCACGCCGTACTTCCTGTACGGGTTCGGCAACGTCAGCGGGACCCGGGGCAACGGCTACCTGTTCACCACCGGCGACGAGTTCCGTACCGCGATCTCCAACTCGTACTGGGTGGGGGAGCAGAGCACCCGGCCCTCGCCCTCGGGCAACCTGGCCCGCGGCGTGTGGAAGCACGTCACGTACACCCAGACCGGCACCACCGGCGTCCTGTACGAGGACGGCGTGGAGGTCGGCCGCAACACCTCCGTGACGCTCACCCCCGGCTCCATCGGCAACGGCACCACCACCGCCGACTACATCGGCCGTTCGCTGTACTCGGCGGACAAGTTCTTCAAGGGCAGGATGCGGGACTTCCGCGTCTACAACCGAGCCCTGAGCGCGGCCGAGGTGGCGCAGGTCGCCCAGTCCGCCGACCAGAAGACCGCGGACGCCGCCGCGGCGGCGCTCGTCGTCCGCAACATCAACGACGTACGCGGAAACCTGACCCTGCCCACCACCGGCGCCGACGGCACCACGGTGAGCTGGTCGTCGAGCAACCCGCAGGTCATCACCACCACCGGCGAGGTCACCCGGCCGGCCACCGGCGCGGCGAGTGCCACGGTGACATTGACCGCGACGGTGACGAAGAACGCGGCGGTCTCCACCCGGACCCTCACCGCCACGGTGCCCCCGCTGCCCGCCGCCGAGCCGTTCAGGGGCTACCTGTTCAGCTACTTCGCCCCAAGCGAGCAGGTCTACTTCGGGCTCAGCGAGGGCAACGACCCGCTCAACTACCGACAGTTGAACAACGGCAACCCGGTGCTGGTCTCCAACCTCGGCGAACAGGGTGCCCGGGACCCGTACATCGTCCGCTCGCCCGAGGGCGACAGGTTCTACCAGATCGCCACCGACCTGAAGGTCGCCAACTGGGACACCGCGCAGCGCACCGGCAGCAAGTCGATCCTCGTGTGGGAGTCGACCGACCTGGTGAACTGGAGCCCGCCCCGGCTGGTGAAGGTCTCCCCGGACACGGCCGGCAACACCTGGGCTCCGGAGGCGTACTGGGACGACACGATCGGCGCGTACGTGGTCTTCTGGGCCTCGAAGATCTATGCCGAGAGCGACCCGAACCACACCGCGAACACCTACAACAAGATGCTGTACGCGACCACCCGCGACTTCTACACCTTCAGCGAGCCGAAGATCTGGGTGGACCCGGGCTACTCGGTGATCGACTCGACCGTGCTCAAGCACAACGGCAGCTACTACCGGTTCACCAAGGACGAGCGCAACAACACCTCGTCCACGCCGTGCAGCAAGTTCATCATCGAGCAGAAGTCGACCACGCTGCGCAACCTGAGCTGGGACTTCGTCAAGGACTGCATCGGCCGGCCGTCGATCAAGGCGGGCGAGGGGCCACTGGTGTTCAAGTCGAACACCGAGGACAAGTGGTACCTGTTCATCGACGAGTTCGTCGACCGGGGCTACGTCCCGTTCGAGTCCACCGACCCGGCCTCCGGGAACTGGACGTTGTCGACCAACTACTCGATGCCGGGCAAGCCGCGCCACGGCACCGTGCTGCCGGTGACGGCCGCCGAGTACAACCGCCTGCTCGACGCGTACCAGCCGAACCAGCACGCGGTAAGCGCGCAGAACGTGTCGGCGACCACCGGGGTCAACCAGGCGCCGGTCCTGCCGGCCACGGTTCCGGCGACCTTCGCCGACGGCTCGACCGGCGCGAACCAGGTGACCTGGGACGCGGTGCCGGCCTCGGCGTACGCGCAGGTCGGCACGTTCACCGTGCAGGGCACCCCGATCGGCAACGCCAACCTGCGGGTCACCGCGACGGTCACCGTGCGGTCCCAGCCGGTGTCGCACCTGCTGCTGCACTACAGGTTCGACGAGGGCAGTGGCACCGTCGTCCAGGACTCCTCGGGACGCGGGTTCAACGGCACGTACAACCGGGCCCCGGCGTGGGGGACCGGCGTGCAGGGCGGCTCGTTCAAGATGGCCGGCGGCGCGGGCAACTCCAGCACGGCTCCGTACGTCACCATCCCCAACGGTGTGCTCAACGGGGTCGGCAGCACCACCGTGTCGTACTGGGTGAAGTGGAACGCCTCGACCACGATCAACCAGTGGATCTGCGCGCTCGGGCCGGACACCACCCGGTACCTGTTCACCACGCCCCGCAGCGGCGCCGGGCTGTTGCGCACAGCGATCACCACAGCCGGCAATCGGGGCGAGTCCTCCCTGGTGCACAACGCGGCGCTGCCGGGCGACAGTTGGCAGCACGTCGCGGTGACCCTCGACGCGGTCACCAAGACCGCGACGATGTATCTCAACGGCGCCGCGATCGCCACCGCGACCGGAGTCGGCGTCCAGGCGGCTGATCTGTTCGACCCGACGAAGGGCTTCAGCGGCTACATCGGCAGGTCGCTGTACCCGGCGGACCCGTACTTCTCCGGCGAGGTCGACAACTTCCGGATCTACGGCACCGCCCTGTCGGCGTCCGAGGTCGCCGCACTGGCCGGTAGCAACGGCTGAGCCGACGGAAGTCCACCTCCCGGGCGGCGGCCCGGCACCGCAACACCGGTGCCGGGCCGCTGGCCCGCTCCGGCGCCGGGGGCGGCTACTGCACGCGACGGGTGGCGCGCAGGCTGGTGACGGTGACGATGGTCAGGATGCCGACGATGACCAGGAGCGAGACCTCGGTGGGGATCTCCGGGACGTTCTTCCAGATGCCGTGCGCCCAGTGCAGGCCGAGCTTGACGCCGATGAACGCCAGGATGACGGCCAGGCCGTAGGTGAGGTGCACCAACCGGCTCAGCGCCGCGTACAGCACGAAGTACAGCGCCCGCAGGCCGAGCAGGGCGAAGGCGTTGGTGGCGAAGACGAGGTACGGGTCTTCGGTGATGCCGTACACGGCGGGCACCGAGTCGATGGCGAAGACCACGTCGGTGGAGAGGACGGCGACCACCACGAGGGCCATCGGGGTGAGCGTCCACCTGCCGTCGTGCCGGATGACCATCTTCGTGCCGTGGTACTCGTTGACCACGGGCATGAACCGACGCAGCAGGCGCACCGAGCGCATGCTGCCGATGTCCACCGTCTGTTCGTGCCCGGTAAACGCGTCGCGCAACAGCTTGGCCGCGGTGAACAGCAGGATCAACGCGAAGACCAGGAATGCGAAGTCGAGGGTCTGCAACGCCGCGTGGCCCAGGGCGATGAACACGCCCCGCAGCACCAGCGCGCCGGTGATGCCGAACAGCAGCACCCGCTGGGCGAGCACGCTCGGCACCGCGAAGGCGGCCAGCAGCAGCATGAAGACGAAGAGGTTGTCGACCGACAGCGACTTCTCGACCAGGTAGCCGGTGAGGTAGTCGAAGCCCCGGTCCGAGCCGAACCGCGACCAGATCCAGGCGCCGAAGACCAGCGGCAGTGCGATGTAGAAGGCGGACCAGCCCAGCGCCTCCTTCAGCGACACCTCGTGCGGGCGGCGGGTGACCACGAAGTCGAGCACCAGCAGGGCGATCACACCGGCGATGGTCACCGCCCAGAGCGACGGCGTGCTCACCGACTCGACGCCGGCAGCCGCGTACGACAGGTCGGGCACGAATCCTCCTCGAACACCGAGTCATGTTCGAGGTCTGCGTGACCCACGTTTCGTGGGCAACCACTCGAGGCACACCCGGGGCGCACCGTACTGACCGGCATGGTTCGCGGGAAGTACTCCCTCGTGCTGACCAGGTTAGGACAACCGGCTCCGGATCCGCACCAAGCGCGGCGCCGAACCAGGCCGAACGGCAGCCCACGCACGCGACCGGTCGCGGATCCTGGCGGACACCGACCGGCCGGGACCCACTACCCCGGCAGTGCTGCTCGGCGTCCCGAGGCCACCCCGGCCACGGCGAGGACGGAGAGCAGGACGAGGGCGCAGGCCGGACCGAGTACGGTCCAGGGCGCCAGCTCCGCGTACGGCTGGTTCTCCAGCAGCAGGCGCCCCCACTCCGGGGTGGGTGGCTGCTCGCCCAGGCCGAGGAAGCCGAGAGAGGCCAGCACGAGGACCGTGGTGGGCAGGCGCAGCAGGGCGTTGCGCAGCACGGCGGGCAGCACCGCGGGCAGCAGGTGGCGGCGCAGCAGATGCGCCGGCCCGGCGCCGAGCGAGATCGACGCGTGCAGGTGTCCGCTCGCCCGTTCCTGCTCCAGCAGGGCCGCGGCCTGCGCGGCGTAGGGGGTCCAGCCGACCACGCACACCGCGCCGGCGGCGCCCCACACCGACGGTCCGGTGACCGCCGTCGTCAGCAGTCCGACCAGGACGGCCGGCAGAGTCGACATCACCTCGGTCAGGCCCGCGCTGACCTTGCCCGCCGTGGCGAGCAGCAGCCCGATCAGGGTGCTGACCGCCGTCACCGCGACGGCCACGCCCGCCGTGCGCACCGCGCCGTGGCCGAGGCGGGCCAGGAGGTCACGGCCGAGTGCGTCCGTGCCCAACGGGTGCGCGGCGGAGGGAGGCAGCAGGCGGGCCGCCGTGTCCACCTGCAGGGGGTCGCGCAGCAGCCCGGCCACGACCAGCGTGAGCAGGGCGAGCGCGCAGCATCCGGCGGCCCAGCGGGTGGAGCGTGAGCGCGACAGGGCCGGCGCGTGCAGGGCGGGCAGAGCCCCGTCCCGCAGGGCGGGACCGAGGAGGGCGCGGCGCACGGCCTGGATGAGCAGTCCGGCGGCGACGCCGAGCAGGACGAGGACCAGGGTCGCGGTCTGCAGCGGTGGGAGATCCTGAGCCACGGCGGCGTCCAGCGCGAGCCGGCCGAGCCCCGGTATGTTGAAGATCTTCTCCACCGCGACCGCGCCGCCGACCAGGGCGACGACGGTCGGCAGGAGCTGGGGCAGCACCCCGGCCAGCGTGCGACGCAGCGCGTGTCGGGCCAGGTAGCCGGGCGGGAACCCAAAGCCGTGCCAGGTCCGTACCCAGGGTTCGTTGAGGGTGGCGGGCAGCGCCTGGTCGAGCAGGCCACCGATCATCGCCCCGGACGGTACGCCGAGGGCGAGCGCGGGCAGCACCATCGACCCTGGTCCCTCCCAGCCGCTGGACGGGAACCAGCCCAGCCACACCCCGAAAAGGGTGGCGAGCAGGGAGGCGAGGAGGAACTTGGGCAGCGCGGCGACAGCGGCGGCCCCGGTGCCCGCCCGTCCCTGCCGCAGCCGCCGCCGGGACCCGAGGTACAGGGTGCGGGCGCTGACCAGCGCGGCCACCACGATGGTGACCACGAACGCGCCGAACATCAGCGTGACGGAGACCGCCAGGGCAGCCGCCACCTGGGGCAGGACCGGTTCGCCGGACACCCAGGAGGTGCCCGCGTCGCCGTACGGCAGCCCGCCGAGCCAGGTCGCGAGATGTCTGAGCGGCCCCTCGTCCAGGCCCAGTTGTTCCCGTACGGCGGCCAGCTGCGCCGGAGTGGGATCCTGGTCGGCGGAGCGGGCCCGCAGGACCGTCAGCGCGGGGTCGGTCCCCGACAACCAGGGCAGCAGGGCGACGGCCGCCAGCAGGGCGGTCCCGGCGGCGGCGCGGCCGACACCCGCGCGCCACCGGGCCGAGCGGGCGTCGGCGTCAGTCGACGGGGCGCTGCTCATCCGCTACTTCAGGTGGGTGTCGACGTCGATCAGCGAGCGCTCGCGGGGGTCGAGGAGCACACCCTCGACGTCCGTGCTGATGCCCTGCACGACCTTCTCGTGCACCAGCGGCACGACGGCGTCGGTGCGCAGGATCTCCGCCTCGGCCCGCATGATCTCCTGCTGCCGCTTGGCGGTGTCGCCTTCCTTCGCGGCCGTCGCGATGGCCTGGTCGACCTTGGCGTCCTTCAGTCCGGCGATGTTGTAGACGCCGTTGCTCGTGAAGTCGCTGGCGAGATACGCGACCGCGTCGCCGGTGTCGAGCAGCGTCACCCGGGAGAAGACGAGCGCGTCGTACCGGCCCGCGAGCAGGTCGGCCTCCATCTGCGTGTACTCGCGTACGTCCTGCCGCACCCGGAACCCGGCCTTCTCCAGTTGCTGCTGGAGAACGGTCGCCGCCTCGGGCAGTTCAGCCCGGTTGGTGTACGTGGCCAGGCGTACCGTCCGGCCGTTGGTCTTCGATCCGACCTGCGCGGGGGTCGCGGCCGTCGCGCGGCCGGTCACCGCGACCCGCTTGTCGGCCGCCCAGGAGACGGCGGGCCCGAAGAGGCCCTGCGCGGGGTCGGCGTACCCGCCGAAGACCGAGTCGACGAGGGCGGAACCGTCCACCGCCTCGCGGGCGGCCGCGCGCAACGACGGGTCGGCGAAGATGCCGCTGCCGGTGTTGAGGACCAGGCTGTCGGTCCGCACGGAGGGCACCTCGTGGCGGGTCGCCTGGTCCAGCAGTTTCGCCTGGGCGGTGGGGATCCACTCGGCGATGTCGACCTCGCCGGAGCGCAGGGCGTTGGCCCGGGCGGTGCCGTCGGCGATCCAGGTCACGTCGATGCCGGATGCCTTGGCCCTGCCGCCCCAGTAGCCGTCGAAGCGGTCCAGCGTCGCCGCGGTCTTCCCGGTCAGCTTGGTGATCGCGAAGGGGCCGGTTCCGGTGCCGACCGGGCTGACGGTCCCGTCCGTCGCGTACGCCTTCGTGGCGAGGATGGCCAGCGCGGGACTGGCGAGCCGCAGCGGGAGCACCGGGTCGGGGCTCTTCGTGCTGATCGTGACGGTGTCGGCGTCCTCGGCCTGGGCGGTCAGGGTCACGTCGCTGAGCACGCGGGGCTTGGTCTTGGCCGCGTTGGCGTGGTCGAGCGCGTTGACGACGGACTCGGCGGTGACCTGGCTGCCGTCCTGGAACGTGGCCTTACGCAGCTCGAAGACCCAGGTGGTGGCGTTTCTCCGGGTCCAGGAACTCGCCAGTGCCGGCGTGGCGGCTCCGTCCTTCCCCAGCGCGGTGAGTCCTTCGGCCACGGAGAGCTTGCTCAGCACGGTGGCGTCATTGCTGTACGGGGAGAGGGCCTGCACCGGCGGTACCGCGAGGGCGACCCTCAGCCGGCCGGCTTGCCCGTCCGGGGAGGAGCCACTGTCGCCGGTGGCGAAACAGCCGGCCAGCAATGGGGTGACGGCGAGCGCCGCGAGCAGGGAACGGAACGTGGTGCGCATGGTGCGGGAGCTTATAAGGATAGCCTTACCAAATCTTCCGCAGGTGAGGCAGCTCTCAGCCGGCCGTGCGGCGAGGTGGTCGCGGAGTGCCGGAGGTTGCCCGGCGCGACGGCGGCCACGGGCGTGACCTGCCGCGATGTGAGGAGGCTTACAGTCGGCATCCGCTCTAATGCAGATGAAAGTCGGTCCCAATAAGCTGCCCGCCATGATTGCCGCACCAGCCGTCCGGCGCGCCGGCCTTGTCGCGTCCGTATTCGTCCTCCTGCTGACCGCCGGGTGTACCGGCGGGAGCGCTGCCGACCAGGCCGGCGACCACCGACTCCGGGTGGCGATGCTGCTACCTCCTCGTTCCGGGCTGTCACCGTTCAGCGACGACGCCTTCAAGCTCTCCCGCCTGGGCATCGCCGAGACGTTGGTCAACCTCGACGAGAACGGAGCGCCACAGCCGGCGCTGGCCACCGCGTGGTCCCGGGTCGACGGCACCACCTGGCGGTTCACCCTGCGAGAGGCGGTGCGGTTCCACGACGGCACGACACTGGACGCCTCCCGGGTCGTCGACGTGCTGCGGCGGGCGGGCACCGCACGGCCCAAGCCGCGGATTCTGGACGGGATCGAGCTGTCCGCCGAAGCGAAGGACGGCGCCGTCGTCGTCCGGACCGCGACGCCGGATCCGCTGCTGCCGCAGCGACTGTCCAGCCCGCAACTGTCGATCCTGGCCGCATCGGCGTACCAGGCAGACGCGGTGAACCCGCTGCGGGCCGGCACCGGCCCGTTCGTACTGACCCGGCTGGACGGCACGCGGGGCGCCAAGCTGGACCGCTACGACCAGTACTGGGGTGGCCGGGCCGCCTCGGCCGGGATCGACGTCTCGTTCGTACCCGACGGCACCGCCCGGACCGCCGCGCTGCGCACCGGCACCGCCGACATCGTCGAAGCCGTGCCGGCGTCGCAGCTGGCGTTGCTGGACAAGCAGCTGTACCGCACCGTGTCGATGCCCCGGACCAACACGCTCTACCTCAACAGCAGCACCCGAGCCTTCGCCGACCCCGCCGTCCGGGCCGCGGCCCGCGCCGCCGTCCAGCGCGACCCGCTGGTCTCCGGCGTGTACGAAGGAAACGCCGACGCCGCCCGCGGCCTGCTCGGGCCGGCGCTGCCCTGGGCCGCGCAGCGGCCGGCACGCGTCGAACGGCCGGCCGGACCCGCGACCGGCAAGAAGATCGTGCTGGCCACCTTCAGCGACCGCCCGGAACTGCCCGAGGTCGCCGCCACGGTCGCCCAGCAACTCGAAGCGGTCGGATTCGTGGTCGAGCAGGTGGTGCGCGAGTACGCCCACATCGAGGCCGACGCGCTGGCCGGGCGGTTCGACGCGTTCATCCTGTCCCGCGCCACCACGCTCGACTCCGGTGACCCGGTCGCGTACCTCGCCAGCGACTTCACCTGCGACGGCGGGTTCAACATCGCCCAGCTCTGCGACCGGGCGGTGGACCAGGCGATCAAGGCGGCTGCCGTGGAAGGGGACCTGACCAGGCGGCGCGCCCTGATCCTGGCCGCCGAGAAGGCGGTGCTGGAGACGGACGCCGCGGTGCCGCTGCTGCACGAGCGGGTCGCGCAGGGCAACGCCCCGGGAGTGGTCGGTGCCCTGTTCGACCCCCGGGAGCGGTCGCTGGTCGGCCTGAACACCCGCCGTACGGAATGACCCGCGCCAACGGCCCGCTCCTGGCGGTGTGCTCGCGGGTGGTCGCGCTGGCCGCCCTCCTGGCCCTGGTCGGCGCGCTGCCGTGGCTGTCCGGGCGGGACCCGGCCCGCAGCATCCTGCGCGCCCAGTACGGCGAGAGCATCCCCGACCCGGTCGCGCTGGCCGCGATCCGGGAGAAGCTGCGGCTCGACGACGGGCCACTGGTGCTGTTGGGTCGATGGCTGACCGGCCTGCTCCGCGGCGACCTCGGCGCGTCGTGGGTGACCGGTGCGCCGGTGGCGCCCGCCGTCTGGTCCGCGCTCGGCGTCTCGTTGGCCCTGATGGGCGCGGCCCTGGCCGTGGCGCTGGTCGTCGCCACGCTGCTGGTGCTGCGGGGACTGTGGCGTGGCCATACCACCCGGGGTGGTGGCGCGCTGGGCGCGGCCCTCACGTCGATACCCGAGTTCCTCCTCGGGACCGCGTTGCTGCTGGTCATGGCGGTGTGGCTGGATTGGGCGGAGCCGTACGGCTGGTCCGGTCCGCAGCACGTGGCGCTGCCGGCCCTCGCGCTCGGGATCCCGGCCGGTGGGCTGCTCGGCCGATTGGCCGACGACGCTATCCCGGGCGCGTTCCGGGAGTCGTGGGTGCGTACCTGGACCAGCGGTGGTCTGCCCCGGCGGAGCATCGCGTACGGGGTGCTGCGCCGCAGCCTGCCGGCGCTGTTCCCGCAGTTCACGATCGTCGTGGTGGGGCTGACCGGCGGCGCTGTCGCGATCGAGCAGCTGTTCGCCATCCCCGGCCTGGGCCGGCTCGCGCTCGGCGCCGCCGCGGCCCAGGACCTGCCGGTGGTCCAGGGCGCGGTGCTCGCCCTGGCTGCGCTCGCCGTGGTGGCGGGCATCCTCGCCACCACGGCACAGCGGCTGGCCGTGGGGCCGGCGCTGGACGCCGCCGGGCTCCAGCCGCCACCGCCGGACCCGGGGCCCCGAGGCCGTCGGGTCTGGCTGGTCCCCGGCGTCCTCGGGGGGTTGCTGCTGGCAGTGGTGCTGGCCGGGATGCTGCGTGACCCGACCCAGGTGGACATCGGTCTGCGGCTCGACTCGCCGTCGTGGGACGCCGCGCTTGGCCGCGACGCGCTCGGCCGCGACCTGCTCGCCCGGCTCGGGCACGGCGCTCTGCGTACCGTGGGTGTCGCCGTCGTGGTCAGCGCGGTCGCGTTCGCGCTGGGGGTGGCGGCCGGCCTGCTGCCACGGCTGACGCAGGGCACGGCCGAGCTGGCCAACGCGGTGCCGCCGGTGCTGGTCGGGCTGATCACCGCGGCGGCGTTCGGCCCGAGCACCGGTGGAGCGGCGGTAGCGGTGGCCGCGACCGCGTGGGCACCGCTCGCCCTGCACGTGGCCGCCCTCGTGCGGGAGGAACTGGCCAGCGGGTACGTGCAGGCGTGCTGGCTGCTGGGGGCGAGCCGGGCCCGGGTGCTCGTCGTCCACGTGCTGCCCGGCGTGCTGCCGCCGGTTCTCCGGCACGCGATGCTGCGCCTACCCGGCGTCGCGCTGGCCATCGCCTCGCTCGGTTTCGTCGGCCTCGGCACCCAACCGCCCACACCCGAGTGGGGCCGCGTCCTCGCCGAGGCGATGCCGTACGTGGAGCGTGCCCCGTGGGCGGCGCTCACCGCAGCGGCGGCACTCGCGCTGCTCGGCGCCGTGTCGGTCACCGCGTCGACCGCGCTCGGCGCCGCCCGCGCCCACCGCCGCTAGGCGTAGGGGGCGGTGGGGCGCGAGGCCCCCCGAGCAGGCGTGGCCGGCTGGCAGCGCCACACCTGCTCGGGAGGTCCTCACCCCATCGAGGCGCCGGACATGCGTTGCCGACGCCGCCCGGTCAGCCGACCAGGTACGCGTCGTCCACCTGCTGGGTGACCGTGGACCCGGACGAGTCGGTCGCGGTGAACCGCAGTGAGACGCCGCCCTTCGCCGGGTTGGCGACCAGCGCACGCCACCCGTCACCGGTCGGCGTGAGCGGAACGGCCCGCCAGGTGACACCGCCGTCGGTCGAGGCGGACAACCTCGCTGTCGGCACCGGCGGGTCAGTCGCGACGGTGAACCCGAACGGGCGCCCGGCCGGCGCCCGATTGAAGTCGTCGAGCCGCAGGTCGTACCGGGTGCCGATGAGCGGCAGGCGACCGGTGCCGGTGCCGGAGCGGAACGTCCACGTCGTCTCGGTCCGGGTGCTCAACGCCGACCAGCGCACGTCACGCCTCGCCGTGGCGGTCAGCCGGAAGTCGCGCGTGCCCGGCGGCACCAGGCAGCTCAACGGCTCGAACGTCGCGGACACACACGGCGTCATGTCGGCGGCGGTGAGCGCCAGGCTCCCGGTGACCCCGACGTACGGGCCGCCGAAGTCGACGCGGCGGCGTTGCGTGTCGGAGTAGAGCGGCAACCACGCGGTCACCTGGTCGCCGTCTCGCGTCGCCAGCGGCTCGCCCGACGGACCGGACACCGCCGGGGTCAGCGGGGCGGCGTTCCAAACCTCCTCCGACACCCCGGCGCGGTGGTACGTGCGCGGTGCGCCCGTCTGCCCGTCCAGTTCCGCGAACCCGCAGTCGGCGGCCTGCGCGAACTGGGTGTACCAGCCGACCTCCGGATCGGGCAGGTAGTACTCCGTGCGCCGGGCCGGCAGGGCGAAGTTGGTGCCGAACGACACGGTGGCAGGTCCGTTGCGGAAGATCGGCCCGATGTAGGTACCGCCGCACGCCCCGGTGGCCTGCGCCGTGTACCTGGTGCGAACCGCGGCGAGGTCGGCGGGACGGACCCGGAGGTCGAGCCGGTCCGGAACCCGCCCAGCGGTGCGCTGGACGAGGTTGTAGAGCTTCGCCGCGCTCTGCCACACGGTGTAGACGTACGAGGTGGTGTCGGCCCGCTGGGGGGTGGGGGTCACGTAGAAGGGGGTGTCGTCGAAGTTCACACCGCCGAACTCGTGCCTGACGAACCGACCGTTGGACGCCTGTTGCAGGACCGTGACGCTGGCGCTCACCGACGTCGCGTCGGCGTCGGTGAGCCGTACGGTGACCCGTCGGGCCGGGCGGGCGTCGAGCACGACGTCCACGGGGCCCGCCACGGTGATCTCCGGCCGCAGGGCCATGGTCGACGATTCCGCGTCACCCGTCGGTCCCGGCGTCAGGATCGTCGCCCGGACCGCGTACCGTCCGGCCGGCAGTTCGACCACCGTGTCCGGCCCGAGCTGTCCGAACGCGACCTGCCGTGCGGTCTGCAGGTCGTAGACGGCGTACCCGGACCGTCCGTCGACGGCCGGCCGGCCGGCACGGTCCACGGCAGCCAGTGAGACGGCCCAGGCCTGCGGGCTCGGTTCTGTTTCGAGGTCCGCCGGCGCGGGAGGATCGGCGACCGCGTGCCGAGCGTTCAGGTTGGCCTGCGACCGGCGGATGCCGGCGAAGGGCCTGGTTCCGGCCGGCAGCAGGTGGCCGTGCGCGGAACCCGCGCCGGCCCCGCCGACCAGGGACGATCCGGTTGGCCGGTGGCCCGCCGGGCGGTCGGCGGCGGAGACCATCGTGGCGCCGGGCGCCACCAGGAGCGCGGCGGTCAGCAGCCCGAGCCGCCCCCATGTCCTGCTCACTCGCCACCACCCTGGGTGGGGCGAGGGGGGATGTTCGTGTCGGCCGGGGCCGGAACGAGGTCCGCCGGCGCGACGAACATCTCGACCGTCTCGCACGCCTGCGCCGCGTGGTGGGTCCCCTCGCCCGGGATCACCACCACCCCGCCGCCGGTGCCGCCCTTCTGGAACACGCACGAGTACAACGTCTCCGGCGCGGTACCCGTACGGCTGATCCAGTCCCTGCGGCAGATGTCGACCGGGTCGTCGCCCGCCCGCCACGGGCGGATCGACAGGTCGGCGTTCGTGGTGCGCTCGGCGGCGCAGGCGATCGAGTTGCCGGGAACCTTCCAGTTGGGAGGCGGTTCCGGGGCGAACGCGAGCACCGCCGCCCCGGCGAGCCCGGTGACCGCGACCAATCCGACTCCGGCCACCACCACGGGCCGTACCCAGCGGGGGCGGGATCCGGTCCGGGACGACCCGGCGGCCGTGGGCGCGGAACTCGCCAGGACGGTGTGGAGCACCCGCTGCCCCTGCGTTCCCTCGGCCCAGCCCGGTTCGCGGTCCGGGCGAGCCGCTCTGATCATCTCTTCGACGTTCATCGTGCTCCTTCTCGTACGGGCATCGGGCGGGTGTCGGCGCGTTGGTCCGCAGGGGTGCGATGGAACGCCGCGCGGAACCGGCTCCGCGCGCGATGCAGCCGCACCGCGTACGTGGGTCGGGACACCCCGAGGGCCCTGGCCGCCTCCGCCGGGCTCAGGTCGAACCAGGAGGCGGTGACCAACAACTCGCGGTCGGCTTCGCTCAGCGAGTCGAGCACCCGGCGTACCCGGTCGGTCAGCACCACCTGTTCCGCCACCCCGTCGGCGACGGCGCGGTCGCGTGTCGCGGTCAACCGGCTGGTCAGCGCCGATCGGGCCACGCTCTGCCTGCGCCGGGCGAGCACGATTCTGCGCGCGGTGCCGAACAGCCAGCCGCGCTCCTGACCCGGCCGCAGCGAGTCGAGCGACCGCCAGGCCGCCAGGAAGACCTCCCCGACGACGTCACCGGCCTCACCGTCGCCGACCCGCCACCGCGCGTACGCGTGAATGTCGTCCGCATGCGCGCGGAACAGGTCGGTCATCCGTCCGCTGGAACTCTGCATCGCACCTCCACAACTCGGCTTGTCGCCGGTACTTGTCGGTGGAGGCGGCGACATTACCGGTGGCCTGCCGGTGGGGGGCGCGGCGTGCCGGCGGCGCGACGCGGTCGGGCGCCGACGCTCGGCGCGCGTCAGCTCCGGGCGTGCGCCGACGGCGATCAGGCGGTTGCCGCGGAAGACGCGGCCCAGGCCGGTCGTCCTTCTCGTGCTAGGCCGGGGAGGACCTGCGGACGACGAGCGTCGTGGGCACGGTGATGGACAGCGGGTTGCGCCCGGCGATGACGTCGGTGAGCAGCCGGACCATCTCCTCGCTGATGCGGTCCAGTGGGTGGCGCACCGTGGTCAGCGGCGGGTCGAGCGTGGCGGCCAGCCCGGAGTCGTCGAAACCGACGACGCGGACGTCGTGGGGCACCTGGCGGCCGGCGTCGCGCAGCACCGGGAGGGCGCCGGCGGCCATGGCGTCGGAGGCGGCGAAGACCGCGTCGAGGTCGGGTGCCTGGTGCAGCAGGGCGCGCATGGCCGACTCGCCGCTCTCCCGGCTCCAGTCACCGTGGGCGATCCGGGTCGGTTCCACCGCCAGCCCGTGCGCGGTCAACGCGTCGGTGTAGCCGTGCAGCCGGTCCACCCCCCCGGAGGTGTCCTGCGGGCCCGTGATCGTGGCGATCCGCCGGCACCCGACCGCGAGCAGGTGTTCGACCGCGGACCGCGCGCCCGATCGGTCGTCGGCCGCCACGGAGCTGATCACCTGCTCGTAGCCGAGGACCCGACCACAGGCCACGATCGGCACCTCGGCGCGCACCAGTTGGCCGAGGAGTGGGTCGCCGGAGTGCGGGGAGACCAGCAGCACACCGTCGACGTGGCCACCGGACAGGTACGACACCGCGCGGTCGCGTTCCGTGCTGGTCGCCGCGATCATGAGGATCAGCGTCTGCTCGCGCGCGGAGAGGGCCTGGGCGACACCGCGCAGCAGTACGGCGAAGTTGGGATCCTCGAAGAGCAGGTGTTGCGGCTCGGTGAGCAGGAAGGCGATCGATCCCGACCGGCCGGTGGCCAGGGACCGGGCGTGCGGGTTGGCGGTGTATCCGGTGCGGGCGATCGCGTCGCGGACCAGCCGGACCGCCTCGGGGCTCACCCAGTCGCGGCCGTTGAGGACGCGGGAGACCGTGGCGTACGAGACCCCCGCCACGCGAGCGACGTCGCGGATGGTGGGCCGCTTACGCTCCGGTCCGGGCGGGTTCGGCACGGCGGGGATCATACTCTGGTGTCCGTTCCGTCACGCCTTGACCGCGCCGGCGGCGAGGTCGACCTGCCAGTACCGTTGCAGCGACAGGAACAGCAGGACCAGCGGCACGATCGACAGCAGCGCGCCGGTGACCACCGACGTGTACATGGCCGGCTGGGACGCGCCCTGGTTGAGCAGGCCGTTGAGGCCGACGGTGATGGGGTAGAGCCGGTCGTCGCCGAGCATGATGTACGGCAACATGAAGTTGTTCCAGATCGCCACGAACTGGAACAGGAACACGGTGACCAGCCCGGTGCGCATCATCGGCAGCGCGACCTGGCCGAAGGTCCGCCAGTCGCCGGCGCCGTCGACGCGCGCGGACTCCAGGATTTCGCCCGGCACTGCCGCCGCCGCGAAGATCCGGCACAGGTAGATGCCGTACGGGCTGATCATGCTGGGCAGCAGCACGGCCCAGTAGGTGTTGGTCATCTCCACCTTGGCCAGCAGCAGGTACTGCGGGATGGCCAGGATGACGCCCGGCACCAGGACCCCGGCGAGGATCAGGTTGAAGATCAGGTTCTTGCCGGGGAACGTGTACTTGGCGAGCGCGAACCCGGCCATGGCCGAGATCAGCGTGGAGGCGAACGCGCCGACCCCGGCGTACAGGGCGGTGTTGCCCATCCAGCGCCAGAACAGCCCGTCCCGGTAGCCACTGAGCTGCACGACGTTGTCCCACAGGTGGGTGCTCGGGGCGAACGTGAACGTGGAGAAGAGTTCGGCGGCGCTCTTGCTGGAGGCGACCAGGACCCAGAGCACGGGCAGCAGGCAGTACGCCGCGCCGAGCAGCAGCAGCACGGTGGCCGCGGCGCTGTGCCGTTGCCGCCGGGGCCGCCTGGTCGCCTCGACCGGGGCGGGAACAGTGGCGGTGACGAGGCTCATGATCAGTCCTCCTGGTTGAAGGCGCGGCGGCCGACGAGCTTGAGGAACCCGTAGGAGAGGACGAACGTGGCGACGGCGAGGACCACCGAGGTGGCCGCGGCCGAGTAGATGTCGTTGCGGGTGAAGGCGTCGCGGTAGACCTTCATCAGCGGTGTCCACGTCGTCGAGATGGTGTTGCTCAGCGGCCGAAGGGTCATCGGCTCGGCGAAGACCTGCAGGGTGGCGATGAGGGAGAAGACGAACGTCATCACCAGCGAGGGCAGCAGGATCGGGATCTTGATCCGCCACGCGACGGCGATGTCCGAGGCGCCGTCGATGCGGGCGGCCTCCTTGATCTCGGTCGGGATGGCCCGCAGCGCGGTGTAGAGCACGATCATGTTGAAGCCGGTGCCGCCCCAGACCGCGATGTTGGCCACCGCCCAGAGCACCCAGGACGAGGAGAGCATCTCCGGCGCGGGGATGCTCATGGCCGCCAGCAGGTCGGTGATCGGACTGACCCGGGGCAGGTAGAGAAAGCCCCAGAGCAGCGAGGCGACCACTGCCGGAACCGCGTACGGCAGGAAGATCGAGATCCGGGCGAAGCCGCCGACCCGGCTGCGCCCGGCGTCCAGCAGCAGCGCCATGAGCAGCGCCACCCCCAGCATGGTGGGCACCACGATCATGCCGTACGCGGCGACCCGCCAGACGCTGGGCAGGAACTCCGGGTCCGACAGCGACCGGGCGTAGTTGCTCAGGCCCGCCCACTGTTCGACCCGGGACTTCGCGCCCAGTCCGAGCCCGGTGACCCGGACGCGACGCAGGCTCAGGTAGGCGGCGTACCCGATCGGCGCGGCCAGGAAGAGCGTGAACAGGATCAGCGCCGGGGCGAGGAACGTGTAGGGCACGCCGACGCGCCGGGATCTGGGTGTGGCGCGAGCCGCGAGGGCTGCGGGCGACGCGCCGACGGTGGAACGGGGGGTGGGGGAGAGCAGGGTCATCGCCGAGGCCTTTCGTGGCAGCCGAGTGGACCCCGGATCGGCGGGTGCCGGGCGGGACACGACGCGTCCCCGCCCGGCAGGCACTCATCCGGTGACGGTGAAGCCGACGTTCTTCATGTCGTCGACCGTGGTCTTCTGCATGGTGCTGAGCGCCGCGGTGAACGCGGCGGCGTTCCTGGCCTCCGCGGCCTTGGCGAACGCGTCGCTGTAGGCGCTGTAGGTCACGTTCACGTTCGGGCCGTAGGTGAACGGGTTCGCGATCTTCGACGCCTCCTCGGCGATCTGGTAGAAGTCGGCCTGGTTGGCGAAGAACGCCGGCGGCGAGGTGAGCGCCGTGCTGGTCGCCTCCTTGGCCGACGGGTAGACGTTCACGTCGGAGACCAGCAGCTTGAGGGCGGCCGGGTCGCTGTTGAGCCAGGCGATGAACTTCGCGGCTTGCTTCTTGTGCTTGCTCTGCGTGGTCACGCTGGTGGCAGAGCCGCCCCAGTTGCCGGTGGCCGGTCTGGCCGCGTCCCACTGCGGCAGCGGGGCGACCTTCCACTTGCCCTTGGTGTCCTTGGCGTTGCCCTCCAGCACGCCCGGGCCCCAGACCGCGCTGACCCAGCCGACCTGGGTGCCGTCGTTGAGCGCGGCGTTCCACTCCGGGGTGTACATCGGCTTGTTGTCGATGACGCCCTCCTGGACCAGCCCGCCCCAGTAGCCGGCCACCTTCCGGGTGGCCTCGTCGTCGATGGCGACGGTCCAGGACTGGCCGTTCACCCCCCACCAGGAGGCCCCGGCCTGCTGCGCGAGCCCCGCGAACCAGCCCGGGTCGGTGGCCGAGAAGGTACCGAGGTGCTGCTTGGGATTCGCCCTGCGGATCTTGCGGGCGGCTTCGGCGTACTCGTCCCACGTCTTCGGTGGGGTGATCTTGAGCCTGTCGAAGACGTCGGCACGGTAGTAGAAGAGCAGCGGGCCGGAGTCCTGCGGAACCCCGTAGACGGCCTCGGAGCCGAGGGTCACGCCGTTCCACGCGGACTCCGGGAACTTGTCCTTGAGGGAACCGACCTCCGTGGCGATGTCGGCGATGGCGTCGGCGGAGACCAGCGTGGGGATCTTCTGGTACTCGGCCTGCATGATGTCGGGCGCGCCGCTGCCCGCCTTGATGGCGGTGAGCAGCTTGGTGACCGCGGGGTCGCCACCGTCCTGCTTGTTGACGGTGACCTGGATGTCGGGGTTGGCCGCGTTCCAGGCAGCGGCCACCTTGTCCATGTTCGGAGCCCAGCTCCAGTAGGTGAGTTCGACCTTCCCGCCGGTCGTGCCGCTGCCCGGGTCGTCGTCCGACCCGCTGCAACCGGCAGCCGACACCATGGCGAGCGCCGTCAGCGTCGCCACGAGCGGTGCCAATTTTCTGTTCAATGGTCCTCCTTGATCGGCGTGACCGGTACGGGGACGGGGCGTGGCCCACGCCCGTCCGGGATGGGATGGCGCCGGAACGGAACCTGTAACCGGTTACAGTGATGGCGCGAGCCTGGCCTGTCAAGGCCTTGTTTTCTTCCCGTTAAGTGCCTGTATCTTGAGCTCTTCAGGGCACCTGGTGACCTGTGACCGATTACAGTCGAGCTACCCGGAGGGCTGATGACCACCGATTCGTTGCCGTGGCCCGAACCGCTCTCCGTGCGCCATCGTCCCTGGGCGGCCCCGTTACGACGACCCCGGATGAGCAACGGCGAGGACGTCCGCCCCGGCGTGTCGCTGACCAACCGGTACCTGACGCGCGACGGCGCGCCCGTCATCCCCGTCTCCGGGGAGCTGCACTACAGCCGTGTGCCACGGGACCGCTGGGCCGAACGCCTCCGGCAGATGCGCGCGGGCGGGATCACCGTGGTGGCCACCTACGTCATCTGGATCCACCATGTCGAACAGCGCGGCGCACCGCGCTTCGACGGCAACCTCGACGTGGCCACCTTCGTCGACCTCTGCGCCGAGGCCGGTCTCGACGTGGTCCTGCGGATCGGCCCCTGGTGCCACGGGGAGGTACGCAACGGCGGCTTCCCGGACTGGGTCCAGCGGGCCCCGGTACGGCACCGCACCGACGATCCCGACTACCTGGAACTGGTCCGGGAATGGTGGGGCCAGCTCGCCGCCGCCCTGGCCGGCCGCTGCTCACCGGCGGGCACGGTGCTCGGCATCCAGTTGGAGAACGAGTTGTACGACCAGCCGGAGCACCTGGTCACCCTCAAACGGCTGGCCCGCGAGGCGGGTCTGTCCGCGCCACTGTGGACGGCGACCGCCTGGGGCGGCGCGGACCTGCCCGAGGGCGAGGTGCTGCCCCTGTACGGCGGGTACGGCGACGGCTTCTGGGTGGACGCCGACGCCCCCTGGGACCCGACCTTCCGGGACCACTACTTCTTCTCCCACGTCTGGGACGACCCGGGCATCGGCGCCGACGTGCGCCGGGGGCAGGAGACCGGACCCGCGCACACCCCGCAGCGCCAACCCTCGCCGCTGTTCCCGGCCGCGACCTGCGAGCTGGGCGGTGGCATGGCCACCGCCTACCACCGGCGGCCGCGCCCCACGGCACGGGACATCGCCGCCATCGCCCACTGCAAGATCGGCAACGGTTCGGCCTGGCAGGGCTACTACATGTACGCCGGTGGCACCAACCCGTCCGGCGACGGCGGGACGCAGGAGTCACACGAGACGGGCTACCCCAACGACATGCCGCGCCTGGGATACGACTTCCACGCCCCGATCGGCGAGGCCGGCACCCTCGCCCCCAGCCACGCCGAACTCCGGCGCCAGCACGCGTTCCTGGCCGCCTTCGGGCCTCGGCTCGCCGAGATGCCCTCCAGCCTGCCGCAGGTGCGGCCGTCCGGCGTGACGGACGACCGGACGCTGCGCTGGGCGCTGCGCAGCGACGGCCGCACCGGCTTCCTCTTCGTCTCCTGGCACCAGCCCCACTGTCCGCTTCCCGCCTACCAGGGGGCCCGCTTCCGGATCGCCCTCGACGACGCCGAGCTCGTGCTGCCGTCGCGTCCGGTGGACATCCCCGTCGGGACGCTGGCCCGCTGGCCGCTCAATCTCACCGCCGGCGGCGTACGGGTCGCCTGGGCGACCGCCTCGGCGCTGACCCTGCTGCCCGGCGCGGTACCGACACTGGTGCTGGTGGCCGACGCGGGCATCGAACCCGAACTGGCCGTCGAGGACGACGGCGTACGGGTCCAGCAGGTCACGCCCGGCCTGGCACCGGTGCGGCTCACCACCGACGCGGGCGTCCTGGACGTGCTGGTCCTGCCGGCCGAGACCGCCGGCGCGATCTGGGTCTGCGAGGACGGTGGACGGCGGCTGCTGCTCAGCGACGACGAGCTGCGGTGGGGACCGGACGGCCGGGTCACGGTCAGGACGACCGGGACGCCGCGCGTGCGGGCGTACGACCCGCACGCGGGTGCCTTCGCCGAGCTGGCGGTCCCGCCGGGGCCGGTGCCCGGCGCGGTGGACGCCGCCGTCGAGCTTTGCCGCCCGGCAGCCGCCACGGTCCCGGTCATCTACGGCACGTACGACGGCCGTGAGTCGGCGCCGACGCCCGAGGTGTTCGACGATCTCGCCGCCGTCTACCGGCTCGGTCTGCCGGACTGGGCGGCCGACCCGGCGCACGACGCGCTGCTGGAGATCGACTGGGCCGGGGACGTCGGACAGTTGCGCGTCGACGGGCGCACGGTCACCGACCGGTTCTGGGACGGCTCCCGCTGGATCGTCAACCTCCGCGACGCCGGCTACCGTGGCGGCAGCGAGGTGACGCTGCACCTGCTTGCGCTGGCGGCCGGTTCGCCGGTCTCGCTGCCGTCCGCCGCCCGTGACCGCCTGGCCGGCACCGGCGCCCCGCTGCTCGCCGTCGACCGGGTGCGTGTCGTCGGTCGCCGTACCGTCGCCGAACCGGAGCGCATCCACCGGGTCCGCAAGACGGTGCGGCGGATGGCCGACGGCCGGGAGATCATCTACTTCGACGACACCGAGCCGTACCTCTCCGGCGGTGCGGCCCGCACGGCGCGCGACGTCCGGGCGCTGCCGCCCGCCGACGAGGTGGTGCGGGGCGCTTCCCAGATCCGGTGCGACCCGTTGACCGGCGAGTGGATCGCCATGGCGTCGCACCGCAACGACCGCACCTTCCTGCCGGCGGCCGACCAGGACCCGCTGGCGCCGACGGCGCCGGGCGGCTTTCCCACGGAGGTGGCCGAGCCCACGTACGACGTGGTGGTCTTCGAGAACAGGTTCCCGTCCTTCTCTCCTCGCGTCGGCGGCGAACCCGGCCTGGTGGACGGCGATCCACTCTGGCCGGTACGCCCCGCGAACGGCCGTACCGAGGTGGTCTGCTTCTCGGCGGCGCCGGAGGGTTCGTTCGGGTCGCTCGGCCCGCACCGGGCCCGTACGGTGATCGAGGCGTGGGCGGACCGGACCGAGGAACTGGGCCGGCTGCCGGGCGTCGCGCACGTCTTCGTCTTCGAGAACCGGGGCCGCGAGATCGGCGTGACGCTGCCGCACCCGCACGGGCAGATCTACGCGTTTCCCTTCCTGCCGCCGAAGGTGGCCCGGATGCTCGAGATGGCCGCCCGGCACCGGGAGGCCACCGGCGGCGCTCTCTTCCGCGACGTGCTCGACGCCGAGCGTCGCGCCGGCACCCGGGTGGTCGTGACCTCCGCGCACTGGACCGCGTACGTGCCGGCCGCCGCCCGATGGCCGGTCGAGGTGCACCTGGCACCGCACCGGGACGTCCGTGACCTGCCCGAACTGACCGGGCCCGAGCGCGACGACCTGGCGCGGATCTACCTGGATGTGCTGGGCCGGCTGGACCGGTACTTCCCGGGCCCGGAACCGTTGCCGTACATCGCCGGCGTCCACCAGGCGCCAACCCGCACCGGACGTGACCTGTTCCGCCTGCATGTGCAGGTGTTCTCGATCATGCGGGCACCGCAGAGGTTGAAGTACCTGGCCGGGGTCGAGTCGGCGATGGGCGCCTGGATCAGCGACACCACGCCCGAGCGTATCGCGGCCCGGCTGCGCGAGGTGGGCTGACCCGGGTGGGCGCCGCCCGTGTCACACAGCCTGCCGGGGGTGCGCGTGTGTCGATCGGCAGTTGTCGTTCGCTGGTCGCCGGCGGGGTTCCGGCCGCGACCGGCCTCTGTGCGACGATCGTGCCCCTTACCTCGTACCGTTTGGAGAGCAGGATGTTCCTCTCCCCGGCCCGGGTCTTCGCCGCGCTGAACGAGGTGCGACCGCCCGACCAGGCGTCCCCGGTCATGGGCAGGGCCGTCGTCGTCGGCGGCAGTGTCGCCGGGTTGTTGGCCGCCCGGGTGCTGTCCGACCACGCGGAACGCGTCGTCATCATCGACCGGGACGACCCACGGGCCACCGGCGTTCGGCCCGGCGTACCCCAGGGAACGCAACTGCACGCGCTGCTGCCCGGCGGCCTGCTCCAGCTCGAGCGACTGTTCCCCGGGTTCCGGGAGCAGGCCGTGGCCCGAGGGGCGGTCGAGGCGCCCCCCGAAGCCCGGCGGAACTACCTCGACGGCCGCCTGAAGGTCGTCGTGCCCGGCGACGCCGACAGCCTGTCGGGCAGCCGCCCCCTGCTGGAAGGGCTGATCCGTCAGCAGGTGCTGCGACTGCCCAACGTCACGACGGTCACTGCCCGCGCCACGGGCCTCGTGTGCGACAGCACCGGGGTCACCGGGGTCCGCTGCGACGTCGACGGGATGCCAGGGATCGAGAGCGGCGACTTCGTGGTCGACGCCATGGGGCGTTCCAGCAGGCTGTCGGACTGGCTGGAGCGTGCCGGCTGGGCTCCGCCCACCACCCGACGGATGACCGTGCACCTCAACTACGCGACGGCCGTGTTCCGGCGTCCTGCGCCGAATCCGGAGTTTCCGGTCGTCCTGGCGCTGCACAGTCCGGGCGGGCCGTCGGACGTGGCCGGCGCCGCGTCCTTCGCCATCGAGGATGGCCGGTGGATGGCCATGATGGCCGGTTACGGGGACAACCGGCCGGGGCGGACAGCCGACGATTTCGTACGCCGGTTACGCGACCAGTTCCCACCGGAGCTCGGCGACGTCGCCGGCAACGAGATGCTCGGCGACGTCCAGACGTACCGGCACGCCGACAGCCGGCGGCGGGACTTCCACGCGCTGAGGCGGTTCCCGGCCCGGCTCGTCAGCGTGGGCGACGCGGTGGCCTCGTTCAACCCGGTGTACGGGCAGGGGATGACCGCGGCGGCAATGCACGCGGCCTGCCTGTCGATGTACCTGCGGTCCCGTCCGGACCTTGGCGCGCCCGCGCGCCGGTTTCTCGCGCTGCAGAAGGTCGTGGTCGAGGCCGCCTGGTCGACCTCGACCTCCGCCGACCTGGCGTTGCCGCACGTCGGCGGGCCCTACCCGCGCGGCTACCGGATCTCCAGCTGGATCAGCAGGCAGATCGTCACGGCCACCGTCACGGACGTGACGGTGGCGCGGCGGTTCAACCAGGTCGTCTCCATGCGGGAACACCCGAGTTCGCTGGCCACCCCCGGCGTGCTGCTGGCTGCCCTGCGCGCCAACCTCCGGGCCCGGTGACCGGGCGCGGCGGTCAGCGCCGGGGCCGGTCACTGGAGTGGCGGACGACGAGTTCGGGTTGGAACACGACGTGCCGGTGCCGGTGCGTCGCGCCGGTCTCGGCCTCCTCCAGCAGCAGTTGGGCGGCCGTACGCCCCAGCTGTTCACGCGGCTGGCGGACCGACGACAGTGGAACCGCGGCCGCCCCGGCGAACTCGATGTCGTCGTAGCCGACGATCGCGACGTCGTCGGGCACCCGCAGCCCGCGGGTGGTCAGCTCCTGGAGCACGCCGAGCGCGATCAGGTCGTTGGCGCAGAAGACGGCGGTCGGACGCTGGCGGACCGGCAGGGTGACGAGTTCCGCGGCGGCCCGCCGACCCGCGGACACCGTCAGGGTGTCGGTGGGGGCCACCCGCAGCTCGCCGGTGTCGCCGTGCGCGGCCAGCGCCGCCGCCGCGCCGGCGTGCCGGTCGGCCACCTGCGGGATCGAGAAGGGTCCGCCGAGGTACGCGACGCGGCGGTGACCCTGCTCCAGCAGGTGTTCCATGGCGAGTCGGCCGCCCAGCACGTCGTCGACGGCGACGGAGCAGCAGTTGGCCCGGCCGGACTCGCGGTCGACCAGGACAACCGGAATGCCCCGGTTGTGGAGGCGTTCCAGGTCGGGCTGGCCGCCGTGGCCGACCGGCGTGATGAGGACTCCGCGTACCCGTTGCTCCTCGAGCAGCTCCAGGTGCCGGCGTTCCCGGGCGCGGTCCTCACCGCTGTTGCAGACGACGAGCATGGCGCCTGCCTCCTCGACCACCTGCTCCGCGCCGCGCACGACGTCGGTGAAGAAGGGGTTGGCCACGTCGAGGACGACGATGGCGATCGTGCGGCTGTGCCCGGCGCGCAGCTGCCGGGCGGAGTCGTTGCGGACGTAGCCCAGCTCGGCGATGGCGTCGAGAACCCGCTGCCGGGTGGCGGGGGCGACCCGGTTCGGCCGGTTGAGCACGTTGCTCACGGTGCCCAGGGAGACACCGGCGTGCCGCGCCACCTCCTTGATGCTTGCGGCTGACATGGTTCCCTCCCTCGACGCGCGGCGCTGGTGTCCGACGACGCCGGGCAGCGCCCGACGATCGGGGCAGTCTATAACCCTTGAAATGTTTCACCGGGTCGGTGGTGACCCGTCGGGGTGTTCGTCGCGGGCCGACGCGGCCGCGGTGTCGTGGCCGCGGAAGACCGCTGCCGGCCACCCAAGGAAAGGGCCTCGAAGGTCTTGACGCCTCGGATGGTCAGCCCCTAGCGTCCTAGCGCAGACTGCATGAAACGATTCAGAAGAGGGTCGGATGAGCCCCGATACAGGTGAGAGCACCTCATCCCCGCTGCTCGTCCTCGACGACATCGCCAAGTCGTTCGGCGCCGTCGCCGCGCTGCGCGGGGTACGCCTCGCGCTTCACTCCGGCGAGGCCCACGCGCTGGTCGGCGAGAACGGTGCGGGCAAGTCGACCCTCGTCAAGATCCTTGCCGGCGCCCACGCGCCGGACTCCGGTCGGATGACGCTGGACGGCAAGCCGCTGCTGCTGCGGGGGCCCGCCGACGCCCGGGCCGCCGGGATCGCCGTCATCTACCAGGAGCCGACGCTGTTTCCGGACCTGTCGGTCGCGGAGAACATCTTCATGGGCCGGCAGCCGCTACGGAGCCTGCGCCGTGTTGACACCCGGGCGATGAACCGTGCCGCCGAGCAGTTGTTCGCGCGCCTCGGCGTCCGGATCGACCCGGCCCGTCCGGCACGCGGGTTGTCCATCGCCGACCAGCAGCTCGTCGAGATCGCCAAGGCGCTCTCCTTCGACGCCCGCGTCCTGGTGATGGACGAGCCGACCGCCGCGCTCTCCGGCGTCGAGGTCGACCGGCTCTTCGGCGTCGCCCGCTCGCTCTGCGAGCGCGGCGCGGCGGTGCTGTTCATCTCGCACCGCTTCGACGAGGTGTTCGCCCTGTGCCAGCGGCTCACGGTGCTGCGCGACGGAGCCTGGGTCTCCAGCGGCCGCACGGCTGACCTCAGCGTCGACGAGGTCGTGCGGCGCATGGTCGGCCGGGACGTCGACTCGCTGTTCCCGAAGCAGGAAGCCGTGCTGCGCGACACCCTGCTGGAGGTGCGTGGGCTCACCCGCGCCGGTGTCTTCTCCGACGTGACCTTCAGCGTCCGTGGTGGGGAGATCGTCGCCCTCGCCGGGCTGGTCGGGGCCGGGCGTAGCGAGGTGGCTCGCGCGGTCTTCGGCGTGGACCGATACGACGCCGGCGAGGTTCTGGTCGCGGGCCGGGCCCTGCCGCCGGGCAACCCGGGCAGGGCGATCGCCGCCGGCCTGGCACTCGTGCCCGAGGACCGCCGTCAGCAGGGTCTGGTCATGGAGCTCTCGGTGGAGCGCAACGCCACTCTGGCCCGCCGCGCGGCGCTGGCCCGGCTGGGCCTGCTGTTCGGCGGCGCGGAGCGGGCCGAGGCACGGCGGTGGACCCGACGGCTGCGGGTGAAGACCTCCCGGCTCACCGCCGCGGTGGGCACCCTGTCCGGCGGCAACCAGCAGAAGGTCGTCCTGGCCAAGTGGCTCGCCACCCACCCGAGGGTCCTCATCATCGACGAGCCCACCCGTGGCATCGACGTCGGCACCAAGTCCGAGGTCCACCGGCTGCTGTCCGAGCTGGCCGGCGAGGGAATGGCCATCCTCATGATCAGCAGTGAGCTGCCGGAGGTGCTCGGCATGGCCGACCGGGTGCTGGTCATGCACGAGGGCCGCCTGGTCCGCGAGCTGTCCCGCGACGAGGCCGACGAGACGTCCGTCATGTTGGCCGCGACCGGTCAAGGAGCGATCGCATGAGCCTCAGCGACACCGGCGTCGCCGAACGGTCCACCGGCGCCCCGTCCGCCGGCGCGGGCCGGTCCGGCCGCGGCCTCACCGAGCGGCTGCTCGCCGTCCGGGAGTTGAGCCTGCTGCTCGCCCTGGGTGCGCTGGTTCTGGTCACCACGCTGCGCAACGACCGCTTCCTCAGTGGCCAGAGCGTCAAGGACCTGCTGCTGGGCTGCGCGATCCTGGTGATCCTCGCCGTCGGCCAGACCCTGGTCATCGTGACCCGCAACGTCGATCTGTCCGTCGGGTCGATCCTGGGACTGGTCGCCTTCGCCACCGGCGAGCTGTTCCTCGCCGCGCCCGGCACCCCGTGGCCGGTCGCGCTGGTGACCGGCGTCGCGCTCGGTGCGGTCTGCGGGGCCGTCAACGGCGGCCTCATCGCCGTGGCCAGGGTCCCCGCGTTGGTCATCACCCTGGGCACCCTCTACGCCTTCCGCGGTGTCGACTACTACTGGGCGGCCGGCCAGCAGATCAACGCCGCCGACATGCCCCGGTCGTTCCTGCGCCTGGGCAACCAGACGGTGCTGGGCGTACCCGTGCTGTTCCTGGTAGCGCTGGTCGTCGTCGCGGTCGCCGGCTACTACCTGCGTTCCTACCGCAGCGGTCGCGAGCTCTACGCCATCGGCTCGGAACCGGCCGCCGCCCGGCTGTCCGGCATCCCGGTCGGCCGGCGGGTGCTCGCCGTCTTCGTCGCCAGCGGAGCACTGGCCGGCCTCGCCGGGGTGCTGTACGCGGCTCGGTTCGGCACGCTCGACGCGGCTGCCGGCACCGGCCTGGAACTTCAGGTCGTCGCCGCCGCGGTCGTCGGCGGAGTGGCCATCTTCGGCGGCAGCGGCAGCGTCTACGGCGCGGCGCTGGGCGCCGTCCTGCTGACCATGATCGGCAGCTCACTGGCAGTCCTGCGCATCGATCCGTTCTGGCAGCAGGCCGTGGTCGGCGCGCTCATCCTCGCCGCCATCGGCCTGGACCGGCTCCTGGCCCTCCGGATGGCGGCCCGGCTCCGAGGGAGAAGCGCCCATGGCGCATGACAGCCTGACCCCCGCCCCACCGGCCGGCGTGAGGCCCGAGCGCGAGCCGGGCCGCCGGGCCGGGCTGGGCGGCGCCCTCGGCTCCTGGGACGCGGCGATCGTCGCCGGGCTGGTCGTGGCCGGGCTGGTGGCCGCCGTGGCGGTGCCGAACTTCGCCACCGGCCGCAACGCCCAGTTCCTGCTGCTCGACCTGGTGCCGCTGGCCCTGCTCGCGCTGCCGATGACGTTGATCGTCGTCACCGGGGAGATCGACCTCTCGGTAGCCAGCATGGTCGGGTTGTGCAGCACCCTGATGGGGCAGCTGTGGTTGTCCAGCGGGCTGTCGCTGGAGCTGATCTGCGTGCTGGTCGTACTGCTGGGAGCCCTGCTCGGCGCGGTGAACGGGGTGTTCGTCACCGGTTTCGGTCTGCCGTCGCTGGCGGTGACCATCGGCACGCTCGCGCTGTACCGGGGATTGTCGTTCGTCGTCCTCGGTGACCAGGCGGTCGCGGACTTCCCGGCCGACTGGACCGCCGCCGTGGTGCGGCCGATCCCCGGCACGTCCATCCCCGTCATGGTCGTCCCGGTGGTCCTGCTGGCGCTGGTGTTCGGCGTCGTCCTGCACGCCACCGCGGTCGGGCGGGCGCTGTACGCCATGGGCAACAACGGCGAAGCCGCCACCTTCGCCGGGGTGTCCGTGGCCCGGACGAAGTTCTGGCTGTTCGTGGCCTCCGGAGCCGTCTGCGGGCTGGCCGGCCTCTTCTGGACCCTGCGCTACGCCAGCGCCCGTGGTGACAACGCCACCGGCCTGGAGCTGACGGTGGTGACCGCCGTGCTGCTGGGCGGCGTGTCCATCTTCGGGGGCCGGGGCCGGCTGCTCGGCGTGGTGGCCGGCGTCCTGCTGCTCGGGGTCGTCCGCAACGCGCTGCAACTCGACGACGTCGACGCCAACGCGCTGACGATCGTCACCGGCACCCTGCTCATCGCCTCCGTGGTCCTGCCCAACGCGGTCGGGGACGTCCGCGCCCGGCTGCACCGACGACGGCAACGCGCGCAGGTCACCGCGCCGTGACCGTCCCCCACCCCCACCCCCACCTGCCCGGAAGGATATCGATGATCACCCTTACCCGGCTCCGCCTCGGAGCCACCGCGCTGACCCTGACCGCTCTGGTGCTCGGCACCGCCGCCTGTGGCGGCACCACCCGGGACAACGCCGGCAGCGACTCCGGCGCCAGCCAGGCCGGTGGCACCGCGAACCCGCAGGCCCCGATCAAGGAGGGCCTCAAGATCGCCTTCCTGCCCAAGCAGGTGAACAACCCGTACTTCACCACCGCCGACAACGGCGGCAAGGAGGCGGTCACCGAGGTCAAGGGCGAGTTCAAGGAGGTCGGCCCGTCCGAGGCCAGCGCCTCCTCCCAGGTCAGCTACATCAACACCCTGTCCCAGCAGGGCATGGATGTCATCGTGACCTCGGCGAACGACCCGAACGCGATCTGCGGCGCGCTGAACCAGGCCAAGGCGGCCGGCGCGAAGATCGTGACCTTCGACTCCGACACCAAGCCGGAGTGCCGGCAGATCTTCGTCAACCAGGTGACCGCCCAGGGCATCGCGGAGAACCAGGTCAAGCTCATCTCCGAGCAGATCGGCGGCCAGGGCGAGATCGCCATCCTGTCGGCGACCGCCAACGCCACCAACCAGAACACCTGGATCGAGCTGATGAAGGAGGAGCTGAAGAAGCCCGAGTACAGCAAGGTCAAGCTGGTCACGGTGGCGTACGGCAACGACGACGACCAGAAGTCCTTCCAGGAGATGCAGGGCCTGCTGCAGGCGTACCCGAACCTGAAGGGCGTCATCTCCCCGACCACCGTGGGTGTCGCCGCCGCCGCCCGCTACCTCAGCGGGTCGCAGTACAAGGGCAAGGTCAAGCTGACCGGCCTGGGCACCCCGAACCAGATGCGCGAGTACGTCAAGGACGGCACCGTCGACGCGTTCGCCCTGTGGAACCCGGCCGACCTCGGCTACCTCGCGGCGTACGCCGGCGCGGCCCTCGCCTCCAGCCAGATCACCGGCGCCGAGGGCGACAGGTTCACCGCCGGCAAGCTCGGTGAGTTCACCGTCGGCAAGGACGGGGTGGTCGTCCTCGGGCCGCCCACCGTCTTCGACAAGAGCAACATCGACACGTTCAATTTCTGATCATCTTCCGGTCGGTGCCGTCTCTCCTGCCGGCACCGACCGACCGTCGATGGGAGAGCCATGCCCCGTATCTGCTTCACCCTGCAGGTCGACCCGGCCCGGCTGGACGAGTACCGCGCCCGCCACGAGCGGGTCTGGCCCGAGATGCTGACCGCCCTGGCCGAGAGCGGATGGCGCGACTACTCGCTGTTCCTCCGCGAGGACGGCCTGCTCGTGGGGGTCCTGACCACCGACGACTTCGCGGCGGCCCAGGCCGCGATGCAGGCACACGACGTCAACGCCCGCTGGCAGGCGGAGATGGCACCCTTCTTCCTCAACCTCCACGACGACGAGACCGCCGACCGGGCCATGCGACCGCTGGACGAGGTCTTCAACCTCGACGCGCAACTCGCCGCCCAGACGGGAGCACAGGCATGACGCCGCCCGACGCGCCGACCCGGCAGCGGGTCACGCAGGCCCTGCGCGCACAGCGCATCGAGACCCCCTCGTGGGCGTACGCGAACTCCGGCACCCGGTTCAAGGTCTTCCCGCAGGAAGGCGTGCCGCGCAACCCGTACGAGAAGATCGCCGACGCGGCCGTGGTGCACCGCCTCACCGGCGTGGCGCCGACGGTGGCCCTGCACATCCCGTGGGACCGCGTCGACGACTACGCCGACCTGGCGAGGTACGCCGCCGACCAGGGGGTCGCCCTCGGCGCGATCAACGCCAACGTCTTCCAAGACGACGACTACAAGTTGGGCAGCGTCACCAACCCGGACCCGGCGGTGCGCCGCAAGGCGATCGACCACCTGCTCGAGTGCGTGGACATCATGGACGCCACCGGCTCACACGACCTCAAGCTGTGGTTCTCCGACGGCACCAACTACCCGGGGCAGGACGACTTCCGGGCCCGGCAGGACCGGCTCGCCGTCGCCCTGCGCGAGACGTACGACCGGCTCGGCGACGACCAGCGGATGCTGCTGGAGTACAAGCTGTTCGAGCCGGCCTTCTACACCACCGACGTGCCCGACTGGGGCACCGCCTACGCGCACTGCCTCGAACTCGGGCCGAAGGCGCAGGTGGTCATCGACACCGGGCACCACGCGCCCGGCACGAACATCGAGTTCATCGTGGCGTTCCTGCTGCGGGCCGGCAAGCTCGGGGCCTTCGACTTCAACTCCCGCTTCTACGCCGACGACGACCTGATGGTCGGCGCCGCGGACCCGTTCCAACTGTTCCGCATCATGTGCGAGATCGTCCGCGGCGACGCCCTGCGCCCGGAAGCCGGCATCGCGTTCATGCTCGACCAGTGCCACAACATCGAGCCCAAGATCCCCGCGATCATCCGCTCGGTGCTCAACGTGCAGGAGGCGACCGCCAAGGCGCTGCTTGTCGACGCCGACGCGCTCGCCGCCGCGCAGCGGGCCGGTGACGTCCTCGGCGCCAACGCGGTGCTGATGGACGCGTACCACACCGACGTGCGGCCGCTGCTCGCCGAACTCCGCGCCGACCTGGGCCTGGACCCCGACCCGATGGCCGCCTACGCCCGCTCCGGCTACTTCGAGAAGATCCGCGCCGAACGCGTCGGCGGCCAGCAGGCCGGCTGGGGCGCCTGAGTACACCGAGAACGCAGACAGGGGACATGAGGACGATGCACTCCGAGGTTCAGGCGCTCGTCGCCCGCAGCAACCGGCTCGGCGCCGACCCGACCACGACCAACTACGCCGGCGGCAACACCTCGGCCAAGGGCGAGACCACCGACCCGGTGACCGGCGGGCCGGTCGAGTTGCTGTGGGTCAAGGGCTCCGGCGGCGACCTCGGCACCCTCACCGAGGCCGGTCTGGCGGTGCTCCGGCTCGACCGGCTGCGCGCCCTGGTCGACGTCTACCCGGGGGTCCACCGCGAGGACGAGATGGTGGCCGCGTTCGACTACTGCCTGCACGGGCGGGGCGGGGCGGCGCCGTCTATCGACACGGCCATGCACGGCCTGGTCGACGCCCCGCACGTCGACCACCTGCACCCCGACGCCGGTATCGCCGTCGCCACGGCCGCCGACGGGCCCGAGCTGACCAAGGAGATCTTCGGCGACCGGGTGCTCTGGGTGCCGTGGCGGCGGCCCGGTTTCCAGCTCGGCCTCGACATCGCCGCCGTCGCGAGGGCGAACCCGCAGGCGATCGGCGTCATCCTCGGCGGGCACGGCATCACCGCGTGGGGGGCGACCAGCGACGAGTGCGAACGCCACTCGCGGGAGATCATCCGCGCCGCGCAGGCGTACCTCGACGAGCGTGGCCGGGCGGAGCCGTTCGGCGCGGTGGTCGAAGGTCACGAGCCGCTGCCGCCGGCCGAGCGGCGGGCGAGGGCCGCGGCGCTGGCACCCGTGCTGCGTGGCCTGGCCTCCACCGACCGCCCGCAGGTCGGGCACTTCACCGACAGCGACGTGGTGCTCGACTTCGTCGCCCGCGAGCGGCACCCCGCGCTCGCGGCGCTCGGCACCTCCTGCCCGGACCACTTCCTGCGTACCAAGGTCCGTCCGATGGTGCTCGACCTGCCGCCGACCGCGCCGCTGGCGGACACCGTCGCCCGGCTCAGGGAGCTGCACGCCGCCTACCGGGACGACTACCGCGCCTACTACCAGCGGCACGCCGGCCCGGACAGCCCGCCGATGCGCGGCGCCGACCCGGCCATCGTCCTCATCCCGGGCGTGGGCATGTTCAGCTACGGGGCCAACAAGCAGACCGCCCGGGTCGCCGGGGAGTTCTACGTCAACGCGATCAACGTGATGCGCGGCGCGGAGTCGGTGTCGCGGTACGCGCCGATCGACGAGGCGGAGAAGTTCCGCATCGAGTACTGGGCCCTGGAGGAGGCCAAGCTGGCCCGGATGCCCAAACCGAAGCCGCTGGCGACCCGGATCGCCCTGGTCACCGGGGCCGGGTCCGGCATCGGCCGGGCGATCGCCCACCGGCTCGCCGCCGAGGGCGCCTGCGTGGTGGTCGCGGACCGGGACGTCGCCGCCGCCGAGCGGGTCGCCGGTGAGCTGGGCGGTGACGACGTCGCGGTGGCCGTGCCGGTCGACGTCACCGACGCCGAGGCGGTGGCCGCCGCGGTCCGCGCGGCGGTGCTCGCCTACGGCGGGCTCGACCTGGTCGTCAACAACGCCGGGCTGTCGCTGTCGAGGTCGCTGCTGGAGACCACCGAGGCGGACTGGGACATCCAGCACGACGTGATGGCCAAGGGTTCCTTCCTGGTCTCCCGCGAGGCCGCCCGGGTCCTCATCGACCAGGGGATGGGCGGCGACATCGTCTACATCTCCAGCAAGAACTCCCTGTTCGCCGGCCCGAACAACGTCGCGTACGGCGCGGCCAAGGCCGACCAGGCCCACCAGGTCCGGCTGCTCGCCGCGGAGCTGGGCGGGCACGGCATCCGGGTCAACGGCGTCAACCCCGACGGGGTGGTGCGCGGGTCCGGCATCTTCGCCGGCGGCTGGGGCGCCCAGCGGGCCGCCGTCTACGGCGTGCCGGAGGAGAAGCTGGGGGAGTTCTACGCCCAGCGCACCCTGCTCAAGCGGGAGGTGCTGCCCGAGCACGTCGCCAACGCGGTCTTCGTGCTCACCGGCGGCGAGCTGTCCCACACCACGGGTCTGCACGTACCCGTGGACGCCGGCGTCGCCGCGGCCTTCCTCCGCTGACCGCCGGAACCAGCCGTGAACAGGGAGAGGTCTCATGGGTGACGGGCAGGGCACGCGGTGAGCGGCACGGTCACCGTCGCCGCCGTCGACCTGGGCGCGTCCAGCGGCCGGGTCATGGTCGGTCGCGTCGGCGCCGGGCGGGTGGAGCTCACCGAGGCGCACCGCTTCACCAACGAGCCCGTCCGCGTCGGCGACACCCTGCACTGGGACGTCCTGCGCCTGTGGCAGGGCGTCCGCGT
Organism: Micromonospora sp. KC723; assembly: GCF_004348595.1. Classification (GTDB taxonomy): domain Bacteria; phylum Actinomycetota; class Actinomycetes; order Mycobacteriales; family Micromonosporaceae; genus Micromonospora. The sequence continues at coordinate 44,785 of NZ_SMKD01000012.1, forward strand.
CGGCCTGCGGGCCGCCGGCCCGGTGGCGAGCATCGGCGTCGACTCCTGGGCCGTCGACTACGGGCTGCTCGACGCCTCCGGGGCGCTGCTGGGCAACCCGGTGCACTACCGTGACGCGCGCACCGACGGGGTGGCCGACCGGGTGGCGGCGCGGCTCGGCCCGGAACGGCTCTACGCCACCACCGGCCTGCAACAGCTGCCGTTCAACACCCTCTACCAGTTGGTCGCGGCGGCCGGTACGCCGCAACTGGCCGCCGCCGACCGGCTGCTGCTCATCCCGGATCTCATCACGTACTGGCTCACCGGCCGGATCGGCGCCGAGCGCACCAACGCCTCCACCACCCAGCTGTACGACCTGCGCCGGCGGGCCTGGGCCACCGAGCTGATGGCCGACGCGGGCATCCGGGCCGACCTGTTCCCGCCGCTGCGCGAGCCGGGCACCCGGGTCGGCCCGGTCCGGCCCGACCTGGACCTGCCCGGTACGCCCGAGGTGGTGGCGGTCGGTTCCCACGACACCGCGTCCGCCGTCGCCGGTGTGCCGGCGGCCGGGGAGCGGTTCGCCTACGTCTCCTGCGGCACCTGGTCCCTCGTCGGGGTCGAACTGGACGCTCCCGTGCTCACCGAGGCGAGCCGGCGGGCCAACTTCACCAACGAGAGCGGCGTCGACGGCACGATCCGCTATCTGCGCAACGTGATGGGCCTGTGGCTGCTACAGGAGTCGCTGCGCGCCTGGGGCAGCGCCGACCTGCCCGAGCTGTTGCGGCAGGCCGCCCGGGAGCCGGCCCTGCGCTGCGTCGTCGACCCGGACGATGCGGTGTTCCTGCCCCCCGGCGACATGCCGGCCCGCATCGCCGACGCCTGCCGGCGCGCCGGCGAGCCGGTCCCCGACAGCCGGGCCGCCACCGTCCGTTGCGTCATCGACAGCCTGGCGTTGGCCCACCGGCGGGCCGTGCGCCAGGTCCAGCAGTTGTCCGGCCGGGACGTCGACGCCGTGCACGTCGTCGGCGGCGGCGCCCGCAACGAGCTGCTCTGCCAGTTGACGGCCGACGCCTGCGGCCTGCCGGTGATCGCCGGGCCGGTGGAGGCCACGGCGCTCGGTAACATCCTGGTGCAGGCCCGGGCCGCCGGCGTCGTCGGCGGTGATTTGGGGGCCCTGCGGTCCCTGCTGCGCGAGACCCAGCGCCTCGTCCGGTACGAGCCCCGGGGCGACCAGCCGGCCTGGCAGGCCGCCGAACACCGGATGGGTGGTGGATGATGCGTGTCGCGTTGTTCGTGACGTGCCTGGCCGACACGCTGTTCCCGCAGGCGGCGGTGGCGACGGTACGGCTGCTGGAGCGCCTCGGCCACGAGGTCGTCTTCCCGGAGGGGCAGACCTGTTGCGGGCAGATGCATGTCAACACCGGCTATCCGGATGACGCGCTGCGGCTGGTGCGCCGACACGTGCGGGTCTTCGCCCCGTACGACGTGGTCGTGGCCCCGTCCGCCTCCTGCGTCGGGTCGGTGCGCCACCAGCACGCCACGGTGGCCCGGGGCGCGGGGGACGAGCGGCTGGCCAGCCGGGCCGAGGCCGTCGCGGCCCGCACGTACGAGCTGTCGGAGTTCCTGGTGGACGTGCTCGGGGTGACCGAGGTGGGGGCTTACTACCCGCATCGGGTGACGTACCACCCCACCTGTCACTCGCTGCGGATGCTGCGGGTGGGGGACCGGCCGTCGCGACTGCTGCGCGCGGTGCGCGGGCTGGACCTGGTGGAGTTGCCGCAGGCGGAGCAGTGCTGCGGTTTCGGCGGCACGTTCGCGCTGAAGAACGCCGACACCTCGACCGCGATGCTCGCCGACAAGATGCGTCACGTGCTGGCCACCGGGGCCGACGTGTGCACCGCCGGGGACGCCTCCTGCCTGATGCACATCGGCGGCGGTCTGTCCCGGCTGCGCGCCGGGGTCCGGACGGTGCACCTGGCCGAGATCCTGGCCAGCACCGAGGCCGACCCCGCCGGTACCCCGGTCGGCGGGGCGGTCGCGGCGGCGCCGACCACGGGAGGTACGAGATGACAAGGTCCTTCCTCGGTATGCCGGCCACCGCGCCACCCGACGTCGGGCACCTGCGCGGCGCCGAGCCGTTCCCGGCGGCCGCCCGGCGGGCGCTGTCCGACGCCCAACTGCGCCGCAACCTCGGCCACGCCACCGCCACCATCCGGAGCAGGTCGGCCGCGGTGATCGGCGAGGTGCCGGACTGGCCACAACTGCGGGCCGCCGGCCGGGCCATCAAGACCGACACCATGGCCCGCCTGCCCGAGTTGCTGGAGCAGTTGGAGGCGGCGGTCACGGCGGCCGGCGGCACGGTGCACTGGGCCGCCGACGCGGTGGAGGCCAACCGAATCGTCACCGACCTGGTCCGGGCGGCCGGCGCGGACCGGGTGATAAAGGTCAAGTCGATGGTCACCCAGGAGATCGGCCTCAACGAGGCGCTGGAGGCCGCCGGTGTCGAGCCCGTCGAGACCGACCTCGCCGAGCTGATCGTGCAGCTCGGCGACGACCGGCCCAGCCACATCCTGGTGCCGGCGATCCATCGCAACCGGGCGGAGATCCGGGAGATCTTCCTGCGGGCGATGCCGGGCGTCGACCCGGCGCTCACCGACGAGCCGGCGGCCCTGGCCGCCGCCGCGCGGCGGCACCTGCGGCAGACGTTCCTGAGTACCCGGGTGGCCGTCTCCGGGGCGAACTTCGCCGTCGCCGAGACCGGCACCCTGGCCGTGGTCGAGTCCGAGGGCAACGGGCGGATGTGTCTCACCCTGCCGGAGACCCTGATCACCGTGATGGGCATCGAGAAGGTCGTCCCCACCTGGCGGGATCTGGAGGTCTTCCTCCAGCTGCTGCCCCGGGCGTCCACCGGGGAGCGGATGAACCCCTACACCTCGATGTGGACCGGTGTCACCCCCGGTGACGGGCCGCAGGCGTTTCACCTGGTGCTGCTCGACAACGGGCGCAGCGCGGTGCTCGCCGACCCGGTCGGCCGGCAGGCGTTGCACTGCATCCGCTGCTCGGCCTGTCTGAACGTGTGCCCGGTGTACGAACGCACCGGCGGGCACGCCTACGGGTCGGTCTATCCGGGGCCGATCGGGGCGGTACTCTCCCCGCAGCTCACCGGCATCGAGGACAATGCCTCCCTGCCGTACGCGTCGTCGCTCTGCGGCGCCTGTTACGACGCCTGCCCTGTGATGATCGACATTCCGTCCATCCTGGTCCACCTGCGTGGCCGGGCGCCGCACCCGAGGGCCGAGGCGACGGCGATGGCCGCCGCCGCGTACACGATGGACCATCCGGCGCTGTACGCGGCCGCGCAGCGCGCCGCGAGGCTGGGCCGCCTCGCCGGGCGCGGGCACGGACTGCCACCGCCGCTGTCCGGCTGGACCGCCAGCCGCGATCTGCCGCAGCCGCCGTCGCGGACCTTCCGGCAGTGGTGGGCCGAGCGGTGACCGCGCGTGAACTGATCCTCGGCCGTCTGCGGGCCGCGCTCGGCGGAGCGGAGCCGGCGCCGGTCGAGGTGACCCGGGACTACCGGGGTGTGGGGTCCGTCGCCGCCGACCTCGACGTGTTCGTGGATCGGCTGACCGACTACCGGGCCACCGTGCACCGGTGCGGCGACGCCGACGTCGCCCGGACCGTCGGCGCGGTGCTCGGTGGCCGACGGGTCGTGGTGCCGCCCGGACTGCCCCGGCACTGGCTGCCCGACAGCGTCACCGCGGTGCCGGACGACGACCTCGGCGTCGCGCTGGTCGCCGCCGTCGACGGGGTGGTCACCGGCGCGGCGGTGGCCGTCGCCGAGACCGGCACCATCGTGCTCGACGCCGCCCCGGACCAGGGCCGCCGGCTCATCACCCTCCTGCCCGACGTGCACGTCTGCGTGCTCCGCGTCGACCAGGTCGTCGCCACCGTGCCGGACGCCCTCGCCCGCGTCGGCCCGCACCGGCCCCTGACCTGGATCAGTGGACCCTCCGCCACCAGCGACATCGAACTCAGCCGGGTCGAGGGGGTGCACGGCCCCCGCAACCTGCATGTCGTCCTCGTCGCCGGCGATTCTCGGACGTCGACCGGCCCGGATGGTCCCGCAGCGCGGGGCTAGGTTCCGGGTCCGACGTTCGGTGGCTCAGCGGGTGTCGCCGAGCGACTCCAGCAGGTCCCGCAGCAGACCGGCCAGGGCCGCGTGGTCGGTGGGGGACAGCGCGGCGAGCAGCCGGTGTTCGGTGGCGACGTGGTGGGGCAGGACCTGGTCGATGAGGCTTGCGCCCTCGTCGGTGAGGGCGACCATCACCGCCCGGCGGTCCTCCTCGCTCGGCGTGCGGGTCACCAGCCCGCGCGCCTCCAGCCGGTCGAGGCGCTGGGTGACCGCCCCCGAGGTGACCATGGAGTCGCGCATCAGCTCGGTGGGGGTGAGCCGGTGCGGTGGCGGGCTCCGCCGGAGGGTGGCGAGGACGTCGAAGGAGGCGGCGTCGAGGCCGTGCCGGGCGAACGTCCGGTGCAGTTCGGCGCCGACGATCCGCGACAGGCGGGACAACCGCCCCACGACGGCCATCGGGGACACGTCGAGATCCGGTCGCTGCGCCCTCCACTGGTCGAGCACATGGTCGACGTGATCTGCCACCCGGCCAGGCTAGCCGATGCCTTAGCGGTGAGATAACTCACCTCGCCGCCAGGTGCCTTAGCGCTGAGCTAAATTGCCTTAGTGCTAAGCAAACGTGTCGGCATCCTTCTCCTGACCGCGGTGGCACCCCTGGTGTGGGGAAGCACCTACCTGGTCACCACCGCACTCCTGCCGCCGGAGCGACCCCTGCTGGCGGCGGTGGCCCGGGCCCTGCCCGCCGGCCTCGTCCTCCTCGCGCTGACCCGGCGGCTGCCCACCGGGACCTGGTGGTGGCGGTCCCTCGTCCTCGGAACGCTCAACATCGGGGCGTTCTTCGCACTGCTGTTCGTCGCGGCGTACCGGCTGCCGGGCGGCGTCGCCGCGACCGTCGGGGCGGTCCAGCCGCTGCTCGTCGCCGGTCTCGCCGCGGGCCTGCTCGGGCTACCGCTGTCCCGGCGTACCGTGGCCGCCGGCCTCGCCGGTGTGGTCGGGGTCGGGCTGCTCGTGCTGCGGGCCGAGGCGCGGCTGGACGCCGTGGGGGTCGCCGCCGCTCTCGGCGGGGCGGCGTGCATGGCGCTCGGCGTGGTGCTCAGCAAGCGGTGGCCGTCGCCGGCGCCGGTTCTGGCCACCACGAGCTGGCAACTCGTCGCCGGCGGCCTGCTGCTGACGCCGGTCGCTGTCGTCCTCGAAGGAGTCCCGCCCGCGACGATGGTCCCCGCCAACCTCGTGGGCTACGCGTACCTCAGCGTCGTCGGCGCGATGCTCGCCTATCCACTGTGGTTCCGGGGCATCCGGGCCCTGTCCCCGACCGAGGTGACGTTCCTCGGTCTGCTCAGCCCTCTCGTCGCGACCGCGCTCGGCTGGCTGCTCGTCGACGAACGGCTCACCACCGTGCAGGCCGTGGGTGGCCTGATCGTCCTCGGCGCCGTACTGGTCGCCCAGTGGCGCTCCCGCGCGGTGTCGGCGGACGGCGCCACCACGGCGCCGGAGCGGCTGCCCGCCACGGCGGCGCCCGCCGCGTGTCACCGTCCCCGGACTGCCGCATAGTGGCTATTGCAATCCATTGGCGACAGTGACTAGCGTCTGCCGGCAGGACGAGCGTGGCGGGAGCGTGGAATGCGGCGTCGTGCGGTGGCGGCGGTGGCGGCGGGCGCGTTGGTCCTGACCGGGTGTGCCTCCGGCGCGCCGTCTGGGTCCGAGGGTCTCGGCGCGGCTGCCGGGTTCCCGGTGACGGTCACCAACTGCGGGCGGACGCTGCGCTTCGACGCGCCGCCGGAGCGGGTGGTCACCGGCTATCAGCCGGTCCTGGAGACGATGCTGGCGCTCGGGCTGGCGGACCGGATCGTGGGCAGGGTCAACTTCTCGGAGAACGGACCGGGCGGGTTCCTGCCGGGTCACCGGGAGCTCTACGACCAGATCCCGGAGATCTCCGCCTCGATCGCGTTTCCCGGCCGGGAGGCCATGCTGGCCCAGGACGCTGACCTCGTGGTCAGCGAGGGTTACTACAACTTCGAGGCCAGCCGTGGCGAGGCCACCGTCGAGGAGCTGTCCGCCTCGGGCGCGGCGGTGTTCATCACCGGCGGGTGGTGCGACCAGGCAGGGCGGCGGGCCTCCACCATCGAGCACACCTTGACCGACGTACGGACGCTGGGGCGGATCTTCGGGGTGCCGGAGCGGGCCGAGCAACTCGTCGCCGAGCTGCGGGGGATCCTCGACGAGGTGCGGGCCGCCGTCGCCGGCCGGCCGGCGGTGCCCGTGCTGGTCACCGACGGTGGCGACGGGCCGGTGAAGGCCTACGGCGGGGCAGGCCTGACCCAGCAGATCATCGAGGCCGCCGGGGGCCGCAACGTGCTGGCGGCCGCCACGGAGGAGTACTTCGACGCGAGTGTCGAGCAGGTCGCGTCCACGTCACCGGACGCGATGATCGTCACCGACTACCTGCCCGGACCCACCGCCGCGGAGAAGTTCGCCACGGTCGCGGCGGTGGTGCCGGAGAGCCGGGCGGCCACCGGGCGGCGGTACCTGGCCCTGCCGGCGGCCGGGCAACACCCCGGCTACCGCAACATCCTGGCGGTACGGACGATCGCCGAGTTCCTGCATCCCGGCGCGTTGTCCTGATGCGGCCCGCCGGACCCGCCATGCCGGCGCCGTCCACCGTCGGCGCCGGCCTCCCGACCGGCCGGGGCGGCCTGCGGTTTCCGCTGGTGATGGTGGTGGCGCTCGGGTTGCTGGTGACCGCGTCCATCGCGTCGCTGCTGGTCGGGGCGGTGTCGGTGCCGCCGGGGCAGGTCTTCGGTGTCATCGGCGGGCACCTGCTGCCCGGGGCCGGGCCGGGGGAGTGGTCCGCGGTGACGGACCGGATCGTGTGGCAGTACCGGCTACCCCGCACGCTGCTGGCGATCCTGGTCGGCGCGGGGCTGGCGGTGGTCGGGACGGTGTTGCAGGCGGTGGTGCGTAACCCGCTGGCCGATCCGTTCCTGCTCGGGGCGTCCTCGGGGGCGTCCTTCGGCGCGGTGCTGGTCATCGTCTCCGGCACGGCGCTGGGCGGGGCGTTGACCCTGTCGGGGGCCGCGTTCCTGGGAGCCCTGACGGCGATGGCGCTGGTGTACCTGCTCGCCCGTACCGGCGGGATGCTGACCCCGGGCCGGCTGGTGCTCGCGGGTGTCGCGCTGGCGTACCTGTTTCAGGCGGGATACGCGTACGTGTTGCAGAAGGCCGACGCGGCCCGGGCGGCGCAGGCGGCGTTGTTCTGGCTGTTGGGCAGCCTGGCCGGGGCGCGCTGGGACACCCTGGCCCTGCCGGCGGTGGTGTTGGCGGCCGGGATCGGGCTGCTGATGCTGCGGTGGCGGATGCTGAACGCGGTCAGCGTCGGGGAGGAGTTCGCGGTGTCGCTGGGGGTGGCGGCCCACCGGCTGCGGGCGCAGATGTTCGTGGTGACCTCCCTGTTGACCGGGGTGCTGGTGGCCGTGACCGGGGCGGTCGCCTTCGTCGGGTTGATCGTGCCGCACACCGCCCGGCTGCTGGTGGGCGCGGACCATCGACGGTTGTTGCCGGTGTCCGCGGTCCTGGGCGCCGGTTTCCTGCAGGCGGTCGACATCGCCGCGCGGCTGTTGGACGCACCGCAGGAGTTGCCGCTGTCGGTGGTGACGGCCGTGTTCGGGGTGCCGTTCTTCCTCTGGCTGCTTCGCCGGCGTGATGCCGACGGGGTGGTGTCGTGAGCGGCGCGGCGGCCGGGGCCGCCCTGCGGGTCGCCGGGGTCACCGTCGCCCTCGGCGGCCGGGACGTGCTGCGGGGCGTGGACCTGCGGGTCGACGCGGGCCGGTTCGTGGGGCTGGTCGGGCCCAACGGCAGCGGCAAGTCGACGCTGATCCGGGCGGCGTACCGGGCGCTGCGGCCACGGGTGGGCGCGGTGTGGATCGGCGGCGACGATGTGTGGCGGATACCGGCGCGGGAGTCGGCCCGCCGCAGCGCCGTGGTCGCCCAGCACGACACCGAGGCGGCGGGCTTCACCGTCGCCGAGGTGGTGGCGATGGGCCGTACCCCGCACAAGGGAGCGTTCACCGCCGACGGCCCGGCCGACCGGGAGGTGTGCCGGCTGGCGTTGCGCCGGGTCGGGCTCACCGGTCTTGCCGGCAGGCCGGTCGCCGCCCTCTCCGGGGGCGAGCGCCGGCGGGTCGCCGTGGCTCGGGCGCTGGCGCAGCAGGCGCCGGTGCTACTGCTCGACGAACCCACCAACCACCTGGACGTCCGGCATCAGTACGACCTGCTGGCGCTGGTGCGGTCACTCGGGCTGACCGTGCTGGCGGCCCTGCACGACCTGGACCTGGCGGTGCAGTTCTGCGACGAGGTGTACGTGCTGCGCGACGGGACGGTGGCCGCGGCCGGCCCGCCCGCGCGGGCGCTGGATCCTGCGGTGGTGCGGGAGGTGTTCGGTGTGGACGCGCATCTCGTCACCCATCCGGTGACGGGCGCGCCCCGGTTGCTGCTCTCCGCCGCCGGACGGCAGGTGGAACGGAGGACCACAGTGGAGCCACCCGGACGTTGAAACTCGCTTGCCATCGAAACTTCACTATCTGCTGTTACATGGTAGTTGCATGGTCTTGGCAAGAGCGCGTGCCTTCGGTAGCGTCCTGGTAGCCGCACGTGAGCGAGCGTAACGGGGGTCGTCGTGACGGTGCACCTCTCTGCATGCCGTACGCCGGTGGTCAACCGCCGCGACGAACCCGCCTCCGGCGGCGCGTCCCCGCCGGGCGTCGGCCAACCGGCTCACGCCCCACGCGACGCACCGCCGTCCTGAGATCCCCCGAGCGGCCGCCTTGAACGCCGGCGGAGACGGTCGCGCCCCGGGGTGACCACATCCACGTGTCCGGAGAGGAGGTATTCGCCATGGCCTTCGAGATCGTGATCGTCGAGACCGACGAGGAGCTGCTGCACCACCCGACCACCTGACACACCCGGTGCCGGGCCCTCGCCTTGTGCGGGGCCCGGCACCGGCCCGTCTGCCGCGCCACCTCGACGAAAGGGCAAGCACGATGCGTGTGCGCCGCCGCGACCAGCTGATCTGCCGCTGGGACACCGACGCCCTGATGATCGCCCTGCCCGGCCAACGTCGATGGCTGCGCACCACACCCGAGCTGGTGCGCCTGTTGCAGCAGCTCGACGAGTTCACCGACGTCGAGGAGGTCGCGGCCCGGGTCGGTGGGGACTCCGCCGACGCCGCCACCCAGGCGCTGCTGACGCTCCGCGACGCCGGCATCCTCGTCACCGACGACACCGACGTCGCCGTCCCACCGGTCTGGCAGCACTGGGGAGCGCTCACGGCCCGCCTGCACACCGAGGCCCGCGACGCCAACTACCTTGTGGACTCGCCACACCGCGACGCCACCGCCGCCCGGATCATCGCCGACGGCGAACCACCCGAGCCGTTCAAGCGGTACCCGCACGCCCCGGCCGTCCACCTGCCCCGCCGTACGCTGCCCCTGCGGGATCCGGTCGACGAGGTCTTCGCCGCCCGCCGCACCCACCACGCCTTCGCCGACTCACCGGTCAGCGTCGACGCCCTCGCCACCGTGCTGGCGTGCACCTTCGCGCCGCAACGCTTCCTCGACGGCGGAGCGTTCGGTCCCCAGCAGGCCCGGGTCAGCGCCTCAGCCGGGGGCCGGCACGAAGTCGAGTGCTACGTCGCCGTCTTCAACGTCACCGGGGTACCCGCCGGCCTGTACCACTACGCGCCCGAGGTGCACCGCCTGGAACTGCTCGACGCCACCGTCGACCGCCAGCGCATCGCCGCCGTCGTGTACGAGCAGGAACCCTCGTACCGGGGAGCCTTCACCTGCCTGACCACCACCGTCGCGGCGCGGCTGTCCTGGAAGTACCGGCACCCCAGGGCCTACCGGCTGTGGATGTACGACGCCGGCCACTACGGGCAGACGTTCGCGCTCACCTGCACCGCACTGGGCCTGGCGCCGTTCCAGACCGTGGCGTTCCACGACAGCCGGGTGGAAGCGCTGCTCGGCGTCGACCCCGACCACGAGTTCGCCACCTACCTGCTCGCCGCGGGCAACCCCGTTCCCGTCGACGACACCCTGCCCGCCGGGCTGCGGCATCCACCTCCGGCCCGCCTGGCGGCCAGCGCGCATCCCTCGCCGGCAGACCTGGAGCGCCCGCGATGAGTCTTCGCCGTTGCGTCGGCATCCCCAGCGCCGACTTCCTCGCCACCTGCTACGGGGCCCGGCACCTGCACAGTCCCGCCCTCGACCCGACGCACTTCGCCGACCTGCTCACTCCCGACACCGTCGACCGGTTGCTCGCCGACACCGGGCTGCGCACCACCTCCGTACGGTTGGTCCGCGACGGCAGGGAGATCCCCGCCCCGGCCATCGCGGAGCGCGGCGACGGCCCGACCGAGCCCGGCTACGTCGACACCGACCGTGTCCGCGCCGAGATAGCCACGGGGTCCACCCTCATCCTGCGCTCCCTGCACCGCTACCACCCGCCCGTGCGCCGGCTGGCCCACCACCTCGCCACCGACCTCGGCGCGCCCGTACGCGTCAACGCGTTCATCACACCCCCCGACGCCACCGGCGTCGACCTGCACTACGACGTGCAGGACGTGTTCGTGCTCCAGATCACCGGCACGAAACTCTGGCACCTGCGCACCCCGCCGATCAGCCGGCCCCTGCCCGGGCAGGCGTGGTTCGACCAGCCGGCCGCCCGCCGTGCCCGCCTGGTGCGGTCCAGCACGGACCTCGCCGACATCCTGCTGTCGGCCGGTGACAGCCTCTACCTGCCCCGGGGCACCATGCACGCCCCACGTACCCAACAGGACCTGTCGATCCACCTGACCATCGCGGTCAGCGTCCTGACCCGCCACGACCTGCTGCGACGTCTCCTCGACGCCGCCGCGGACGATCCCTGGTACCGCGAACACCTCACCCTGTCCGCGCTGGAGGCCGACCCTCAGGCCGCGGGTGACCTGCTGGCCGAGGTCGCCCGCCGGCTGGCCGGGACCGCCGGGGACACCCCCGTCGCGCCCCTGCTGTGGGGGCTGCGCCGCGAGGCGTTCCGGGACCTGCCCGCCGAGCCGGTCCCGGTGCTGCCCAGCACCGGCGCCCGCGAGCCCCACGCGTACCGGCTCCGCCCCGGCGCCCAGTACACGGTCACCCACGTGGACGCCGGACTCCTCCTCCAGGTCCCCGGCAAGGAGGTCCAGCTTCCCGCCGCCACCGCCTCGGTCTTCGACACGTTGCGCGGCCACGGCCGCATCACCACGGGAGAGTTGACCGAGGCCGTCGGCGTCGACGGCAGCCGCACCTTCGCCGGCCTGCTCGTCGAGCTCAACCTGGTCCGGCCGGACGATCCCGATCCGGCCACATGACCGCCTCCCACCGGCGGGCACCACGACGGCGACCCGGTGCGGGGCCGGGAAGCACACCCAACGGGCACGCCCACGACGACCGGAGCCGCCGCACCCCATGAGCGCACCCACCAGCCCCGCCCCGACCCGCACCGCCGGCAAGCTGTACCAGCACCCGCGGTTCCTGCGGGTGTGGGCCAGCCAGTCAGCGGGAGCGGTCGCCGACCAGATCCTGCCGGTCGCGTTCGCCCTCTACGCCGTGCACCGTGGCGCGGGTGCCGGCACCATCGCCGTCATCCTCGCCGGCCGCGCCGTCGCCCTCGTGGTGTGCCTGCTCGCCGGGGGCATCCTCGCCGACCGCGTCTCCCGGCCCCGGATCCTGTTCACCGCCGACGTGCTCCGCGCCGCCGTCGTCCTCGGCGCCCTGCTCACCCTCGACCGGCTGCCGCTGGCCGCGCTCGGCATCGTCACCGCGTTGTCCGGCGCCGCCGAGGCCCTGTCCCGGCCGGCCATGCGCTCCCTGATCCCCGCGCTGCTCCCGTCGGGGCTGCTGGAGCGGGGCAACGCCCTGGTGGCCGCGGTGCAGCGCTCCGCGACCCTGGCCGGGGCGCTCGCGGGAGCCGCGATCGTCGCCGCCGTCGGCATCCACGCCGCTCTGGGGCTGGCCGCCGTCCTGTTCGGGACCGGCGCGCTGGCGGTGCTGGGGGTCCGCGACGCCACCGCAGCCCGGGCGCGAACGAGTGTGCTGGCCGACGCCGCGGCCGGGATCGACACCGTCCGGCGACGTCCCTGGGTACTCGCGGTCATGGGCGCCGTGGCGGTCCAACTCTTCGCCGGCACCGCACCCACCCTGACGCTGTTGCCGCTGGTCGCCGCCGAGCGCCTCGGCGGGGAGCTCGCCTACGGGGTCGTGCTCGGCGCGTTGGCGGCCGGCGCCCTGCCGGCCATCGCGGTGGCCAGCAGGTGGCGGCCCCGCCATCCGGGCGCGGTGAGCATGCTGGCGCTCACCAGCTACGCCGCCCTGCCCGCCAGCCTCGCCTTCGCGCTGCCCCTGCCGGTCACCGCGCTCTGCTTCGCCGCCGGCGGGTTCGCCGTGGAGCTGTACTTCATCTACTGGCTGTCCGCGCTGCAGCGCGAGATCCCCGCCGAGGTGCTCGGCAAGACCCTCGCCCTCGACCAGCTCAGCGCCTTCGCCCTGCTGCCGGTCGGCTACGCCCTCACCGGGCCGGCCGTCGCCGCGCTCGGTGCGCGACCCACGCTCGTCGTGGCGGCGGTCCTGACCGCGGTGGCCAGCGCCGCCGCCCTGCTGGTCCCCGGCGTCAGTGCCTTCCGTGACCCCGTCCAGCCGGCGGCGCGGGACTCGCCGACGACTGCCTGACCCGAGCGCCGGAACGGGTCCGCCCGGGCGTGCGCGGATCGGGTCGGCCGCTGCGGGGCCGGTTCGTGGCGCGTCGGTCCGGCGGCCGGCGACGGATGTGCCCCGGCGGGCGGCGGTGATCAGTCCGGCAGCAGCCGGCGCAGGACGCCCTTGGCGGTGGCGACGGTGCGGTACGACTGCACGAGGTACGAGCCGAGCACGATGTTCGCGCCGGCCAGCACGGGCACGGCGTACTGGGCGATCCGCTGGCGGCGCTGCCACCGGGCGATCTCGTCCGGGGTGTTGCCGGTCGGGATGGTCGCGTCCTCGACCTCCAGGTGTTCGCCGCGCTGCTGGACCTCCTCGGCGAGCTGGCCGATCCGGCTGCCGCAGTAGGCGGCGTAGGCCGTGGCGGCAGCGCCGATCAGCGCCGTGCCGGCCTTCGCCGCGCCCACGGACGCGAAACCCTTCTGCAACGCCAGTCGGCGCCGGCCGGTCCGGGTGAGCTGCATGCCGGCGAGCAGGGTGGCGCCGATGCCGAGCCACTGCACGGGGCCGAAGCGGCTCCAGGCGGACTCGGCCACGCGGATGCGGTCGATGCCCTGGGCCAGGTCGCTGCCGGACTTGTTCACCCCGGCGACACCCATGACGGTGCCGCCGAACCACAACGCCGACCCGACGTCGTGGACCGCCTGGGCGACGGCGTGGTTGTCGGTCGCGGTCATCTGCATGATCGGGCTCCTTCGGCTCGGCGTACGGGTGTCAGGTCGATATCCCACCGTAGGATTCCGAAAAAGTCTTCGGACCGCTTTCCGGGCAAACCACCTCTTTTCGTGACCGAGGCGGTGGCGCGGCCCTTCCCGTCCTGCGGGTGGGAACGAGCGACTCGATCTGCCGTACCGGCGCCTCCGACCGTGTGACGCGCCCGGGACGGGTCGGCCCCATCCCCCTCATGCCGCCCCCGGGGACGGGTCGAGTCGGCCCCGGCGCAGCAGCGCCAGCCACGCGGCGCCGGCGACCACCATGAGGGCGCCGGCGGCGACGGCCACCAGCCCGGGCGGGTGCCGGTCGACCAGGATGCCGCCGGCGAGCGAGGACAGTGCCAGGGCCCCGGTGGCGGTGGCGCTCCACAGCGCCATGAGTCGGCCGCGTACGGCGTTGTCGGCGTGGTGCAGCAGGATGGCGATGGCCACCGGGCCGTACAGGACGTCGGCGGCGGAGGCGATCGCCCAGCAGGTGAGGGCGATGCCGACCCCGGGTGCCAGTCCGAACGCGATCGTGGCCAGCCCCTCTCCCAGGCAGGACAACCCGAGCACGGTCAGTTGCCGCCGGGTTGGCAGCCGCTGGATGCGGGCGGCGGCCCACAGCAGGACGGCGGCGCCGGTGATTCCCTGCGCGGCGTAGAACCAGCCGACGCCGCCGTCGCCGAGCCGGTAGGTCCGGGTGGCGAGGAAGGTCATGGTCACGATCGCCGCGCCGAGGCCGAGGCAGAACAGGGCTTCGACGATCAGCAGGGCGCGGACCTGCCGGTGCCGCAGCGCGTGCCGCACGCCGGCGGCGAGCGCGGCGAGGATGCTGTCGCGGCGGGTCGCGTCGGTGCCACCGTGGCGCTGGCCGCCGCGTGCCCGCAGGGTGCACCAGGCGGAGACGAGGAACGACACCGCGTTGATGGCGAACGCCCACCGCCAGCCGAACACGCCCACCGCCGCCGCGCCGGCCAGCCCACCCACCGCCTGGAGCAGCAGGCCGTTGACCTGGACCAACGCCCCGAACAGCACGTACTCGCCGGGCTCGACCAGGCTCGGCATCCACGCGTTGCGGGCGGCCTGGAACGTGAAGCCCGTCGCGGCCGAGACGAATGTCAGCGGATAGACCAGCCAGGTCCGGTCGGGGCTGTCGGCGAGCAGGAAGGCACCGGCGAGTCCGGCGAGGGCCAGGTCGGTGACCACCATGAGGGTGCGGCGGTCGATCCGGTCGGCGAGGACGCCGGCGAAGCCTCCGACGAGGACCCCCGGCAGGTACCGCAGGGCGAGGGTGGCTCCGGCGGCCAGGGCGGCGCCGGTGTGGTGGTAGACCATCGCGAACACGGCGACGGCGCTGAACCACCCCCCGCACACGCTGATCAGGTTGCCCAGCCAGAGCCAACGGAAATCGGTGCGTTCGGAGAGGACGCGGAGCATCCCGGGCGCGGCGATGGCGGTCACGCGCCGAGCCTAGTGAAATCGACGATCGTTCCCAAGAGTGTTGACAATCATTTTCGACAACTGGCATGGTGTGGGCGGCCCACGGTCAGTGACCGACGGTTCACTGGTCCGGAGATGCCGATGGAGTGCGGCGCCAGCCACGCCGCGCTCGTCGCGAGCCAACGGGACGCCGACGCGCTGCTGGCCGGCCCCGTCGGAGAAGCCGCTCACGAGTACGGAGGGGAGGTGACATCCATGAAGGTCGAGAAGCTCACGGTGCAGGCGGTCCGCGCCTCGGTGCACACGTCGAACCACGCGACGCTGCGCAACGCCAGCGTCGCCTGGCGCAAGCGGTGACGCCGCCGAGCCGGCTCCCCCTGGGCCGGTGAACCGGGGGTGCGTGGGCGGATGTGGCGCCCACGCACCCCCTCCAAGGCTAGAGCCCTGATGAGGAGCTATGGACTGGTCCCTGGCCGACCGCCCGCCGCGTCTCGCGCGGGGCACCGCCGTCGTCCCCACGACGGACGGCTTTCTGCTGGTCACGCCGACCGAGGACTTCATCACCGTCGACGTCGAGCCAGGACGCCGGGATCTGGTGGCATCCCTGCTGTCCGGGGAACTCAGCCCCGGGGCGGCGGTCGCGCGCGACGCCGACGCCGCCGGGTTGCTCGACGCGCTGGCCGCCGAGGGGCTCCTCGCGGGGGAGGAGGTGGAAGCCACCACCGGGCCGGTGGTCCTGCTGGGCGACGGCGTCCTGGTCGAGCATCTGGGCGACCTGCTGGACACCGTGCGCACCGACGACATCGGCGGCGCGACGCTGGTCGTCGCGTGCGCCGACTGGCTGCCCGACGCCCGCTGGCGTGGCCTGGACGCCGACTGTGCCGCCGCCGGAATCGCGTGGCACCGCGGCTACGCCGAGGGTGGACGCTGGTACGCCGGGCCGCTGTCCGTACCGGGCGCCGGGCCGAGCTACGCCGACCTGCGGCTGCGGCGGCTGGCCGCCAGCCCGTTCCCCGACCAGCTGCTGGCCTACTGGGCGTGGCTCGACGCCGGCGGCCGGCCGGCCGGCCCGCCCGACCCGGCGGGAGCGGCGGTGGCGGCGGGCCTCATCGCCGCCGACGTGCGGGCGTACCTGTCGGGCCGACCCGTCCCGGGCGAGCGGACACAGTACGGGGTGGACGTCCACGCCGGGATCGTCCGGCGGCACCCGGTGCTGCCGGTGCCCCGGGACGTGATGGTGCAGACGCCGTGAACATCCAGGTCGGTCTCGACATGTCCGGCCTGGTCACCGACGTGTGGCGGCCCGACGGGCCGGCGACCGCCGTGCTGGTGCGCACCCCGTACGGCACGCCGGGACTGTGGCCGGAGGCGGCGGCGTACGCGGCGGCCGGGTACGCCGTGGTGCTCCAGGACGTGCGCGGACGGTTCCGCTCCACGGGCCGGTTTGTCGCCGGGGCCGACGAGACCGCCGACGGGCGTGCCGCCGTCGACTGGGTCACCCGCCAGCCCTGGTCGGACGGGCGGGTGGTGCTCGCCGGCACCGGGTACGAGGCGTACACCGCGTGGTGTGCCAGCGGCCATCCGGCGGTGGCCGGGGTGGTCAGCCGGCAGCCGTGGCCGGCGGGCGACGGGTGCCCGCCGGTGGACGCCGAGCTGTGGTGGCGTACCGAGCACGGCACCGGCCGCTTCGGCCACCCGGGCCTGACCCCGCTGGCGGCGGCCGTCGCCGACCTGCCGCTGGACGACGAGGAGCTGCCCGACCGTTGGCCGGTCGACATCTGGCCGTGGCCGCCGAGCGCCGCCGACGTCGCGACGCCCAGCCGGCGCGTCGACGAGGCGGTGGCGCGGTGCCGGGCGCCGTCGCTGCACATCGGTAGCTGGTACTGCCGGTCGGCGGCGGCGACCCTGCGGCACGCGGCGCTCGCCACCGGGGCCACCTGCGTGGTCGGCGGCTGGGTTTCGCCGTTGACCCACGAGCTGTCCGCCGAGTGCGCGATCGACGTGCCGGTCGACCCGGACCCGTCGGACCTCACGCTGCGGTGGCTCACCGGCACGTGCGACGGTTCCCGGACGCTCTGGTTGGGCAGTGGGGCGTGGCGACCCGGCTCCCCGGTGCCCACGCCCGCCCGCGCCCGGACGCTGATCGCGTCCACCCGCCCGGACGTGCTGACCGCCGACCCGGCCCGGCCGTACCCGTCGCTGCCGCACTCGGCCGACCTCGGCCAGCTCACGGGCGTTCCCGACGTACTGGTCGCGACGGTGGTGGGCCCACTGGCCTACCACGGTCACGCCACCTGCGTGGTCTCCGGCCGGGCGGACGCCCCGTCGCGGCTCGTCGCGACCCTCGTCCACGAAACCCCGGCCGGAGTGCGCACGGTGCTGACCGACGGCGCCACGGCGGTCCCCGACGGACCCTGGACGGTCGTGATCACCTGCCAACCGGTCGCCGTGGAGCTGCCCCCGAAGCACCGCCTGCGGCTGGAACTGACCACCAGCCGGTATCCCCGGCACCCCCGACCACCCGTGCCGGCGACGCTCACCATCGACACCTTCGCGCTGCGCACACCCACCCCGCAGGAGGGTCAACCGTGGACGCTCTGATCGACACCCGCACCGGCGTCGTGCGGGGCACCGTCCGGCTGCCGGCGGAGCAGTGGTGGCCGCACGGCCTCGACGTGGTGGTCGCCGACGTGGCCGACATGATGCGCCACCTGCCCTGGCCGGCCGACCGGGTCGCCACCGGCACCGCGTTCGCCGATCCCGAGCAGGCCCGCAGGTCCGCCGTGGGTGAGGCGGTCGAACGCTACTGCGGCAACTTCGTGCCCGCCGGGCTGAGCCGGGCCAGCCACCGGCAGCTGGTCGCCAGGGGAGATCGCGCTGTCGACCCGGCCACGCTGGCGCTGCACTCGCCGACCCAGTACGCGCAGCCCGACTTCCCGTTCGAGCCCTTCACCGCCGACGTGGAGGTGCTGTGGACGGCAGGCTACCGGCTGTCCGACGGCGCCCCGACGGCCGTGCCGGCCTCCCTGGTCTACGTCAACTGGCTGATTCCGCCCCGTCAGGACGAACCGCGTACCAACTTCTCGATGCTGTCCGGGCTGGCGGCCGGGCCCACCCGTACCGCCGCGGAGACCGCCGCGCTGGAGGAGGTGATCGAGCGGGACGCCACCATGATCTGGTGGGCCAACGCGATCCCCGCCCGCCCGGTCGACGTGACCCATCCCGCGCTGTCCCGCCTGCTGGTGCCGGACCCGGAGCGGGGACCGGGCTGGGCCAGGGCCGCCGGCACCTCGGTCGACATCCGGTACCGGGTGATCGCCATCCCGACCGTGTTCGACGTCCCGGTCATCGGGGTGCTGCTCGACGACCCCGACCTGCGGATCACCGCCGTCGGCGTCGCCGCCCGCCCCGAGCCGGCGTCGGCGGTCGCCAAGGCCCTCGCCGAGGCGGTGACCCTGCGCCGGTACGCGGTGGGCCTGCTCGACCCGGACGGTGAGATCTGGCAGGCGGCCGGGACCGGGCTCATCGACGGCACCGTCTTCCATCCCTGGCGCGCCGACCGGTGCTACCTGCGCTCGTACCGCCCGGACTGGTCCGACGTGGTGGACCTCGGTTGCCACGGCCAGCTCTGGCTCGATCCCGCCCTGCGCGCGCACCTGCACCCGATCACCGACGGCGACGAGCTAGTCGGGCTCGACGACCTGCCGCACCTCGACGGTGACATCCGGGCCGCCTACCTGCGCCGCCTGGCCGCCCAGGGCATCGAGGCGGTCGCCGTGGACGTGACGACCCCGGACGCCGCGACCGCCGGGATCCGCGTGGTACGGGTGGTGGCTCCCGGCGCCTACGGCAACCCGCCGGCCGCCTACCCGTTCCTCGGCGGCGACCGGCTCTACACCGACCCGGTCCGCCTCGGCCTGCGCGCGACACCGCTGCCCGAGGCGGACGTCAACCGCGTCCCCCTCCCGCACACATGATCAGCGACCGGCGTACCGGCCTGGTCACCGCGCTGCACCACGAACGCCTGCCGGTCGGCCTGCACGTCACGCACGCCGACCTCGCCTGGCTGGGTCCGGCCGGCGGCCGACCCACCGTGTCCGGGTCGTCGTGGACCTGCCCGGACGCCGCCACCGCCGCCGCCCTGGGTGAGGCGATGGAACGCTACTGCGGCCACCGCGCCCCGGGGCCCACCCTGGTCGACACCTGGCACGGCCTGACCGCGGCCGGCCACCAGGCGGTCGACCCGCGGCTGCTCGCCCTGTACGGTCCGCACCAGGAGGTCCCGTTCACCGGCCTGGACCGGGACGACCGGGTCGCCTGGGTCGCCGGCGCCGACCCGCACCGGGCCCGGGTCTGGGTGCCGGCGTCACTGTGCACGCTCGCCCCACCGGGCATCGGGCCGGCGCCCCACCTGCCCGTCGCGGCCGGCATCGCGGCCGGTCGCACGGCGGCGTGGGCCCGCGCCGCCGCGCTGGCCGAGGTCGTCGAACGTCACGCCCTGGCCACCTGCTGGCACGCCGGCACCCGGTTCCCGCTGCTGCGGCAGACCGTTCCCGGTTTTGCCGGAACGCTGCGGGCCGTGCCGAACCTGCTGTCCGCACCCGTGGTGCTGGCCGTCGTCGAGGACCACGACGGGCTGCTCGGCGTCGGCTGCGCGCTCGCCGCCGACGCCGAGCGCGCCGCCGCCAAGGCCGCCGCCGAGGCGTGCCAGAGCCTGCGGATCGTGCGTCTGGTCGCCGACGGGGCCCTGGACTGGCAGCCGCTGCGACCACACCGGACGGACCGCCGCTACGCCGACTCGTACGCCCCCGACCTGGCCGACGCCACCGACATCGTCTGCCACGCGCAACTGCTGGCCGATCCCCGCGTCGCCGAGGCCGTGGCCCGCCGGCTCGCCGGCGGTGAGCCCGTCCCGGAACGGCACGGCTGGGCCTCCACCGGGCCCGACCTGGACACGGCTCTCGCCGCCCGTGGCCTCACCGCGCTCGCCGTGGACCTCACCACCGTGGACGTCGCCGCCCTCGGCCACACGGTCGTCCGCGTCGTGGTGCCCGGCCTGCGGTCCACGGCGCCGGCCGCCTTCCCGTTCCTCGGCGCGGGCGCCGAACCCCTGCCCGACCGTCCCTGTCTCCTTCCGGTGCCCCATGTCTGACCGGCACCCACGCCCCGGCCCACCACACCCGGCACCGCCCACCGCGCCGCCCCGGTTCCCACGAGAGGAAGAAACACCCATGAGAAGAACGCTCATCGCAGGAGCGTTGTCGTTCACCCTGGTTGCCTGCGGCGGACCCGCCGGGTCGACCACCGCCACGGCCGGCGACGCGTCCGCGGCGAAGACCGTCACCAACTGCGGACAGCAGTACACCTTCCGGCAGACGCCGCAGCGCATCGTCACCTCCAGCACCCCGGCGACCGAGATCGTCCTGGCGCTGGGCAGGCGCGACCGCCTGGTCGGCACCGTCGCCCCCGGTGAGCTGCTGCCCGAGTACGCCGCCGGCCTGCAGGGGGTGACCATCATCGCCAAGAAGGCGTTCCCCCCGCCGTCGAAGGAGACCGTGCTCGCCGTCCGGCCGGAGCTCGTGGTGAGCGCCTACCCCGACGACTACGGGCCCAAGGCCCTCGGTGACCGGGCGAAGCTCGCCGAGGAGGGCGTCAACTCGTACCTGCTCTCCGGCGCCTGCCCGGGACACAAGGCCACAGTGGAGGACACCTACGCCGACCTGAAGAACCTCGGCGAGCTGTTCGGCGTGCCGGACACGGCCGAAGCGGTGGTCACGAAGCTGCGCGGCGAGGTCGACGCCGTCAAGCCGGTGTCCGGCGATCCGAAGGTCTTCGTCTACTCCGGCGGCAAGGAGAAGCCGACCACGCCCGGGGCGCACTCCCTGGTGGACGACCTGCTGCGTCGGGCCGGCGCCACCAACGCCTTCCCCGAGGTCACCGGATACGGCCAGGTCAACTGGGAGGAGTTGGTCAAGCGGAATCCGGACGCGATCCTCATCGAGGACCAGGCCTTCGAGCCCGCCGAC
Source organism: Micromonospora sp. KC723 (assembly GCF_004348595.1). Taxonomy (GTDB): domain Bacteria; phylum Actinomycetota; class Actinomycetes; order Mycobacteriales; family Micromonosporaceae; genus Micromonospora. The sequence goes on from NZ_SMKD01000012.1 coordinate 65,825, forward strand.
GCGGCGATCGCGTTCCTGACCAGCTACCCGCCGATCCAGGGCGTCACCGCCGTCCAGCAGAGGCGGTTCATCGTCGTTCCCGTCAACGACAACCAGCCGGGGCTGCGCGCCGGCCGGGCCCTGCGCACCATCGTCGCCGGGCTCGGCTGAGTGACCGCCCGCACCGCCCCCGCCGTGGCCGTCCCGCCCAGGGCGGGGGCCGTCCGGCTCCCGCTCGCCTGCTGGCTCGCCACACTGGGCGTCGCGCTGGTCGTGTCGGTCGCCGCCGCCGTCAGCCTCGGCCCTGTCGCCATCCCCCTCGACGTCGTGTGGCGTGTCATCGGCCACGAAGTCGGCGTCGCCGACAGCACCGGCATCATCGGCCCGGACCGGGCGATCGTGTGGGGCATCCGCCTGCCGCGCGTCCTGCTGGGCGCCGTCACCGGGGCCGGGCTCGCCCTGGTCGGCGCCGTGCTCCAGGCCGTCCTGCGCAACCCGCTGGCCGACCCGTACCTCATCGGGGTCACCTCCGGCGCGTCCCTCGGCGCCGTCAGCGTGATGCTGATCGGGCTGTCCCCGCTCGCCGTCGTCTCGGTGCCGGCCGGCGCGTTCGCCGGCGCGATCGCCGCCTTCGCCGTCGTTCTGGCCCTCGGTCGGGCCAGCACCGTCCGGCTGATCCTGGCCGGCGTCGCCGTCGCCGCGCTGTGCGAGGCCGTCACCCAGTACGTCGTGCTGACCACACCGGACCGCGACGTGCGCTCCGCGCTGCACTGGACCCTGGGCGGGCTGGCCGGCACCGAGTGGGGGCACCTGCCCGTCGCCGCCGCCGTGACCGGGGCGGCCGGCATCTGGTTCGTCACCCACATCACCCGGCTGAACGCGCTGACGCTCGGCGACGACACCGCCGCCAGTCTCGGGGTGGACGGCGACCGGGTACGCCGCCAGCTCATCGTCGGCTGCGCCCTGGTGACCGCCAGCCTGGTCGCCGTCACCGGCGGCATCGGCTTCGTCGCGCTCATCGTCCCGCACACCACGCGGCTGCTGGTGGGACCCGACCACCGGCGTCTCCTGCCGGTCGCCGCTCTCGCCGGCGCGGTCTTCCTGGTCTGGGTGGACCTGGCCGCCCGCACCGTCAACGACCCGGACGAGGTGCCGATCAGCGTCATCACCGCGCTGCTGGGCGCCCCCTTCTTCCTGTACCTGCTGCGGAAGGCACGCCCGTGACCCCGGCCCGCCTCGACCTGCGTCGGGTCTCCTGGGGGCCGCGCGACGCGATGATCGTGCGCGACGTCGATCTCGCCGTCACACCCGGCGAGATCGTCGGGCTCCTCGGCCCCAACGGCAGCGGCAAGTCCAGCCTGCTGCGGTGCGTGTACCGCAGGAACCGCCCCACCACCGGGGCGGTCCTGCTGGACGGCACGGACGTGTGGCGCCAGCCCGCCCGGCAGGTGGCCCGGCAGGTGGCCGTGCTGACCCAGGACACCCCGGTGGATCTCGAGCACAGCGTCGCGGATCTGGTCGCGTTGGGCCGGACGCCGCACCGGTCCGCCGTCGGCGGGTTCGGCACGGACGACCACCGGATCATCGCCGACGCGCTGCGCCGGTGTCGCCTCGACGACCTCGCCGGCCGGCGGGTGGCCACCCTGTCCGGCGGTGAGCGCCAGCGTGTCCACCTCGCCCGGGCCCTGGCCCAGCAGCCCCGGCTGTTGCTGCTCGACGAGCCGACCAACCACCTCGACCTCGCCCATCAACTGGCGGTGCTCGACCTGGTCTGCGGCCTCGGGATCACCGTCGTCGCCGCCCTGCACGACATCGAGCTCGCCGCCGCGTACTGCGACCGGCTGGTCGTCCTGCACCGGGGCGTGGTCGCCGCCGCCGGGGCGCCCCGGGACGTCCTCACCCACCAGCTCCTGCGCGACGTGTACGGCGTCGCGGCCGAGGTCACCGACGACGGCTGCGGCCGGCTGCGGCTGCGGCTGCCCGAGCCGGCGCACCGCCGCGCCGGGCGCGGGCGTCCGGTCGACCGGGACCCGTCCACGCCCACCACCGCGTCACGGTGACCGCGGCCCACCGTCTCCGGCGTCCCGGGCGGGCGGTATCTTCGGCGTCCGGTCGACGGTGGACCGGCCCTCACGGAAGGACAGGCGGTCTGCGGTGCCCCGAACACGTGCTCTGCTGCCGCCGGCGCTGCTGGGTCTGGTCGTCGTCGCGCTGGTGGTCTCCGGCATCCGGCCGTACGACCGGCTCACCTGGCTGCTGGAGACGGTGTGGGTGATCGTGGGGGTGCCGGCGCTGCTGCTCGTCTGGCGCCGATTCCCGCTGACCACGCTGCTGTGCTGCCTGCTCGCGGCCCACGCGCTGATCCTCGTCGCCGGCGGGCACTGGACGTACGCCCGTACTCCGGTGGGGGAGTGGGCGCGGGACGTGTTCGCGTTGTCCCGTAATCCGTACGACCGGCTGGGCCACTTCGCGCAGGGGTTCGTGCCGGCCATCCTGGTCCGCGAGATCCTGGTCCGTCGCTCGCCCCTGCGGGGCAGCCGGTGGCTCGCCCCGCTGGTCGTCTGCGCCTGCCTGGCGTTCAGCGCGTTCTTCGAGATGCTGGAGTGGTGGGCGGCGGTGGCCGCCGGGCCGGCCGCCGACGACTTCCTCGCCACGCAGGGCGACGTCTGGGACACCCAGTGGGACATGTTCCTCGCGTTGGTCGGGGCGATCACGTCGCTGGCCCTGTTCAGCCGGTTGCACGACCGGCAGTTGCCGTCCCCGACGGCCGCGCTCTGACCGTCCCGGGGCGCCCGGCGTCGGTTGTGCCCGGCCGGCGAATTCCGTAGGTTAGGTAAACCTAACAAAGACTGGTGTGGTGCTGCGTCAGCTCGGTGGACCGGTGGTCCGCGCCGCCGGCCGGCGGGGTCCGTGTCCACCGCCACGCGGGGGACGCCGCCGCGCCGGTCGCCACCACCGGCGCCGTTCACCGAGGAGTGCGATGACGAAGGCCACCGGCTCCGTCTGGCTGCGGCACGTCGAGGGCTTCGGGAGGGTGCTGATCCGTCCGGTGGACCCGGCCGGCGACGCCGAACTGATCCACGACTGGGTCACCCGGGAACGGTCCGGGTTCTGGGGGATGCGCGACGCCACCCGGGAGCGGGTGCGGGAGATCTACGCCTACGTCGACTCGCTGCCCACCCACCACGCCTACCTGATCCACCGGGACGGCCGTCCGGTGGGGCTCTTCCAGACGTACGAGCCGGCGGCGGACCCGGTGGGCGAGTGCTACGACGTGCTCCCCGGTGACTTCGGCATCCACCTGATGATCGCCCCGCCCGACGGCGGGAGCGAACCGGGCTTCACCGGCGCGGTCCTCGGCGCCTTCCTGGACTTCGTGTTGGCCGACCCGTCGCACCGGCGGATCGTGGCCGAGCCCGACGCCCGCAACGACCGGGCCATCGCCCGGCTGCGCCGCGCCGGTTTCGTGCCCGGCCCCCAGGTCGACCTGCCCCACAAGCGGGCCCAGCTGCTCTTCCTGGACCGGGGCCCGGCCTGACGCCGTGGTGGACGACCGTCCGCCACGGCGCCGGGCGGTGGGTCAGGCGATCGTGCAGGCGGACCCGTTCAGGGTGAACGAGGTCGGCCTGCCGGTGTTGCCGGTGTGGTTGGCCTGGAAGCCGATGTTCACCGACGCGTTCGGCGCGATGCTGCCGTTGTAGGAGACGTTGCTGGCGGTCACCGCGCCGCTGGTCGGCGTGTAGGTGGCGTTCCAGCCGCTGGTGATGCTCTGGCCGGCCGGCAGCGTGAAGCCGAGGCTCCAGCCGTTGATCGCGGTGGTGCCGGTGTTGGTGATGGTGACCGAGGCGGTCAGGCCGGTGTTCCACGCGTTGACCGTGTACCCGACCCGGCAGGGCCCGGCCGGTGCCGTGGTGGGC
>NZ_SMKD01000130.1 GCF_004348595.1 Micromonospora sp. KC723
GTGACGGCGGGGCGGCGGAGTCCGGACCGCGTCAGCGGTCCGGACTCCGCCGTGGTCGGGTCAGCCGGCGTGCTTGCGGCGGGCGGCGGTACGGGCCCGCTGCGTCTGGTCCAGCACGACCTTGCGGATGCGCACGGCGGCCGGAGTGACCTCGACACACTCGTCCTCGCGGCAGAACTCCAGCGCCTGCTCCAGCGACAGCTTGCGCGGCGGGATCAGCTTCTCGGTCTCGTCAGCCGTCGACGAGCGCATGTTGGTGAGCTTCTTCTCCTTGGTGATGTTGACGTCCATGTCGTCGGAGCGGGAGTTCTCGCCGACGATCATGCCCTCGTACACCTCGGTGCCCGGCTCCACGAAGAGCTGGCCGCGCTCCTGGAGGTTGGTCATGGCGAACGCGGTGACCGCGCCCGCGCGGTCGGCGACCAGCGAACCGTTGTTGCGGGTACGCAGCTCGCCGAACCAGGGCTCGTAGGACTCGAAGACGTGGTGCAGGATGCCGGTGCCCCGGGTCTCGGTGAGGAACTCGGTGCGGAAGCCGATCAGGCCGCGCGCCGGCACCAGCCACTCCATCCGGATCCAGCCGGTGCCGTGGTTGACCAACTGCTCCATCCGGCCCTTGCGGGTCGCGAGGAGCTGGGTGATCGCGCCGAGGTACTCCTCCGGAGCGTCGATGGTCAGCCGCTCCACCGGCTCGCAGGTCCTGCCGTCGATCTCCTTGGTGACGACCTGCGGCTTGCCGACGGTCAGCTCGAACGACTCGCGGCGCATCTGCTCGACCAGGATGGCCAGCGCCAGCTCGCCGCGGCCCTGCACCTCCCAGGCGTCCGGCCGCTCGGTGGGCAGGACCCGCAGCGACACGTTGCCGACCAGCTCCTTGTCGAGCCGGTCCTTCACCATCCGGGCGGTGACCTTGGCGCCCTTGACCCGGCCGACAAGCGGCGAGGTGTTGGTGCCGATGGTCATCGAGATGGCCGGCTCGTCGACGGTGATCAGCGGCAGCGGCACCGGGTTCTCCGCGTCGGCGAGGGTCTCACCGATCATGATCTCCGGGATGCCGGCGACGGCGATGATGTCGCCCGGGCCGGCGGAGTCGGCGGGCTTGCGCTCCAGGCCCTCGGTCATCAGCAACTCGGAGATGCGGACCCGCTGCGTGCTGCCGTCGGTGCGGCACCAGGCCACGGTCTGGCCCTTGGCGATGGTGCCCTGGCGGACCCGGCACAGCGCGAGCCGGCCGAGGAACGGCGAGGCGTCGAGGTTGGTGACGTGCGCCTGAAGCGGCGCGCCCTCCTCGTACGCGGGCGGCGGGATGGTGTCCAGCAGGGTGCGGAAGAGCGGTTCCAGGTTGTGGCTGTCGTCCGGCACCGCGCCGTCGGCGGGCTGGGTCAGCGAGGCGATGCCGTCGCGGGCGCAGGCGTAGACGATCGGGAAGTCGATCTGCTCCTCGTCGGCGTCCAGGTCGAGGAAGAGCTCGTAGGTGTCGTCCACGACCTCCTTGATCCGGGCGTCCGGCCGGTCCACCTTGTTGATCACCAGGATGATCGGCAGCCGGGCGCTCAGCGCCTTGCGGAGCACGAACCGGGTCTGCGGCAGGGGGCCCTCGCTGGCATCGACCAGCAGCACCACCCCGTCGACCATGGTCAGGCCCCGTTCGACCTCGCCGCCGAAGTCGGCGTGCCCGGGGGTGTCGATGATGTTGATGGTGACCGGCTCGGACCCGTCGGCCGGCATGTACCGCACGCCGGTGTTCTTGGCCAGGATGGTGATGCCCTTTTCCCGCTCGAGGTCCATCGAGTCCATGACGCGCTCGGTTACCTCGCCGCGGGCGCCGTAGGCGCCGGCCTGCCGCAACATGGCGTCGACCAGGGTCGTCTTGCCGTGGTCGACGTGGGCGATGATGGCGACGTTGCGGAGGTCGGTGCGAAGCTGCATACCCTCCATACTCCTGTCTGCGGTTGCCGGGGCACGTGCCGGGGTCATCCCCGAAACCGCCCGGATCTGTGCCGAAGCTGCTGTTCTGACCGTTCCGGCGGCAGGCATGCTGGCCCTGGGGTTGCCCCGGGGCCGGACGCACGAGCTGCCGACGTCACCGCAGGGCCTGCCGACTGTGGTGATCCACCTGGTCGCCGCGACGACCGTCGCGGACGAGACCGCGGTGATCATCGGTCGGCTGGTGCCGGGAGAGGCGACCCTGCTGTTGGTCGGCTTCCTAGCGTACGCGGGCCGGCCCCGGATCGTCCCGGCGCTGCGGGTGATCCCGGCGGTCGTGACCGGCGACACACCCGGTCGTCCGTTGCCGCGACTGCGGGCGGTGCCGCTGTCGGAGCTGCCTGGCGGCCGGCCGTCGACGGCCCGCCATGATCGGACATGAGCGGCTCCGGTTCCCGCTCGGGTGACTCTTCTCTTCACCCTCCGCAGGGAGGGGAGGCTCGCCTGCCGCTCGTTCGGCTACCCCCGGGTGCAGCTCCCAGCGGCCTCCCAGGTTCGAGCCATCTGAAGATAGGCTCTCTGACCTGGGGATTTACCTGCTTCAACGGATAGCGTGCGGATAAGCCCGACGACGTGCACCCAACGGTCGGGTCACCTCCGGACCGAAACCCCGCTACGCGGAGTAACCATCGTGCCCGACCTTTGATCCGACGCTGAAGCAGCCGGCGTCGCGGGGGCGGCTGCGAGAGGGGGGATTTCATGACAACGGCCCCGGCCAACCTGTTGGCCGTTCGCCAGCTCCTGCTCGCCAGGTTGAACGTCGACCCACGCACGGGACGCGACGAAGACCTGGAACCCGCCGAGGTCGGCATCGTCGGCGACCCCGCGCACCGGGGCGGCTACCACTGCGGCTCGGACCGGGTGGTGACCAACGACTACTCGGTCGTCGAGTCCCCCCGGGACTCCGCCGGCCTGACCCTGCACGCCTCGGCGCTGGATGTCGGCACCTTCCAGGTGCGCTCGGCGGGGCGCACGCACAACCTGCGCACCTTCTCCACCTGGTGTGTCGCCCAGTGCGTCGCCAACACGCCGGACAGCCGCGACATCCGCGAGATCATCTACTCGCCGGACGGGGAGGTGGTCCGGCGGTGGGACCGGCTCGGCAGGCGGACCAGTGGGGACAGCTCCCACCTGTGGCACACCCACTTCAGTTTCTTCCGCGACTCGACCAAGGCGAACCGGGACCAGACCCCGCTGTTCCGCCGTTACCTGACCACCATCGGACTGCTGGAGGAGAACGACATGACCCCCGAAGAGCACGCCTGGCTGGAAACCGTCCACAAGAACCTGACCGTGCTGGACGGCCGTAACCCGATCGGTCAGGTCTACACCCGGCTGGCGATGGGCGAGGACCACACGGTCCCTTCGTACGTGTCACCGCACCCGACGCTGCGGTCGCTGGCCGCGCAGCTCACCGCGTTGCAGAACGCTTTGACCGCACTCTCGAACAAGGACTTCACCGACGAGCCGGCCATCGTCCAGGGTGTGCTCGCCGGTCTGAAGCCGGAGAGCATCGCGGCGGCGATCCCGCCGACCATGGCCAAACAGGTCGCCGACGAACTGGCCAGGCGGCTGGTGGCCTGACCGCGCCGCGCCGGTTGGGCACGCGCAGTGGCGGCGGCCGGTCCGGCCGCCGCCACCGGCACGGACCTACAGCGGACGGACGTTGTCTGCCTGCGGACCCTTCTGACCCTGGGTCACCTCGAACTCGACCTTCTGCGCCTCGTGCAGTTCCCGGTAGCCGCTGCTGGCGATTGCCGAGTAGTGGACGAAGACGTCCGGTCCCCCGCCGTCCTGCTCGATGAAGCCGAAGCCCTTTTCCGAGTTGAACCACTTGACCGTGCCGGTTGCCATGCATCTCTCCCTGTTCACATCGGGAGACCCCCGCCGCGGCGGACGATCCCCCTGTTCCACCCCGACAGTAACCGGCCGACCCCGCTTTTGCCGGCTGAAGTGCCGCAAGCGGGCCACCGGAAAAAACACGCGGCTCGCGGCGGAAACGGCGCGGCGGGCGGCCGGGGTCCGGCATGCTCGACCGGTGAACGGACCGAGCACGGCGGCGCTGGCAGTCCTGGAGCGGGAGGTCGAGGCTCCGGGCGACGGGCTGGACCGCCTCCGGCTGGCCCCCACCCCGTTCGTCCCCGAGGTGTCCCTGCACCTGGCCGAGGACGCGATCGTCTGGTGGGCCCGGATGGAGGCGGCGGCGGGGCGTACCCTGCCGCCGCCGTACTGGGCGTCGGCCTGGGCCGGTGGCCAGGCGCTCGCCCGGCACCTGCTCGACCACCCCGAGCTGACCTCGGGACGCCGGGTGCTCGACCTGGCCGCCGGGTCCGGACTGGTGGCCATCGCCGCCGCGCTGGCCGGCGCCGCCCGCGTCGTCGCCAACGACATCGACCCGTACGCGGTGGCGGCGGTGACCGTCAACGCCCGGGCGAACGGGGTGACGGTCGTGGCGACCGGAGAGGACCTGCTCGACGGTGACGCCGCCGGCGTCGACCTGCTGCTGGCCGGGGACGCCCTGTACGACGGCGAGCTCGCCGGCCGGATGCTGCCGTTCCTGCGCCGGGCCGCCGCCACCGGCACGGACGTGCTGGTCGGTGATCCCGACCGGGGTTACCTGCCGGCCGCCGGCCTGGAGGTGGTGGCGAGCTACCCGGTGCCCACCACCGAGCCTTCCGTCGACTCGCCGGTCCGCCGGGTCCAGGTGCTCCGGCCCCGCTGACGCGAACGGTTTTCCCGCTGACCCTGAGACGAAATCAGGGTCCGGCTGGGGATTCCGTCGGAGGCGCGGACCCCCGGGCCGCCCGTACCGTCGAGATCATGTCGGATGTCGTTGCTCAGCTCGGTGAGTTGCCCACCTGTCTGCTGGTGGGGGTGCTGGGGATGGTCATGCTCGCCGACGCCGTGCCACTGCTGGGCGTGCTGGTCCCCGGCGACGTCGCGGTTCTCGCGGCCGTCGGGGTGGGCGGGCCGGGGATCAGCGCGGTGACCCTGGTGGCGGTGGTGGTGGGGTGCGTCGCCGGCTGGTCGATGAGCTTCCTCGCCGGGTGGGTGTACGGCGATCGGCTGCGGCGCGGCCGGGTCGGCGGTTGGATCGGCGAGGCCCGCTGGGTGACCGCCGAGCGGGTCCTGCGCGCCGGAGGTGGGCGGATGGTGCTGGTCGCGCCGTTCCTGCCGGTGCTCAACGCCCTGCTGCCGCTGGCCGCGGGCGGCATGGGCATGTCGTACCGGAGGTTCGTCGCCTTCGCCACGGCGGGCGCGGCGCTCTGGGCGGGTCTCTACCTGGCGTTGGCGACGGTGTCGCGGTCCCTGGCCACCCTGCTGCCGGGCGACGGCGACCCGGTGGTCGTCACGGCGGCGGTCGGTCTGGCGCTGGCCGGGGTGGTGGCGCTCGGCACCCGCCGTCGGCTCCGGGCGGTCGTCGCCGACGCCGCCCAGGCCGCCTGACCGCCGGGCCGGGTCACCAGCCGCGGGCGCGCCACTGCGGCAGCGACGGGCGTTCCGCGCCGAGGGTGCTGTCGTTGCCGTGCCCCGGGTAGAACCAGGTCTCGTCCGGCAGTCGGTCGAACAGCTTGTGCTCCACATCGTCGATGAGCTGGGCGAACCGCGCCGGGTCCCGATCGGTGTTGCCGACCCCGCCGGGGAAGAGCGAATCCCCGGTGAACAGGTGCGGGGTGCCGGCCGGGTCGTGGTACAGCAGGGCGATCGAGCCGGGGGTGTGGCCCTTGAGGTGGATGACCTCCAGGCTCTGGTCGCCCACCCGCACGGGGTCGCCGTCGACGAGCGTCTCCGCGTTGATGGGCAGTCCCTCGGCGTCGTCGGCGTGCACGAGGGCGCGGGCGCCGGTCTTGGCGACGACCTCCTCCAGCGCCACCCAGTGGTCCATGTGCCGGTGGGTGGTGACCACGGTGGCCAGGCCGGTGCCGCCGACGAGTTCCAGCAGGCGGGGGGCCTCGTTCGCCGCGTCGATCAGCACCTGCTCGCCGGTGGCGCGGCAGCGCAGCAGGTAGGCGTTGTTGTCCATCGGGCCGACCGACACCTTGGTGACGGTGAGCCCGGTCAGCTCGCGGACGGCGGGCGCCCCGCCGGCGGTGACGCTTCCGGTGTAGCTCATGACGAGGTCTATATCCATTCCGGTGGGGTCGGCGGCGGGCCGTCCGGGGTGACGGTCAACGTCTCGCCGCGACTGCGGCCGATCAGCCAGGCGGCCAGCTCGGCGGCCGGGCCGGCGATCACGGGTGCGCCCTCCGGCTCGCCGACCACCAGGTCGTGCCGGGTGCCGTCGAAGCGCAGCACCATCGCCGGGGCGTCCGCGCGGTCGGCCAGGCCACTGACCACCTCGTGCATCAGGTGCTGGGCGAACGCCGGCGACCAGTCCGTCGGCCGGTAGTCGACGGCGAGGTCCACGTGGTGCACCTCGACCTCCCGCAGCCGTCCCCAGACCAGCATGGCGGCCGGCCACGGGCGGCCGCGCCACGTCTCGACCATGGCGCTCCATGCCTCCACGGGCATGGCGGCGACCGCCTCGGCGAAGCGTTCCGCCGAGCGACGCAGGTCGTCCAGCTGGGCAGCCGGGGGTCGGGTGGCGCCGGCGGCGATGTCGGCATCGCGGGCGGCGGGGCTGGCGTACTGCGGGATCCGCTCGCCGGTGCGGGCGGAGGTGAACAGGTTGACGAAGCCGTCGGCGTTGCGGGCCAGGTGGGCCAGCACGTGGCCGCGGGTCCAGCCGGGCAGCCGCGACGGGGCCGCGAGATCCGTGGCGTCCAGGGCCTCGGCGGTACGCAGGAGCCGGGCGGTGGCGTCGTCCAGCTCGCCGGTCAGCAGAAGCGGATCCGTGGTCACGGGACGACCCTAGCGTCCCCCGGCCCCCGCGTCGCCGGGGAAATCGCTTTCGGCGCGTCGGCGCGCCCCCTACCGTCGGTCACGACGCGGCACCGGGTCGACGGACGGGGGTGAGCATGCCGGTCGTAGCGCGGCTGTCCCGCCACCACCAGTTCCGACTCCGATGAGGATGCGATGAAGATCGATCTTGCTGCGCTCGGCTTCGACGCCGGGCGGGCGGCGTACGCGCGCCGACGCCCCGACCGCCGCCCGGGCCGGGTGGCCCGGGTCGACCGGGGCGTCTGCACGGTGCTCTGCGCCGAGGGCCCGGTCCGCGCCAGCCTGGGCCCGGGCGTGCTGGCCGCCGCGGCCCGGGAGCTGACCGCCCTGCCCTGCGTGGGCGACTGGGTGCTGCTCGCCACCTGGCCGGACGGGCCGGTGACCGTCGACTCCGTGCTGCCGCGCCGGACCGCGCTGGTCCGGCGTACCGCAGGTCGGGACGCCAGCGGGCAGGTGCTCGCCGCGAACCTCGACGCCGCCGCGGTGGTCGAGCCGGTGCACCCCGAGCCCGACGTCGCCCGGATCGAGCGGTTGCTCTCCCTGGCGCACGAGTCGGGGGCCCGTCCGCTGGTCGTGCTGACCAAGGTCGACCTGGCCGGGCAGCCGGAGGCGGTGGCCCGGCAACTCGCCGCCGTGGCGCCCGGGGTGCCGGTGCTGCCGGTCAGCGCCGAGCGGGGCGCCGGTTTGGACGCGCTGCGGCCGTACGTCGCCCCGGGGCGGACCCTCGGCCTGCTCGGCCCGTCCGGGGCGGGTAAGTCGAGCCTGGTCAACGCCCTGGCCGGGGCGACGGTGATGCCGACACAGGCGATCCGCCGGGTCGACGGCAAGGGCCGGCACACCACCACCTGGCGGGCGCTGGTGCAGGTCCCCGGTGGCGGGGCGGTGTTGGACACCCCGGGGGTGCGTGCGGTGGGTCTGCTGGACGGGGTCGTCGGGCTGGACCGGGCGTTCGCTGACATCGCGGAGCTGGCGACCGGCTGCCGGTACGCCGACTGCGCGCACGAGGCCGAGCCGGCCTGCGCGGTGCGGGCGGCGCTGGAGAGCGGGGAGCTGTCGGCCCGGCGCTGGGAGAGTTGGCACCGGTTGCGGCGGGAGGTGGCGTACGAGAGTCGCCGCCGGGAGGTCCGGCTCGCCGCTGAGTGGCGCGGCGGGCGAGGTGGTCGTCGCCGCGCCGCCCGTCCGACGCCACCCCCGTCACCCCGAGCGCCCTGAGTCGCGGCGGCACTGCCCGGCGTCCGTGATGCGGTGGCCTCGCGGCACACGACACGCTCAGCGAGTTGTCCCGCGACGCCACCTGACCATGGCGGGGCGGTGCCGGCTGACCCCGCTGTGAGCAGGGGGAATGGGTGCGCGCCGGGGATTGTCGTACCTCGGGGCTAGAGTTGCTCGGGCGCCTCTGCCGCGCCGCAAACCGCTCAGACCTGCTCCGAGCGCACAGACCCGCCTCACTTTCTTCTTCCGGGAGCACACGCACCGTGGCCGACCGTCTGATCATCCGTGGCGCGCGCGAGCACAACCTGCGTGACGTCAGTCTCGACCTGCCCCGGGATGCCCTGATCGTGTTCACCGGGCTCTCCGGTTCGGGCAAGTCGAGCCTGGCCTTCGACACGATCTTCGCCGAGGGGCAGCGCCGGTACGTCGAGTCGCTGTCGTCGTACGCCCGGCAGTTCCTCGGCCAGATGGACAAGCCCGACGTCGACTTCATCGAGGGGCTCAGCCCCGCGGTCTCCATCGACCAGAAGTCGACCTCGCGTAACCCGCGTTCCACCGTCGGCACCATCACCGAGGTCTACGACTACCTGCGGCTGCTCTTCGCCCGCATCGGCGAGCCGCACTGCCCGGTCTGCGGCGAGATGATCTCCCGGCAGAGCCCGCAGCAGATCGTCGACCGGGTCCTCGCCATGGCCGAGGGCACCCGGTTCATGGTGCTCGCCCCGGTGGTCCGCGGCCGCAAGGGCGAGTACGTCGACCTCTTCGCCGAGTTGCAGTCGAAGGGCTACGCCCGGGCCCGCGTCGACGGTGTGGTGCACCAGCTCACCGAGCCGCCGAAGCTGAAGAAGCAGGAGAAACACACCATCGAGGTGGTGATCGACCGGCTCAGCGTCAAGCCGAGTGCCAAGCGGCGGCTCACCGACTCGGTCGAGGCCGCCCTCGGTCTCTCCGGCGGCCTGGTCCTGCTCGACTTCGTCGACCTGCCGGAGGACGACCCGGGGCGGGAGCGGCGCTACTCCGAGCACCTGGCCTGCCCGAACGACCACCCCCTGGCCATCGAGGACCTGGAGCCGCGGGTCTTCTCCTTCAACGCGCCCTACGGCGCCTGCCCGGAGTGCACCGGGCTGGGCACCAAGAAGGAGGTCGACCCGGAGCTGCTCGTCCCCGACCCGGAGCGCACCCTGCGCGAGGGCGCGATCCAGCCCTGGGCGACCGGGCACAACCTGGAGTACTTCCTGCGGCTGCTGGAGGCGCTCGGCGAGGCCGAGCACTTCGACGTCGACACGCCGTGGCGGGCGCTGCCGTCGCGGGCGCAGAAGACGATCCTGCACGGCTCCGGTGACCAGGTGCACGTGCGTTACCGCAACAAGTACGGCCGGGAGCGCTCCTACTACACCGGTTTCGAGGGCGTGGTGCAGTGGATCGAGCGCCGGCACTCCGACACCGAGTCGGAGTGGTCGCGGGAGAAGTACGAGGGCTACATGCGGGACGTGCCCTGTGCGGCCTGCGGCGGCGCCCGACTCAAGCCGGAGGTGCTCGCGGTCACCCTGGCGGGGCGGAGCATCGCCGAGGTGTGCAACCTCTCGGTGGGGGAGGCCGCCGACCTGCTCGCCGGCATCGCGCTGACCGACCGGCAGAAGATGATCGCCGAGCGGGTGCTCAAGGAGATCAACGCCCGGCTGAAGTTCCTGCTCGACGTCGGCCTGGACTACCTCTCCCTGGACCGCCCGGCCGGCACCCTCTCCGGCGGCGAGGCGCAGCGCATCCGGCTGGCCACCCAGATCGGGTCGGGCCTGGTCGGCGTGCTGTACGTGCTCGACGAGCCGTCGATCGGCCTGCACCAGCGGGACAACCACCGCCTGATCGAGACCCTGCTGCGGCTGCGCGGCCTCGGCAACACCCTGATCGTTGTCGAGCACGACGAGGACACCATCCGGGTCGCCGACTGGATCGTCGACATCGGGCCGGGCGCCGGGGAGCACGGCGGGCAGATCGTGCACAGCGGCTCGGTGCCGGCGCTGCTGGAGAACACCGAGTCGATCACCGGGGCGTACCTGTCCGGGCGCAAGTCCATCCCGACGCCGCGCCGACGTCGCCCGCAGACCCCCGGTCGGGAACTGGTGGTGCACGGCGCGCGTGAGCACAACCTGCGCAACCTGACCGTGTCGTTCCCGCTCGGCCAGCTCATCGCGGTCACCGGGGTCTCCGGTTCCGGCAAGTCGACGCTGGTCAACGACATCCTGTACGCGGTGCTCGCCAACCAGATCAACGGCGCGCGGCTGGTCCCCGGCCGGCACACCCGGGTCAGCGGGCTCGAACACGTGGACAAGGTCGTCGGCGTGGACCAGTCGCCGATCGGCCGGACGCCCCGGTCGAACCCGGCCACCTACACCGGTGTCTGGGATCATGTCCGCAAGCTGTTCGCCGAGACCACCGAGGCCAAGGTCCGGGGGTACGGCCCGGGACGGTTCTCGTTCAACGTCAAGGGCGGTCGGTGCGAGGCGTGCTCCGGTGACGGCACGATCAAGATCGAGATGAACTTCCTGCCGGACGTCTACGTCCCGTGCGAGGTCTGCAAGGGCGCCCGGTACAACCGGGAGACCCTGGAGGTGCACTACAAGGGCAAGACCGTCTCCGACGTGCTGGAGATGCCGATCGAGGAGGCGGCGGAGTTCTTCTCCGCCATCCCGGCCATCCACCGGCACCTGAAGACGCTGGTCGACGTCGGCCTGGGCTACGTCCGGCTGGGCCAGCCGGCCCCGACGCTGTCCGGCGGCGAGGCGCAGCGGGTCAAGCTCGCCGCCGAGTTGCAGAAGCGTTCCACCGGGCGGACGGTCTACGTGCTCGACGAGCCGACCACCGGCCTGCACTTCGAGGACATCCGCAAGCTGCTGATGGTGCTGGAGGGCTTGGTCGACAAGGGCAACACGGTGATCACCATCGAGCACAACCTCGACGTCATCAAGACCGCCGACTGGCTCATCGACATGGGCCCGGAGGGCGGCCACCGGGGCGGCACGGTGCTCGCCACCGGCACGCCCGAGGAGGTCGCGGAGGTGCCCGAGAGCCACACCGGGCAGTTCCTGCGCCCGTTGCTCAAGCTCGACGGCGAGGCCAAGGGGGCCAAGGCGGCCACCACCCGGGCGGCGAAGGCCAACGGCACCACGGCGACGTCGCGTACCCGCAAGGTGCCGGCCGGGACGCGCTGAGCGGCGCGGCAGGCCGGTCGGGGTGCCGCCGCGGCCCGTGGGTCGATCGGGTGAACCGCCGGGCGCCGTGGTGCGTGTGCAGGGGTGCGGCCGGACCCATGACCGGTGGCGGCACGTCGAGAGAGAGGCCGAGGATGAGTGACGATGAGGTGCTGACCGGACCGGGCGCGCGGACGCGCCGGGCCCTGCTCGCGGGCGCCGGCGCGGTCGGGGCGTCGGTGGTGCTGGCCGCCTGCGGTGGCGACGACGAGGCGGCGACCCCGCCGACGTCGGGACCGACCAGTGGTGGGCCGGGCGTGACCGGCGCACCCGGGGCCGGAAGCCGCGACGGCACCGCCCCGCTGGCCCGGACCACCGACATCCCGGTCGGCGGCGGGGCCATCTTCGTCGAGCGCGGCGTGGTCGTCACCCAGCCCACCGAGGGGGAGTTCAAGGGCTTCGACCCGATCTGCACCCACCAGCGGTGCCCGGTGTCGAACGTCGACGGCGGCACCATCAACTGCACCTGCCACAACAGCAGGTTCGCCATCAGCGACGGATCGGTGCGGCAGGGGCCGGCGACCAAACCGCTGCCCGCCAAGCAGATCAAGGTCGAGGGGGGCCAGGTCTACCTGGCCTGACGGGTCCGGCCGGCGCGTTGACCCCGCGCCGGCCGGACCACCCTTCAGCGGGCGTACACCGCCATCTCGTACAGCGAGAATCCGTGGGAGGTGGCCCGGGTCAGCCCACGCATCCGCACGTACCGGGCGTTCCGCGCCGCAAACGCGATCACGTCGTTGCCCCCGTCGCCGGCCGTGGTCGACCAGACCTCCCGCCAGGCGCTGCCGTCGGTGGAGACCTCGATGCGGTACGACCGCGCGTACGCGGCCTCCCAGGCCAGCCCCACCCGACCGACCTGCCGGACCGCGCCCAGGTCGACGCTGAGCCACTGGTCGTCCGCCCGCGCGCTGGCCCAGCGGGTGCCGGGATCCCCGTCCACCGCCCGCGCGGCCCCCTGGAGGAACTCGGCGCTGGACGCCGTGACCGGCCGGCCGAGGGCGAGGTTGGTCACCGGTGGGTCGCCACGCCGGGCCGGGAAGGAGACCACCTGCTGGTAGGTGGGCCGGTTCTGCCAGGCGGTGGTGGCGTGCTTGATGCCGCCCAGCGGGGACTGGACGATCGCGTCGGCGCACCACTGGTCACCGGCGGCGCAGGTGCTGTCGCCGGGGTAGGTGGTGGCGGCCGGGGTGGCCGCCGCGGCGCGCAGGGTGTCGAGCAGGACCTGCCGGCAGCCGGCGAGGCTGCCGTTGCCGCAGTAGGTGCGGCCGAGGCCGCCCCGCACCGGGTCGCCGAGCACCGCCCGCAGGTCCTTGTCGACCCAGCCCCACCAGCCGTACTGCAACGCCGAGCCCTTGTGCGCCTGGGCCTCGTTGGCCGAGGAGGGCAGGTTGGACAGGTCGCCCTGCTGGTGGCCGGAGGGGGACTCGTTGACCTGCAGGGCGTTGACCAGCGACTGGTAGAGGTCCGCGCCGAGCGGGGCCTTGAACATGCCCCGGACCAGCAGCGGCCACCAGGCGTCGAAGGTGCGGATCGCCTCCGCGTGCTGGTACACCTTCGAGCCCTTGGCGGTCTCCACCCGCAGCCCGCCGGCCTGCCGCCACGCCTTGAGCCGGCTGATCTCGCCGGCCAGCGCGCTGTCGGTGACCGGCTGGCTGTCCAGCACCCGGATCAGCTCGTCGAGCACCTCGACCGCGCGCAGGTCGGTCAGGCCGGCCTGCTGCACCAGCGAGACCAGCGAGGCCCGGTCGAACTTGCGGCCCGCCGCCAGGGCGGCCTTCATCGGCCTGTCCAGCAGGTCGCCCCGGTGCACGGCGCCGAAGCTGAAGTTGCCGTCGGCGGCCCCGAAGTCCTTGGCCTGCTTGTTGTTCCAGCTGATGTAGTAGTCCTGGTTCACCGAGCGGGGATGGGCCGACAGCGGGGCGTACGTGGCGCTGTTCGTCGCCGGGTTGTAGCCCTGCCACTCGTACGCGGGTTCGGCCTTCATCGGCAGGTTCGGGTTGCTGCCCGCGGCCCGCACCGGGTTGAGTCCGGAGTTGAAGTACGCCGACTCGGTGGAGTTGACGTAGAACCAGTTGAAGGCGTATTCGACGTTGTTCGCCGAGGCGACGAAGGCGTCCGCCGAGCCCATCGCGGCCGGGTCGTTGAACATCTGGAACCCGATCGCCGAGTCGGCCTCGTGCTGGTAGGTGGAGCGGAGCTGGGTGAACGCGTGCGGCCGGCCGCCGACCGTGCCCCGCCAGGAGACCAGCCCCAGCTTCGTGCGCCAGGCGACGAGCCTGTACGAGCCGGCGGGGGTGTTGTCGGCGACGGTGGGGGTCCACGTGTTGACGTGCGAGATCTCCTCCATCGGCAGGCAGGCGCCCCGGTAGAGGTAGTGGTTGCTGGCCGGTGTCGGCGCGCTGCCGTCCGGGGTGCACAGCGGCACCGCGTAGGTGTCGGTGATGTCGTGGATGGAGGAGGTGGCGCTCCACGCGTAGTCCTGCCCCCGGCCCAGCAGCACGTACAGGTTGAGCCCGGCGAAGGCGGCGCCGCGGGCGCTGATCCCCGGGCCCTGCAACTCCTGCACCATGAGCAGCTGGGGGGAGAAGTAGCCGGTCTGCGGGCCGAACACGGCGATCGGGTGCCCGCTGGCGGAGTGCGCGCCGCTGACCACGACGGCGTTGGACATGCCGCGGTGTTGCGGGGAGATGGTCAGCCCGGACAGCGCGGCGGCCAGCTCGGAGGAGCCGGTGGCGGCGCTGCCGGCCGAGCCGGTCTGGTCGGTGACCACCGGTTCCACCCGGGCGGAGCCGGCGTCGGGCAGGACCACGCTGGGCGCGTCCGGCGACGCCGTGCCGTACGGGAAGCTCTGCCCGTCGTGCAGGGTCAGCACCGTCTCCGGGTCGTTCTGGTTACGGAAGGCGGTCCACACCTTGTCGCCCTCGACGGTGCCGTAGCGGGCCCGGGCGGCGATCCGTACCAACGCCGACTGCATCTCGGTGCCGCCGCCGCCGCCGAAGAGGCCACCGACCACGCCGGCGATGGCGATCAGGTCGGTCATCTGGAACGGCTTGGGACCGCCGGCGTTGGTGACCGAGTCGAGGTGTCCGGTGAGGACGTACTCGCCGGGGCAGTTCCGGTTGGCCATGCAGGTGCGGATGTAGGCGTTGATGCCGGCGATGTACTCCTGGACGTCGGCGTAGAGCTGCTCGCCGCGGGTGCCGCTCTTGGTGCGCAGCGCCTCGATCTGCGCCCGCAGGTCTGCCTCGGTGTACGGCGAGGTGCGCCAGACGCTCTGCTCCAGGGCCCGGTTGCCGGGGGCGCCGCCGGCGAACGGGGTGAGGGTGCCGCGGCCGACGTGCCGCAGCAGGTCCATGGTGAACAGCCGGTCCTCCGCGCCGGCGTACCCGGCGCCGTACATGGTGCCGCCCCGGGTGGTGCCGGTGATGTGTGGGACGCCGGTGGCCTTGTCCCGCACGATCCGCACGTCGGTCCGGGGTGAGTAGTCCCGCTCGACCTGGCTGGGCGGTACCCCGAAGGAGGCGTCGTTGAAGAACGAGCTGATCTGGTCCTGTCGCAGGCCGGCGTAGGAGTACACCAGGTCGGCGTAGCGGCCGAGCTGGTCGGCGGAGTGCGCGGGCAGGGTGCCGAAGGCCTGGTTGCCGAGTACCTCGACGAGGGTGGCGTTGCCGTTCTGGCCGGGTGGCAGGATGTCGCCGCACTCGCCGAGGCAGTAGTCGTCGGCGGTGGTGGCGGCGGGGGCGGGGGC
>NZ_SMKD01000131.1 GCF_004348595.1 Micromonospora sp. KC723
GTGGGTCACCGGGGGTCTCCTTCGCTCGGGTGGTGGTGCGCTGCCGTGACCGTACGGGTCACCCGGTCCAGCGACCGGGCCAGTGCCAGCAGTTCGGCGTCGGTGGCCGGCTCCGCGCCGTACAGCAGCTCGCGGAGCTCGTCGGGACGGCCGCCGGTGTACCGGGCGACCAGGGCGGCGACGTCGGCGTGTGGCGTGCCGGCGGGCAGGTTGAGCCGGGTGCGCAGCCGGTCCCGGGCGGCCGAGCGCAACATGGTGGCAGCCGGGCCGCGCGCCCGGGCCCGCTGGTAGAGCCGTGCCCGGCCGAGGACCGTCTCGGCGGAACGGACCCGCACCGGCAGCGGCTCGGTGACCGGCGGGCCGAGCCGGCGGGCGCGCCAGAGCACCACCAGCAGCGCGGCCAGCGCGAGCTGGAGCAGCAGCGCCCAGAACCAGACGGGGAAGGCCGACCAGAGCGGGTTGTCGTCGTCCGGTCTCTCCCCGCCGGCCTGGTCCTGCCGGCCGCCGTCGTCACCGGGGTCGCCGTTGCCGGCCGGGTCGCTGTCTCCGCTGCCGTCGCCGTCGTCCCGCTGGCCGCCCGGCCCGGTACCCGGGGCGGGTGACCAGGCCGGCTCGCCGCTGGAGCCGGTGCCGAGCCGTGGCGGCGGAGCGGGACCGTCCAGGTCGAGCCAGACCACCCGGCCACGGTCGCCGAGCAGCCCGGCCGCCAGTTCCTCGTTGCCCCACTCGTCGATCCGGTCGTTGCGGAACGGGTCGCTCGCGCCGATCACCACCAAGTCGGCCGTCCGGGGCAGGTGGACCAGGCCGCCGGAGTAGCAGCGGACCAGGTCCCCGGCGTACCCCGGGGGCGCGGCGTAGCGCTGGAGCGCCGCGGCGGCGGTGCCGGCCCGGGCCGCCTCGGGCAGCGGGCAGGGCCGGCCGTCGGCGTCGGGGCGGACCGCGCGGGTCGCCCAGCGGCGGTCGGTGCGGAGCACCGGCAGGTCGGCCTGCTCCAGTACGCGGCGGGACGGGTCGACCAGCACGAGCCGGTTGCCGGCGGGCAGGTCGCCGAGTGCGCCGACCGTGTCCGGGTGCAGCAGCTCCGGGGCGGGTACGAAGAGCGTGCCCGGCCGGTCGTCGAGGGCCAGCAGAGCGGGCAGGATGTCGGTCTCGCGCTGCACGGTGACGCCCCGGCCACGCAGCGTCCCGGCGAGGCGGCTGCCGCCGTGGTCGGCTGTCGCCACGGGCGAGAGGAAGCCGGGGGCGGTCGGGTCGGGCTGGTCCGCCGCGTGGGTGACCAGGGTGGCTCCGACCAGCGCGGCGGCGAGCGTGAACGGGAGCACGATCCGGTGCCAGCGGCGTCGTCGCCCGGTCGGGGTGCCCCGCCGGGGTGGCGGCGCGGGCGGCGCGGCGGTGTCGGTCATCGCGGTTCCCCCCGGCCGGCGAGTACCCGGTCCAGCTCGTCGGCGAGTTCCCGCATCCGCCGGTCGTGTTCGGCCGAGGCGGGCCGGTGGGCGTACCAGAGCGTGGAGAAGAGCGCGGCGGCGGCGCGCAGCGGCGGGTCGACCGGGGGCAGGTTGCGGGACGCCTCCTCGGTCACCTCGGTCACGGTCAGGCCGGGGCGCTGCGCGACCACCCCGGCGGCGACCAGCCGGCGGACCATGCCGCGCAGCCGTTCGCGGACGGCCTCGGCGAACCGTCCCTCGGCGGCCAGCCGGTCGGCGAGGGGGAGGCCCGGGGGTTCCTCGCCGACCCGGGGTCGGGGCAATCGCGGCGCCTCGTCAACCGCCCGGCGGGGCCGCCGCTCCGACCGGGGCCGGCGGAGACGCGGCAGTCGCAGCCGGGGCAGCCGCAGCCGGGGCAGTCGCAGCCGGGGCAGCCGCAGCCGGGGCAGTCGCAGCCGGGGCAGCCGCAGCCGGGGCAGCCGCAGCCGGGGCAACCGCAGCCGGGGCAACCGGCGGGGCAGCCAGGCCGGGAAGTGGTACCAGGCCAGTGCCACCAGCCCGGCGACCAGCAGGAGCAGCATCACGGCCAGCGGCAGCGGCACGACGTCGCCGAGCGCGGCGGCGACCTCGGTCCACCAGCGGCTGACGCTCACCGGTCGGCCGCCAGCAGGACGGGTTCGGCGAGATGGCCGGGAGACCGGGAGAGGCGGATGTCGAGCCCTTCCGTGCGCATCCGGTTGTCCAGGTGGACCACCGCGTCGAGGCAGGCCAGCACCGGGTAGGCGACGGAGTTCACCGCCGCCCAGACGACCACGGCGGCGACGGTCGCCGTCGCCGGGTCGTGGAGGTCGACCAGGTCCAGCGCGGCCACCCCGAAGTAGCCGCCGAGGGCGAGACCGACCCGCAGGATCCACCAACCGAGGTAGCCGAGAAGGCGGACCCAGGCCGCCCGGCCGCCGTCGCGGGCGGCGAGCCGGATGGCCCGGGGCAGCGCGAGGCGCGCGGCGAGCCGGTCCACCACCAGCACGGCGGCCACCGAACCCACCATCGTCCAGGCGAGGAACCAGAGCGGCCCGAGCAGGCCGCCGAGCATGACCAGGGCGCCGACGGGCAGCGCGAGAAGCAGGGTGGTCCCCCAGCGCGCGCCCCGGACACGGAGCAGGTCGCGTACACCGGCGTGGCGGCCGAGCAGCGCGGCGCCGGCGGCGCGGGCAGCCGGGTTGCCGAGCAGCGTGACGATCGCCGCCTCGGTTCCGGCGCCGACGGCCAGCAGCAGCCAGTACGCGGCGAACGGATCCCACCCGCCGGGTAGGTACGCCGGGGGCCGCAGGTCGGCGGCGAGCCGCAGCGGGAGCAGCAGGAGCTGTTCGCCGACGGCGAGGAAGGCGCCCAGCGGGAGCAGCAGCCGGCTCTGGGCGCGCAGCAGCAGCACCGCCGAGTCGAGCAGCTCCCCGACGGTGAGCGGACGTCTCGGGAGCACGGCTGTCGGGCCGACCTCGGGCACACGTACTCCTGGCGGTCGTGGTGGCGGGCGGCGGCACGCCCGGGGGATCATGGTGACACGGCCGCGGTGACCCGGTGGACCCGCAGGCCCGACCCGTGGCGGGGGTGACCCGGCCGGCGGTTGTTCCGCGTGGAACGTGCGGGGACGCCGGCCGGGGAAGTACCGTGCCGGGTGACGCCGATCCCACCTGACTGAACGGGGATGGAAACATAAATCCCATGAGAGCCCGGGTACTGGTGGTCGACGACGACCCCGCGCTCGCCGAGATGCTCGGCATCGTCCTGCGCAGCGAGGGCTTTCTGCCCTCCTTCGTCGCCGACGGGGAACGGGCACTGGCCGCGTTCCGGGACAACCGACCCGACATCGTCCTGCTCGACCTCATGCTGCCCGGTATGAGCGGTATCGACGTGGCCCGGGCCATCCGGGCCGAGTCCGGCGTGCCGATCGTCATGCTGACCGCCAAGAGCGACACCGTGGACGTGGTGCTCGGCCTGGAGTCCGGCGCCGACGACTACGTGGTCAAGCCGTTCAAGCCCAAGGAGTTGGTGGCCCGGATGCGGGCCCGGTTGCGTCGCGGCGAGGACGTCGCCCCGGAGATGCTGACCATCGGGCCGCCCGGCAACCAGATCACCATCGACGTGCCGGCGCACACGGTGAGCCGGGACGGCGAGGAGGTGAAGCTCACGCCGTTGGAGTTCGACCTGCTGGTCGCGTTGGCCCGCAAGCCGCGTCAGGTCTTCACCCGCGAGGTGCTGCTGGAACAGGTCTGGGGCTACCGGCACGCGGCGGACACCCGGCTGGTCAACGTGCACGTGCAGCGGCTGCGTGCCAAGATCGAACCGGATCCGGAGCGGCCGGAGATCATCCTGACCGTGCGAGGCGTGGGCTACAAGGCGGGTACCGGATAGCCTGGTCTGCACCGTGACCAGCGCTTCGAACCTGACCCCCGAGACCTCCGCCGGCTGGCGTCCCGCCGCGCGGGCGCTGGGGCGTGCCCTGGCCGGCCGGGTGCTGGGCCTGGCCGCCGGGCTGCACCAGACCTGGCGTCGCTCGTTGCAGGTGCGGGTGGTGACCATCACACTGGTGGTCTCCAGCCTGCTGGTCGGGGGCTTCGCCTACCTGATCGCCAACAAGATCACCGATATTCTGCTGGAGAACGCTAAGACCGACACGCTGCTGCGGCTGCGCAGCGGCAGCGACTACGCGGGCAAGCAGTTCTCCCTCTACAGCCAGCCCCAGGAGGCGCAGCTCCAGGACACCATCGAGGGCACGGTCAACTACCTGGCCGGCGGCGACCCGCAGCAGACCAGCGGGGTGGTGGTGGCCATCACCGCCGACCGCTACACGGGGATCATCGAGACCCGCACCTCCCCGGCGACGGATGTCCGCCCGCTGGTCAGCCAGGAACTGCGGGCCGCCGTCGCGGACGGCAAGGTCGCCCACCAGATCCGCACCGGCCGGCTCGCCGACCAGCGGACCAAATACCTGGTGTACGGCTCGCCGGTGCCGACCCGCTTCGGCCAGCTGGAGCTCTACTACCTGGTGCCGCTCAACCGGCAGGACGCCGCCGCCGCCGACGCCCGGGCCACCGTGCTCGCCACCGGCATCGCCCTGGTGCTGCTGCTCGGACTGCTCGCCGCCCTGGTGACCCGCCTGGTGGTCACTCCGGTCCGGGTGGCCGCCCGGACGGCTCAACGGCTCTCCGCCGGCCTGCTCGACCAGCGGATGGTGGTCAACGGCGAGGACGACCTGGCCCTGCTGGCCGCGTCGTTCAACCAGATGGCCACCAACCTGCAACGGCAGATCCTCCGGCTGGAGGAGATGTCCCGCCTGCAACGCCGGTTCACCTCCGACGTCTCGCACGAGCTGCGCACCCCGCTGACCACGGTCCGGATGGCCGCCGACCTGATCTTCTCGGAGCGGGACGAGTTCGACCCGGCGGTGGCCCGCAGCGCGGAGCTGCTCCAGGCCGAGCTCGACCGGTTCGAGGAGTTGCTCACCGACCTGCTGGAGATCAGTCGTTTCGACGCCGGCTTCGCGATGCTCGACGCCGAGCCGACCGACCTGGCGCCCATCGTGCACCGGGTGGCCGACCGGCTCGCCGCCCTGGCCGAGCGGGTGGGTGTGCCCATCGAGTTGGACGTGCCCGGCACTCCGGTGATCGCCGAGGTCGACCCGCGCCGGGTCGAGCGGGTGTTGCGCAACCTGGTCGGCAACGCGGTCGAGCACGGCGAGGGCAAGCCGGTACGGATCACCCTGGGCATGGACCAGACCGCCGTCGCGATCACCGTGCGCGACCACGGCGTCGGGCTCAAGCCGGGGGAGGAGAAGCTGGTCTTCAACCGCTTCTGGCGCGCCGACCCGTCGCGGGCCCGGCAGACCGGCGGCACCGGGCTGGGCCTGTCGATCAGCCTGGAGGACGCCCGGCTGCACGGTGGCTGGCTGGAGGCGTGGGGCGCGCCGGGGCAGGGCGCCCAGTTCCGGCTCACCCTGCCGGCCCGTGCCGGTGACCGGCTCACCACCTCGCCGCTGCGACTGGTGCCGGCCGACGCCACGCTGCCCTTCGGCGGCCCCGGTGACGGGGAGCTGCTGGCCATCGGCCCGGCCGGTGGCGGCGCGCTGGCGATCGGCCCGGCCCCGAAGACGGACGACGACCGGGCGGAGGCACGCCCGTGAGGTCGATGCTCGTCGGTCTGTTCGGCGTGGTGCTGCTGGCCCTGACGGGATGCGGCATCCCGGCGCACACCGAGGTGCAGGTGGACGGGTCGGGGCCGGCGGTCGAGGCGGGCACCGCCAGCTACCGCCGGGACGAGCCGCCCACCCGGGCGGCCAGCGGCGACGACCGGGCGGCCTTCGTCCGCAACTTCCTCTCCGCCGCCGCCGGTGAGCCGGAGCGGGCGTACGAACGGGTCAAGCAGTTCGTCGCGCCGGAGAACAGGACCCGCCTCCAGGAGAAGCAGGGCAGCGAGATCGCGGTCAACGTGGTCCGGCTGACCGAGAAACCCGTGATCACGGAGAACGCCAACGGGCTCTTCTCGGTGCGGCTGCCGGTGCAGCAGGTCGGGCTGCTGCGGGCCAACGGTGTGCTCGCGCCTCCGGTGGCGACCGAGACCGAGTACCGGTTCGGGCTGCGGGGCGCGGTGTCGCCCGGGCAGGAGGGCACCGAGGAGGCGGGTCTGTTCGTCACCGACCCGCCGAACGTGCTGCTGCTCAGTGCCGACGCGCTGCGCCAGTACTACCAGACCAGGCCGGTCTACTTCTGGAGTTCCGACGGCAGCCGGCTGGTTCCCGACCAGCGGTACCTCCCGCTGGCCGTACCCGACGAGCGGCGGGTCAGTGAGGTGGTCAAGTGGCTGATCGCCGGCCCCTCGGAGTGGCTGAGCACCGGGGTCAGCCGCCTGCCGGACCGGACCGCGCTGATCAACAACGCGATCGAGACCGAGGACCGGTGGGAGGTCAACCTCGACCTGCCCGGCGACGACAGCCGCAAGCTCGCCCAGATCGGCACCCAGCTGGCCTGGTCGTTGCCCGAGCTGGACGGGCAACTGCGACTCACCACCCGCAACCAGTCGCGGGTCTCCATCCCGGATCTGCGGCAGTACCGCCTGGAGCACCAGGTCTACCCGGTCACCGGCAACCCGCAACCCTTCACCGTCTACGAGGGGGCCGTCCACCCGCTGGCCTTCGCCGGCGAGGCAAGCGTCCCGGTGCCGTTGGCGGCGGAGGTCAACCGGGACGTGCTGTCCGCCGGGCTCAGCCGGGTCCGCGAACGGGTTCTCGCCGCCCTGGTGGTGGGCGCCCCGGGCAGCCGGCAACGGCTGGCGACCGGTTCCGGGGACGGCCGGGTGCAGATCGTCAACCCGTCGCCGCAGATCTTCGCCACGATCGGGCGGCCGGTCTGGCTGCGCTCGCCCGACCCCCGTCAGCCGTACGGGCTGGTGGTGGCCGATCGCCGGCTCTGGCGCTTCGACGACCGGGGCCGGATGGACCTGGTGCCGCTCAACGTCGCCGGGCCGGTCACCGCGGTGGCCGCCTCGCTGGACGGCCACCGGATCGCCGTGGTGATCGGCGGTGCCCTGCACGTGACGTCGTTGAACGTGGACGGTGGTGTGGTCACCGCCGGGCCGGTCCGCAAGGTGGCCACCTCGTTGACGGACCTGTCGGCGGTGGACTGGGCGGGGGAGAACACCCTGGTCCTGGCCGGTACGGCCGGCCGTTCGGCGGTGTACGAGGTGAGCATCGACGGTGCCCTGGAGACGGCCCTGGTGGCCGACGTGGGCGCCCGGGTGACGCACCTGGCGGCGTACCCGACCAACCCGGTGGTGCCCCTGCCCAGCGTGCTGATCATGTACGAGGCGAACGGGGTGGCCTACCGCTATCCGCAGCGCGACACGATCCGGCGGGACCAGGTCCTGGACGTGACCCCGCCGCCGACCGGCGCGCGCGCCGGTGGTCCGACCGCCCCCTTCTTCCTGTTCTGAGCGCGCGGTGCGACGGTACGGCGGCGGGCTCTGGGCGGATCTGACCGATCTGGTGCTGCCGGCCGAGTGCGCCGGTTGCCGGGGGCGCGGCTCGGCCCTCCGGCGCGGTTTCTGCCCGGCCTGCGTCACGACGCTCGGGGCGCTGCGTCCTCTCCCGGTGCGTCCCGTCCCCGCCCCGCCCGGTCTGCCGCCCTGCCACGCGCTCGGCCCGTACGCGGGTGAGCTGCGGGAGGCGTTGCTGGCGTACAAGGAACGGGGCCGGCACGGGCTGGCCCGGCCGCTGGGCGCGCTGCTGGCCGAGGTGGTGGCTGCTGCGGTGGGGCCGGCGCGGCCGGTGCTGCTCGTGCCGGTGCCGGACACCGCGGCGGCGGCCCGTGCCCGCTACGGCGACCACCTGACCCGGTTGACCCGGCACGCGGCGGCCCGGCTGCGCGGGTCCGGCTGGGACGTGGCGACCGCCCGGCCGCTGCGGGCGCTGCCCCGGCCGGATTCGGTGGCGTTGGACAGTGTCGGGCGGGCCGTGGCGGCCGAGTCGGCGTTCCAGGTGCGGACGGGCCGGCGGCGGTCGGCGGCGGGCCGGGCGGTGGTGGTGCTCGACGACATCCTCACCACCGGGGCCACCCTGGCGGCGGTGAGTCGGACTTTGCGCGGCGCGGGAATGACGCCAAATGTCGCGGCCGTGTTGGGTGCAACGCAAAAACGACGGCAATGGTGACGCTTCGTGATTCCTTTTCACCCCTTGGTGGCAAGAGCTGTGAACTTTCTGAGCGTTGCCGACAACCGGGGGTGACTGCCGGGCGAATCGGAGTTAGCGTTTCGGTGTCGGGGGTAGGAGGTGCCACACCCCACCCCTCCGACGGTGGAAGGAGGCGTAGCCGCACTGACCGGTCGACGCCGCACGGGGAGACTCCCTGAGTCGGTCGACCGGGTCGAAGAAGATCAGACGGCCATCCGAAAAAGGGAGGTCACGTGGACATCGTGGTCAAGGGCCGAAACGTCGAAGTGCCGGACCATTACCGGGTGCACGTAGCGGAGAAGCTCGCGAAGATCGAACGCTACGACCACAAGCTCATCCGGGTCGACGTGGAGTTGTTCCACGAACGCAATCCCCGCCAGTCCGACACCTGCCAACGAGTGGAGATCACCTGCGTCTCCCGTGGGCCGGTGATCCGTGCCGAGGCCTGCACGAGCGACTTCTACAGCGCACTCGACGCGGCCATCGCCAAGCTCGACACCCGACTGCGCCGGGCGGCCGACCGCCGGCGCGTGCACCGGGGTCGGCACGCGCCGCTCTCGGTCGCCGCCGCCACCGCCGGCCTACCGGTGGCGGGCCTCGACGGACCCGGCCTGTCTCCGACCGGCACCGCCACCGCGGTGGCCGAGCGCGCCGAGGAGACGACCGAGGAGTACGACGACCAGCCCTGGCACATCGCCCGGGCCAAGGTGCACCCGGCCGATCCGATGACGGTGGACGAAGCCCTGTTCCAGATGGAACTCGTCGGGCACGACTTCTACCTGTTCCAGGACAAGGAGTCCGGCCGGCCGAGCGTCGTCTACCGACGGCACGCGTACGACTACGGCATCATCGCGCTCGACACCTGACCGCTGCCGCCGTGGTGGCGGCCCGCGCCGCCACCACGGCCGGAGTCAGCGCAACTCCTCCGGGAGCACCCCGAAGACCAGGTCGTCGATCCGGGTGCCGTCCAGACCCGGGAGTCGCCCGCGCAGCAGGCCCTCCCGGCGGAAGCCGACCTTCTCCAACACCCGGTGCGAGGCGGTGTTGCCCGGCAGCGTGCCGGCGACCAGCCGCGCCATCCCCACCGGGCCGAACGCCCAACCGGCGAGCAGCCGCAGCGCGCGGGTGGCGTACCCACGGCCGCGCCAGCCGGGCGACAGCGCGTAGCCGACGCTTCCCTCACCGGCGGCCGGGGCGGAGTAGGACAGCCCGCAACTGCCCGCCGGCTCGCCGCTGGCGGCGTCGACGATGAGCAGGCGCGCAACGGCGCCGGTCAACCAGGCGCACTCCGCTGTCCGGCACCGACGCTCGATCGCGGCCCGGCTCGGCGGCACCGGCGGAGCCTGGTTCGCCACCACCTCCGGAAGAGTGTGCAGGCGGTACATGACGTCGATGTCGCCCGGCCCGAGCGGGCGCAGGATCACCACGCCGTCGGTGAGCCGGCCGCCGGCCAGGTCCGGCAGGGCGCGAGCGGCCGGACCATCGGGGTCGTCGGCGAGGCGTACCCAGGCGGTCAGATCGGCCGGGGCGCCGTCGCGGGACCGGCCGACTGCCCGGCGTTCCCCCTCTTGGCGGAAACCGGCGGCGAGCGCGACCCGCTGGCTGGCCGGATTCTCGGCGTGGGCCAGCAGTTCCAGCCGGGCCAGGCCGGAGCGGAAGGCGTACGCCGCCAGGGCGCGGGTGGCGGCGGTCGCGACGCCGCGACGCCGCGCCCAGGGCGCCACCCAGTACCCCACCTCGGCCTGCCTGCGCGTCGGCACGACCTGGCTCATGCCCGCGCCGCCGACCAGCCGGTCCGTGGCGACGTCGGCGATCGCGTACGCCGCCCCGCCGGTGGCCCTCACCGAGGGCGCGCCCTCGGTGATCCACCAGCGGGCGTCGGCCTCGGTGTACGGCGAGGGCATGCCGTGAATGAAGTGCTGGGTCAGCGGGTCGGCGCAGGCGGTGGCGAGGTCCTCGGCGTCTTCCGACCGGAAGGGGCGTAGCCGGACCCCGTACGTTTCGATGATCTCTGGGATCACGCCAGGTCCTCCGCTAGCAGCGCGCCGACCCAGGCGTCGCCGCGACCGTCGCGGGTGGGCAGCCGGGAGCGCAGCACGCCCTCCATGGTGAAGCCGGCTTTCTCGGCGACCCGCCGGGACGCCGTGTTGCCGACCATGGCCAGCCACTCGACGCGGGCCAGTCCCAGGGTGGTGAAGCCCCAGGTGGCCAGCGCGCCCACGGCGGCGGTCATGTGACCCCGGCCCCGGGACTGCGGCGAGGTCATGAAGCCGACGTGGCCGGCGAGTGGGTCCGCGCCGATCCGCAGGTCGATCGAGCCCAGGTAGCGGTCGTGTCCGTCGGCGACGGTGAAGTACGCCCCGGTGCCGCGGGCCCAGGCGAGGTCGGCGAGGTCCCGCCGGAACCCCTCGGCGTGCTCCCGCCGGTACGGGTGCGGCACGGTGGTCCACCGGATGGTCTGCTCGTCCCGGCAGGTGGCCACGATCGCGTCGAGGTCGCGTGTCTCTATCGGGCGCAGCCGCAGTTCGGTGTCGCCGGTGTCGGCGAAGAGGACCGGCTGTGGCCGGCCGAAGACCGCGGCGCGC
Source organism: Micromonospora sp. KC723 (assembly GCF_004348595.1). Classification (GTDB taxonomy): domain Bacteria; phylum Actinomycetota; class Actinomycetes; order Mycobacteriales; family Micromonosporaceae; genus Micromonospora. The sequence goes on from NZ_SMKD01000131.1 coordinate 10,731, forward strand.
CGCGCCTGCAGGGTGTCCGGGCCGGCCGGGCCGGGCTCGCCGGGGGCGGGCACCTCGCCGGGCAGGAGCGCCCCGATCCAGCCGTCGGGCCGGCCGCCCGGGTGCGGGCGGGCCAGTGGCAACTCGCCGGAGACCCGGAAGCCGGCCCGCAGCGCGACCAGCCGGGAGTGGTGGTTGCCCAGTTCGGCCTGCCAGAGCAGCCGGCGTAGCCGCAGCGTGTCGAACGCCCACCGGGCGACCGCCCGGGACGCCCGTACCGCCACGCCCCGACCGCGCGCCCACGGCGCGGTCCAGTAACCGAGCTCGCCGGAGTCGAGGTTGCGGTCGATCGAGACCAGGCCGCAGGCGGCGAGCAACTCGCCGGTGGCCGCGTCGCAGACCGCGAACGGCGTCCCGGTGCCCTCGGCCCAGGCCCGTCGGCTGTGTTCGGTGACGAAGCGGTGGGCGTGTTCCGGCAGGTACGGGCGGGGTACGGTGGTCCAGCGCTGGATGTCCGGATCCTGGCAGGCCCGGTGCACGTGGTCGGCGTCGCCCGCTCGCCACGGGCGCAGTAGCAGGCCGTCCTCGGTGATCTCCACAGGCTCCATCCGGGCATGGTGCCGGATCGTTCGCGGTGGGCGTAACCGGATATGCGCCCGGAGCCCGCCGGCGGGCCCGTTATGTCATTTTCGTCGCGTCCTACCGCCGCCACCAGTGACCATCGCGCCGATGGAGCGCCTACGATGGGTCGAGACTGTCTAGGGGAGCGTTGATCCGTGTCGATTCTGGAAAAGGTCCTTCGCGCCGGCGAGGGCCGCATGCTGCGCCGGCTGAAGGCCATCGCCGCCGCCGTCAACTCGATCGAGGACGACTACGTCAACCTCACCGATGCCGAGCTGCGGGGGATGACCGACCAGTTCAGGGAACGGCTCGCCGACGGTGAGACCCTCGACGACCTGCTGCCCGAGGCGTTCGCCGTGTGCCGCGAGGCCGCCGCGCGGGTGCTCGGCCAGCGTCCCTACGACGTCCAGGTGATGGGCGGCGCGGCGCTGCACTTCGGCAACATCGCCGAGATGAAGACCGGTGAGGGCAAGACCCTCACCTCGGTCCTGCCGGTCTACCTCAACGCGCTCTCCGGCAAGGGCGTGCACGTGGTGACGGTGAACGACTACCTGGCCCAGCGCGACGCCGCGTGGATGGGCCGGGTGCACGAGTTCCTCGGCCTGACCGTCGGCGTGGTGCTGCCCAACCGGCCGGCCGGCGAGCACCGGGCCGCGTACGAGTGCGACATCACCTACGGCACCAACAACGAGTTCGGCTTCGACTACCTGCGCGACAACATGGCCTGGTCGAAGGACGAGCTGGTCCAGCGCGGCCACAACTTCGCGGTGGTCGACGAGGTCGACTCGATCCTCATCGACGAGGCCCGGACCCCGCTGATCATCTCCGGCCCGGCCGAGCACTCCGCCCGGTGGTACGGCGAGTTCGCCGCCGTGGTGGCCCGCCTCCAGCCGGGCACCGACGGCGAGGGTGACTACGAGGTCGACCACTCCAAGCGCACCATCGCGGTCACCGAGCGCGGTGTCGCCAAGGTGGAGGACCGGCTCGGCATCGACAACCTCTACGAGTCGGTGAACACTCCGCTGGTCGGTTACCTCAACAACGCGATCAAGGCCAAGGAACTCTACAAGCGCGACAAGGACTACATCGTCAGCGACGGCGAGGTCCTGATCGTCGACGAGTTCACCGGCCGCATCCTGCACGGCCGCCGCTACAACGAGGGCATGCACCAGGCGATCGAGGCCAAGGAGGGGGTGGAGATCAAGCAGGAGAACCAGACCCTGGCCACCATCACCCTCCAGAACTACTTCCGCCTCTACGAGAAGCTGTCCGGCATGACCGGTACCGCGCAGACCGAGGCGGGCGAGTTCAACAAGGTCTACAAGGTCGGCGTCGTGACCATTCCGACGCACCGGCCGATGGTCCGCCACGACCGCGCCGACGTCATCTACAAGACCGAGCGGGCCAAGTTCAACGCCGTCATCGAGGACATCGCCGAGCGACACCAGAAGGGTCAGCCGGTGCTGGTCGGCACCGTCTCGGTGGAGAACTCCGAGATCCTCTCCCAGTTGCTGCGCCGCCGGGGCATCCCGCACTCGGTGCTCAACGCCAAGTTCCACGCCCGGGAGGCGGAGATCGTCGCCCAGGCCGGGCGTAAGGGTGCGGTCACCGTCGCCACCAACATGGCCGGCCGTGGTACGGACATCCTGCTCGGCGGCAACCCCGAGTTCCTCGCCGCCAGCGAGCTGCGCCAGCGCGGCCTCGACCCGGTCGAGAACGAGGAGGAGTACGCCAAGGCGATGGAGGAGGTCATCCCCGCCTGGAAGCAGGCCTGCGCGGCGGAGGCTGAGGAGGTCGCCGCCGCCGGCGGTCTGTACGTGCTCGGCACCGAGCGGCACGAGTCCCGCCGGATCGACAACCAGCTGCGCGGTCGCGCCGGCCGTCAGGGCGACCCGGGGGAGTCCCGCTTCTACCTCTCCCTGCAGGACGAGCTGATGAAGCGCTTCCGGGCCGGCGCGGTCGAGGCGGTGATGGAGCGGCTCAACATCCCGGAGGACGTGCCCATCGAGTCGAAGATGGTCAGCCGCCAGATCAAGAGCGCCCAGGCGCAGATCGAGGCCCAGAACGCCGAGATCCGCAAGAACGTCCTCAAGTACGACGAGGTCATGAACAAGCAGCGCCAGGTGATCTACGCCGAGCGGCTGCGGGTGCTCAACGGCGAGGATCTCTCCGACCAGGTCCGCAACATGATCGACGACGTGATCACCGCGTACGTCGTGGGCGCCACCAGCGACGGGTATGCCGAGGACTGGGATCTCGACCAGCTCTGGACGAGCCTCAAGCAGCTCTACCCGGTGGGCGTCACCGTCGAGGAGTTGGAGGAGGAGGTCGGCTCCCGGGCCGGCCTGGACCAGGACTTCCTGCTCGCCCGCCTCAAGGAGGACGCGCACGCCGCGTACGACCGGCGCGAGGAGCAGCTCGGCGAGGAGGGGGTGCGCCAGCTGGAGCGGATGGTGCTGCTCCAGGTCATCGACCGCAAGTGGCGCGAGCACCTGTACGAGATGGACTACCTCCAGGAGGGCATCAGCCTGCGGGCGTACGCCCAGCGCGACCCGGTCATCGAGTACCAGCGCGAGGGCTTCGACATGTTCGCCACCATGATGGATGGCATCAAGGAGGAGACGGTCGGCTTCCTCTACAACCTGGAGGTGCAGGTCCAGGAGCCGGAGCCGGAGGCCGAGGAGGTGCAGCTGCTGGAGAAGCCGGTCGAGATCCGTGCCAAGGGCCTCAACCGCGCGCCGCAGCAGCAGGGCCTGCAATACTCCGCCCCGAGTGTGGACGGCGAGGCCGGCCGGGGCACCCCGGTCATCGAGCGGCCCGAGCAGGAACCGCCGGCCCCGCGCGCCGGCAGCGCGGCGAAGCCGGAGCGTCCGGCCGCGCCGGCGTCGCGCAGCCCGCTGGGCGGGCAGGCGATGGCCGCGGCGAGCACCACCCGGCGTGCCGCCGCGGGCGAGGCGGAGGGTGGCGGCCCGTCCCGCAACGCCCCCTGCCCGTGCGGGTCCGGCCGCAAGTACAAGCGCTGCCACGGCTCTCCCAACGGCGGGGCCTGACCCCACCCATCGGCCCGGAGTCCGGGCCGAGTAGACCCGTGAGCGGAGCCGCGGTCCCGAGGGGCCGCGGCTCCGCTGCTGTCCGCCCCCGGGTCGGCTGGCCCGGCTGCACCCGTCAGAGCACCTGGAGGACGGTGCAGAGCCAGCTGCCACGCCGGTGTTCGAGGCGTACGGCCATGGCCCAGCTCCGGCCGGCGCCGCCGAGCACGGCGGCCACCTCGACGGCGGCGGGCCGGGGCTCGCAGACCCGCAGCCGGCGCAGGCGCAGGGTGGGGCGGGTGGCCCGCCGCCGGACCGGCCCGGTGCGGGAGGTCGCGCGGGCGAGTTGCTCGGTCACCTCGATCACCCGCCCGGGGGCGACTAGGGCGCGGAGCTGCCCGGGCGGACGGTAGCCGTTGAGGATCTCCAGGCAGGTGCCGACGAACCGCTGCGCGGCCCGGGTGGCCTCCGGCGTGGCGGTGGTGAGGGCGCCGGGGGGCGGGCCCACGGGCTGCCGTCCCGGTCGGGTC
>NZ_SMKD01000132.1 GCF_004348595.1 Micromonospora sp. KC723
GGTGGGGTTCAGGGGGCGCCGCGCAACACGGCCGCGCCGACGGCGGCCTCGGTGTGCGCGACCAGTTCACGCAGCGGGGGAGGCAGCGCGGGGACGAGCACGCCGAGGCGGTGGTGCGCCCGGGGGCTGGCGCTCCACAGCACCTCCCGGCCCAGGCCGGCGGCGGCGACCAGGCCCAGCAGCACGGCGTCGGGCACGGCGGGAGGCTCCGGCCGTTCCAGCAGCGCCCGCAGCCTGGTGGCCGGCCAGGCGACCGCGTTGAGGTCGATCGGCAGGTAGCTGATGGTGGTGCGCAGCAGGCGCCGGGTCTCCTGCCGGCGCAGCACGCCGGCCCGGGCCAGCCGCTCTCCCACCGAGGTGACGGACGACTGGGCCAGGAAGGCCAGCCAGGTACGGATCTGCTGGTGCTGGGGCTCGCCGATCAGCTGGTCCAGCACGGTGTGCGAGAGCGCGTCGGCCGGCGGACGCCGGTCGATGACGGTGATCCTGCCGTCGGCCACCGTGAGGTGTCCGAAGAGGACGAGCTCGCCGAGGAGTGCGCCCGCGAGCCCCAGCCCGGTCGCGGCCGGGTGAAGTTTCGCCTTGCCCCGACTGTCGTTGTGGGCGATGAGGAAGAACTCGTCGGCGATGAGCAACGAGCCTCCAACGCGGTGAGTCCACAGGTGATCGACGCCGGGTGACAGGATGCACGCACCCTTCGCGGTATGCAACTCCCGGATTCGCCGGTTGCACTCCGTACACCTGCGACCTGCGAATCTTGTCGTGACAGACTCGGAGGGTGACTGCCAGTCCCACCGTCCGCCGCCGCCGGATCGCCCGAGAACTGCGCCAGCTGCGCGAGCGTTCAGGAATGACCCTGGACGTGGCGGCCCGCCAGCTCGACATGTCCAAGAGCAACCTCTCCCGAATCGAGAACGCCCAGATCGGCATCAAGCCGCGCGACGTCCGAGCCGCGCTCGCGCTGTACCAGGTCACCGGGGCGGACGCGGAGGCGCTGATCGAGATCGCCCGGGGCGCGCAGCAGCGCGGCTGGTGGCAGAACTACAGCGACGTGCTGCCGGAGTGGTTCGAGTTCTACGTCGGACTGGAGGCCGAGGCGGCGAGGCTGCGCACGTACGAGGCGGAGGCGGTGCCCGGACTGCTCCAGACCGAGGCGTACGCCCGGGAGGTGTACCGGCGCACCGCCGGCGAGGAGGGGCTGGAGCGCAAGGTGGCGGCCCGGCTGCGCCGGCAGGAGGTGCTGCGCCGGGACGACCCGGTCGAGTTGTCGGTGGTCCTCAACGAGGCGGTGCTGTGGCGACCGGTGGGCGGGCCGGCGGTCATGGCGGAGCAGTTGGCCCACATGGCTCGGGCAACCCAGTCACCCAACGTGACAATCCAGGTACTTCCGTTCTCGGCCGGCGGACACCCGGCGATGAGCTGCCCGTATGTCATCCTCAACTTCGCTGACGCCGCCGACGCATCCGTGGTCTACCTGGACAATCTCACCATGGGACTGGCGCTGGAGGAGGCCGCGCACGTGAGCGGGTATAGCCTGGTGCACGAGGAGCTGTGCCGTTTGGCGCTGTCTCCGGCGGACTCCGCAGCCCGCCTGGAGGAGGCTTCTCGTCACTTTGCGTGACCGCCTGGCGGCACGCTCACCGGAGAACGTGAGGTACGGGGATGATCACGCTCGACCTGTCCGGGGCGACCTGGCGCACGAGCACTCGCAGCACCGGCAACGGTAACTGTGTCGAGGTGGCCACCGTGGCTGCCCGGGTGGCCGTACGGGACAGCAAGGACCGGCCGGGCCCGGTGCTGGTCTTCCCGGAGGCGGCCTGGGCCGCCTTCGTCACCGGCATCGACGCGGTGCGCCCCGACTGACCGTCGGGGTGCCACAGTGGGCACCGTGCTCTCCGACGTCTCCCTCACCCTCCCGGTCAGCCCGGCGCTCCCGGCCCTGGTCGCGGCCCTGTCCGCGGGGGGCGCCGCCGTCCTGGTGGCGCCCCCCGGCACCGGGAAGACCACCCTGGCCCCCCTCGCGGTCGCCGACCGGGTGGCGGGCCGGGTGCTGGTCGCCCAGCCGCGCCGGGTGGCCGCCCGCGCGGCGGCCCGCCGGATGGCGGACCTGCTCGGCGAACGGGTCGGCGGACGGATCGGGTACGCCGTGCGCGGTGAGCGACGCGGCGGCCCGGCCACCCGGGTCGAGGTGGTCACCACCGGGCTGCTGCTGCGCCGGTTGCACCACGACCCGGAACTGCCCGGGGTGGGCGCCGTCCTGCTGGACGAGGTCCACGAGCGACAGCTCGACGCCGATCTGGCGTTGGCCTTCACGGTGGAGGCCCGGGCCACGCTCCGCCCCGACCTGTGGCTGCTGGCGATGTCCGCCACCCCGGAGGCCGACCGGTACGCGGCGCTGCTCGGCGCCGACGGGCCGGCCCCGGTGGTCAGGGCCGAGGCGGCGCTGCACCCGGTGACCCGGGTCTGGGCGCCCCCGCCCCGACCGGTGACGCCGCCCGGCGCGGGCCGGGTGGACCCGGCCCTGCTCGACCACGTGGCGGCCACCGTCCGGCGGGCGCTGGCCGAACGCGACGGGGACCTGTTGGTCTTCCTGCCCGGGGCGGGCGAGATCGCCGCCGTCGCCCGGCGGCTGGCCGACCTGGCCGACGGGGTGGCCGTCCTGCCGTTGCACGGGCGGCTGACCGGCGCGCAGCAGGACGCCGCGCTGCGGCCGGCGCCGCGCCGCCGGGTGGTGCTGGCCACCGCCGTGGCGGAGAGCAGCCTCACCGTGCCGGGGGTACGGGTGGTGGTGGACGCCGGGCTGAGCCGGGTGGCCCGCACCGACCTGTCCCGCGGGCTCGGCGCTCTGGTCACCGTGCCGGTGTCCCGGGCCGCGGCCACCCAACGCGCCGGCCGGGCCGGTCGGGAGGCCCCCGGGTACGTGTACCGGTGCTGGTCGGCGGCCACCCACGAGCGGCTGGCGGCACAGCCGGAACCGGAGATCGCCACCGCCGACCTGACCGGTTTCGCCCTGGAGCTGGCGGGCTGGGGCAGCCCGGACGGTACCGGGCTGGCCCTGCCCGACCCGCCGCCGCCGGCCGCGTTGGCCGTGGCCCGGGAGACGCTGACCACCCTCGGCGCGGTCGACGCCGATGGTCGGATCACCGCCCGCGGCCGGGCGATCGCCGCCGCCGGGATCCACCCCCGGCTGGCTCGCGCGCTGCTCGACGGGGCCGTCCGGGTCGGTGCGGACCGGGCGGCCGAGCTGGTGGCGCTGCTGGCCGAGGAGGGGCTGACCGGCCGGGACGACGACCTGGCCGCCGCCTGGCGGCGGGTGCGCGCCGGCGGCGACCCCACGGTCACCGCCCGCTGGCGGGCCGAGGTACGCCGGTTACGGGGCGCGCTGCCGGCTCGGGCAGCCGGGCCCGACGGCGCGGTGGGGGCAGGCAGCGCGCCGGCGACCGACGGCAGTCGGGGGCGACTGCCCGACGATCTGGCGGCGGGGCTGCTGGCCGGCCTGGCGTACCCGGAACGCCTCGCCCGGGTACGCCGGGCCGGTGACTCGTCGTACCTGATGGCGGGCGGGACCGCCGCGGAGTTGGCGGCGGGGACGGGCCTGGCGGGCGTCGACTGGCTCGCCGTCGCGGTGGCGGACCGCTCCCCCGGTGCGCCGGCCGCGCGGATCCGGCTGGCTGCCGTGATCGACGAGGCGACGGCGCGGGAGGCGGGCGGGCCGTTGCTGCGCGAGCGGCGGGAGGTGCGCTGGGCCGGCGGTGACGTGCTGGCCCGGGAGGTGGTCCGGCTGGGCGCGATCGAGTTGGTCAGTCGCCCGCTCGCCCGGCCGGGGCCGGAGGAGCTGGCCGGCGCGCTGCGCGACGGGTTACGCCGGGAGGGGCTGGCGCTGCTGGGCTGGACGCCGGCGGCCCGGGCGTTGCGCCAGCGGCTGGCGTTCTGCCACCGGGCGCTCGGCGGGGACTGGCCGGACGTCGGCGACGCGGCGCTGCTCGCCACCGTCGACGACTGGCTCGGCCCGGAGCTGGCCACCGCCCGCCGCCGGGCCGACCTGGCCCGGGTCGACGTGGCGGCGGCGCTGCGCCGGATGCTGCCGTGGCGGGTGGCGGCCCGCCTGGACGAGCTGGCCCCGGAGCGGATCGAGGTGCCCAGCGGGTCGCGGATCCGGGTGGACTACACCGACCCGGCCGCGCCGGTGCTGGCGGTGAGGCTCCAGGAGACCTTCGGCTGGACCGACGCGCCGCGGATCGCCGACGGTCGGGTGCCGGTGCTGCTGCACCTGCTCTCCCCGGCCGGCCGGCCGGTGGCGGTCACCGCCGATCTGGCCTCCTTCTGGCGTGGCGGGTACCCCCAGGTCCGGGCCGAGCTGCGGGGACGCTACCCACGCCACCCCTGGCCGGCGGACCCGGGCACCGCCGCGCCGACCCGGCACGCCACGCCACGGCGGCGCTGAGGCTCACTCGTCGATGACGTCGGCGACGACCACGGTGATGTTGTCCGGGCCGCCGGCGCGTAGCGCCAGGTCGATGAGGCGACGGGTGCAGTGTTCCCGGTCCGGGGTCTCGGCGAGCACCTCGGCGAGGGTGTCGGGGCGGACGACGTTGGAGAGCCCGTCGCTGCACAGCAGCCAACGGTCACCGGCCCAGGGCACCAGGGTCGCGTACGCGGGGGACACCTCCTCGCCCTGCAGGGCCTGGGTGACCACGGCCCGGCGGGGGTGGCTGGCTGCCTCCTCGGGGCTGATCAGACCCTGGTCGACGAGCATCTGGACGAAGGTGTCGTCCCGGGTGATCTGTTTGAGCGTCCCCTCCCGGAACAGGTAGGCCCGCGAGTCGCCGACGTGCGCCAGGGCCAGGCAGCTGCCGGTCCGGGCGAAGAGCAGGGCGGTCAGGGTGGTGCCCATGCCCTGCCGTTCCGGATCCTCGGCGACCGCCCGGCGGATCCGCTCCGTGGCCAGCTCGATGCCGCTCTGCAACGCGGCTACCAGGGCGTCCTCGGGGGTCTCCACGTCCAGGGGGGCGATCGCGTCGATGGCGATCCGGCTGGCCAGGTCACCGGCCGCCATCCCGCCCATGCCGTCGGCGACGGCGACGAGCCAGGCACCGACGTGCAGGGCGTCCTGGTTTCCGCTGCGGATCAGCCCACGGTCGCTCGTCCCGACGGAACGAAGCTTCAGGGTCATGGGAGGCAGCCTGCCAGGCGAAGGGCCGTGTTGTCTCTAGGAGATCAGTACGACGGCGCGTGGCGCGGCGAATCTCACTGCCGCTCGCGTTTCCCGGGTCCGGGCGCGGTACTTTCATCCAGCCGGATCGATTGACAGGGGCGAGACGCGCTGGAAACATCGGGCTGATATTGGGAGCGCTCCCAGCGGGGCGCTGCCGGTGTGCCCCACCGCTCTCCGTCCCCCCGGAAAGGAATCCCCCGTGATCCTGCTCCGACGCCGCCGGCGCGAGCTCGCGCTGCTGGCCGCGACCACCCTGGCGGTCACCGCCGCCGGTGCCGGCGTGGCCCACGCCGAGGTGCCCCCGGACGCGCCCGAACAAATCAGCAACGGCGACTTCAGCGAAGGACTGTCGCCCTGGTTCACCTACGGCACCGGCACCCCCACCGTGTCCGACGGCCGGCTCTGTACCACCGTGCCGGGCGGCCTGGCCAACCCCTGGGACGCCGGCATCGGCCACGACGGGGTGAAGCTCAACGCCGGCGCGGAGTACCGGCTCGGCTTCGACATCTCCGCCGACCCGGGCACGACGGTCAAGGCCGTCCTCCAACTCGGCAGCGCCCCCTACACCGCGTACGCCACCGTGTCGGCGACCCCCGGGCCGCAGACCGCCCGGGTGGAACAGACCGTCACGGTCCCCGACGACAACCCCAACGCCCAGCTCATCTTCCAGGTCGGCGGCGCCGCCGCCGAGCAGCGGATCTGCCTGGACAACGTCTCGCTGCGCGGCGGCGAGCCAGCCCCGCCGTACGTGCCGGACACCGGGCCCCGGGTCCGGGTCAACCAGGTGGGCTACCTGCCCGGCGGGCCGAAGAACGCCACCGTGGTCACCGAGAAGACCGAGCCGCTGGACTGGGAGCTGCGCTCCGCCGCCGGCACGGTGGTCGCCAGCGGTCGCAGCACCCCGCGCGGCGTCGACGAGGCATCCGGGCAGCACGTGCAGACCGTCGACTTCTCGACCCACCGCACGCCCGGCACCGGCTACACCCTGGTCGCCGACGGCGAGACCAGCCACCCGTTCGACATCTCCGGCACCGTGTACGACCGGCTGCGCTCCGACGCGCTCCAGTTCTTCTACGCCCAGCGCAGCGGCATCACCATCGACGGCGACCTGATCGGCGAGGAGTACGCCCGCCCGGCCGGCCACCTCGGGGTGGCACCCAACCAGGGCGACACCGAGGTGCCCTGCGCGGCCGACGCCTGCGACTACACCCTCGACGTGCGGGGCGGCTGGTACGACGCCGGCGACCACGGCAAGTACGTCGTCAACGGCGGCATCGCCACCTACCAGTTGCTGAACACGTTCGAGCGGACCAAGACCGCCGAGACCGCCGACGCCGGCGCGGCGCTCGGTGACTCCACGCTGCGGGTGCCCGAGCGCGGCAACGACGTACCCGACATCCTCGACGAGGCCCGCTGGGAGATCGAGTTCCTGCTGCGCATGCAGGTACCGGCCGGCAAGCCGCTCGCCGGGATGGCCCACCACAAGATCCACGACCGGGCCTGGACCGGGCTGCCACTGGCTCCCGAGGACGACCCGCAGCCGCGCGAGCTGCACCCGCCGTCAACCGCGGCCACCCTCAACCTGGCCGCCGTCGCCGCCCAGTGCGCCCGCCTCTTCGCCCCCTACGACGCGGCCTTCGCGGCCCGCTGCGGCACCGCCGCGAAGAGCGCCTACGCGGCGGCCAAGGCCCACCCCGAGGTGTACGCCCCGAACGGCGGCGTCGGCGGCGGCCCCTACGACGACACCGACGTCACCGACGAGTTCTACTGGGCGGCGGCCGAGCTGTACCTGACCTACGGCGACAAGACCTACCTGGCCGACGTGACCGCCTCCAAGCACCACACCGGCGACGTCTTCACCCCCACCGGGTTCGGCTGGCAGAGCGTCGCGGCGCTGGGCCGGCTCGATCTGGCCACCGTGCCCAACGGGCTGCCGGCCGCCGAGAGGGCCCGCATCCGCGCCTCGGTGACCGAGGCCGCCGACGCGTACCTGGCGACGCTGCACGCCCAGGCGTACGGGTTGCCGATGCCCGCGAACGGCTACTTCTGGGGCGCCACCAGCAGCGTGATCAACAATGCGGTCGTGCTGGCCACCGCCTTCGACCTGACCCGGAACGCGACGTACCGCGACGGCGCGGTGCAGGCGGCGGACTACCTGTTCGGGCGCAACGCGTTGAACATGTCGTACGTGACCGGCTGGGGCGAGCAGCACGCCCGCAACCAGCACAGCCGGATCTTCGGCCACCAGCTCGACCCGTCGATGCCGAGGCCACCGGCCGGTTCGCTGGCCGGCGGCCCCAATGCCGATCTTCAGGACCCGTTCGTCGCCCAGTTGCTCAAGGGCTGCAAGCCGATGTTCTGCTACGTCGACGACATCAACTCGTACTCGACCAACGAGGTGGCGATCAACTGGAACTCGGCGCTGGCCTGGCTGGCGTCGTTCCTCGCCGACCAGGGCGACGCCGGGGCGGTGCCGGCACAGACCTGCACGGCGACGTACCAGATCCACGGCAGCTGGCCGGACGGGTTCAACACCCAGGTCACCGTCCGCAACACCGGCACGAAGGCGATCAACGGCTGGACCGTCCGGTACGCCTTCACCGGCGACCAGGAGGTCACCCGGGGTTGGTCGGCCCAGGTGAGCCAGGACGGGGCCACCGTCACGGCGAGGAACCTGCCGTACAACGGGAAGATCGCACCCGGCGGCAGCGTGACCTTCGGCCTGGTCGGCAAGGCCGGCGCCCTGGCCAACCCGGCACCGAACCTGGTCACGGTCAACGGCGCCTCCTGCGCCCTGTCCTGACACCCGGCCCTGCCGGGACGAGCTAGATCCGCACGGTGCACGGCAGGTCGCGGTGTCCCCGGCCGGGGACACCGCGACCTCCCGTGTGTGGCGACCCGGTCGAAGCGACGGCGCGCCTGCGGGTCAGCCGGTCACTGGCTGGCGGGCAGGCCACCGACCTGGGTGTTGATCCAGGCACGGATCGAGGGGAGGTCACCGTAGATGGACGGGCCGGTGGCGCAGGTCGAGTTGTTGTTGCCGGCCCGGCTGGTCGCGCCGATCAGGTGCCACACCCCGTTGATCCGGCGTACCTGCGGGCCGCCCGAGTCGCCGTAGCAGGCACCGGAGTTGCCGTTGGTGTTGTTGGTGCAGATCTCGTACGGGGCGTTGATGCCGACGCACCGGTTGTCGGCGACGATCGAGGTGTCGAGCTCGTGGGCGACCGCCGGCGCGGAACCGCAGCCGCGCTGCGGGCAGGTCTGGCCCCAGCCGATGATCCGGGTGGCCGTGCCGACCGCGCCGGAGGTGGTCGGGATCGGAGCGGGGGCGTAGCTGACCGAGCTGGCCAGTTGCAGCAGCTTCACGTCGATGGTGGGGTGGTTGACCGCCCGGGTCACCCGGACCACCGTCCCGCCGCTGGTGCGGTTGTTGCTGCCCACCCGCACCGACGAGGGCGTCGGGCAGTGCTCCGCGGTGACCGCCCAGTTCGCCTTGATCAGCGTGCCGGTGCAGCCGGACACGTACACCATCCAGGGGTAGTTCTCGCTGGCCGGTCGACCACCGACGACGTACGGGCCGACGTCCGTGCCGGTCCAGGTGTAGGTCAGCTCGGCGGCCCGCGCGGTCGCGCTGCCGGCGAAGAGCGCGTCCACCCGGGACGCCTCGGCCGGGCTCGGGGTGGCGTTGGCGCAGGAGACCGGGGCGCTGCTGCCGGACATCAAGTCGGAACAGAGGCCGGTGCGCCGGTCCGGCAGGCCGAGGATGTGGCCGATCTCGTGGGTGGCGATGCGGGTCCGGTTGTACCCCTGGTTGACGGCCTGCCAGCCCATCCACACCCGGCCGTTGCCCAGGCTGGTCGTCTGCGCCCGGGGCCAGCCCGAGTCGACGTAGATGGTGATGTTGCCCGGCGTACGCGGGGCGAGCCGAACGTTGCTGACCGAGTTGTTCCAGATGGCGGCGGCCTGGTCGAAGTTGGTGCGGAACTCGCCGGCCCGGCTCGCGTCGTAGTAGACGGTCCGGGGCGCGGCGGAGGCGGCCGTGCTCTGCGCCGTGACCATGCCGGCGGTGGCCAGCACCGTCGCGAGCAGGGCTCCGGCCGTACGTGAGAACTGACGTCGTCGGATCATCCGACCTCCCATCGATCGATGTTTGGTGATATTAAGCCATATCGATCGCACTCGGTCACATAGCGGATCCGTCATACGCCGCGCGGAGCCAGGGCAGGCGCGGCGGCCGGGCGGGGCGGGTCCGCGCGAACCCGCCCCGCGCCGGTGGACCACCGGGGTCAGCGCCAGGTGACGTCCGAGTCCCGGTAGAGGCAGTGCCTGCTGTCCGGGCCGGAGCCGAGCTCCTTCGGCTCGCTGCCCTTCTTGACGCCCTGGAAGCGGGTGCAGATCTTGGTCTTCCGCCCACTGTCCCCGACGACCGTGATGTTCGAGAACCGGGCGGTGTCGCCCCAGTTGGAGTTGATGCCCACGAGGGTCTTGACCTTCGTGGCGGTCACGTTCTGGAGCACCACGTGCCGCTGGTGGGAGGTGGAGCAGTTGCCGCAGGCCCGGTAGAGCTTGCCGGAGTTCTCCACCTGGAAGTTCCTGATGGTCACCGTGCCCGCGCCGTTGTGCTGGAACACCTTGTCGGAGCCGGAGCGGGCACCGCCGCCGTCGACGGTGTAGCTGCTGCCGCCGGTGAACGTGGCCGCGTCCTCGCCCACGTCCTCCCACCACACGTTGACCAGGGTGCAGTTGCCCTTGCAGTGCACGCCGTCACCGGCCGGGGCGCCGATGATCACGTTGCGCAGGGTGGCCCCGGGGGCCAGTTCGAACATCGGGTCCTGCTTCTCGCTCTGCCCGCCGTCGCCGATGCCGTAGTAGCGCTTCATTCCGCCGTTGAGACCACTGCTGGGAACGGGAATGGTGGCGTTGACCTTGACACTGCCGGACGGCGACGGCCAGCTCGCCAGGATGGTCACCGGCGCGGCGGCGGCCGGCGCGGCGACCACGTCCCGCGCCGCGGGCGCGGCGTTCGCCACCGGGCCGAAGCCCGCGACGAGGGTCGCGGCGAGCACGGCGGCACCGACGGCCGCGCGTCCGCGTCGGGTACGTTTCGGTGTGGTGTGCACGGAATCTCCTCCTCGTGCCGAGGGGTGGACCGGAACGGCGCACGGTCGGCCGGGGACGTGGCCGGGGACGGTACGCACCGCTCCGCCGGGAGGGCCGGGAGCCACTGGACTTCCTCCCGAGGAAAGGGCTTTCCAGGCACGAAGCTAGCCGCACAGATAGAGATGTGTCAATAAGCTCGACCTCCGGCGACGGCGACTGCGGGCAGCCCCCGGTCACGGTGCTCGGCCCGCCCACCCGCGCCGGCCGGCGACACCGGTCAGCCGATCTCCTCGTCCACGAAGCACCAGCGCCAGCTCTCCCCCGGCTGGATCGACCGCATCACGGGATGTCCGGTGGCCTCGAAGTGCCTCGTCGCGTGCTGGTAGGCGGAGGAATCGCAGCAGCCGACGTGCCCGCAGGTCAGGCAGGACCGCAGATGCACCCAGTCGTCGTTGCCGACCGCCACGCAGTCCGGGCACCCGTCGGTGGTCTCCGGCGCGACGTCACCGGCCCCGGCCAGATGCGGACAGCTCATCTGTCGTCCTCCTGTCGCAGCAACGACTCCTCCAGATCCAGGTCGCGGTAGGCCCGCACCAGCACCTCCTCGGAGATGCGGCCGGCGTCGCGCGCCGAGCGGAACACCTCCCGCTCGGCGTCGATCATCGCCTGCCGAAGCCGCCCGTACGCCCGGGACGGGGTTTCCCGCTCGCTGCCACCGAGCCGCTCCCAGGCCAGGTTGGTACGGTTCTCCACCACCCGCCGGGCCCGGTCGGCGACCGCCTTGGGCACGGTGTCGGCCAACGCGTCGAGCCGCTCCCGGGCCGCCCGGCTGGCCTGCTGCTGCACCGCGGCGGCGGAGAGCGCCTCCTGCACCGGGTCGTCCGGCGGCAGCCGCAACCGGCGGGCCACCACCGGCAGGGTGGCCCCCTGCACCACCAGCGTCACCACGATCACCGCGAACGCCAGCCAGATGAACAGCGCCCGCTGGTACGGCCGGTCCCCGGCCAGGGTCAGCGGCAGACCCAGCGCGGCGGCCAGGGTGACCACGCCCCGCATGCCGGCCCACCCGATCACGATCGGCGCCCGCACCGGCGGACTCGGGTCCTTGCGCCGGATCCGCGGCACCAGCCGGGCCAGGTAGGTGGCCGGGAAGACCCAGACGAACCGGGCGAGAAAGACCGCCAGCAGCACCGCCGCGGTGATCCCGGCGAGCCGGCCGACCGGCTCGTCCAGATTCCGCAGGACCTCGCGGAGTTGGAGCCCCACCAGCAGGAAGACCAGCCCTTCCAGCAGGAACCGGGCCAGCCGCCAGAACGCGCCGATCTGCAACCGGGAGGCGGCCGACATCAACAGCGGCATCCGGTGCCCGATGCCCAGACCGGTCACCACCACCGCCACCACCCCCGAGGCGTGGATCTCCTCGGCGGCGAAGACCACCGCGAACGGCACGATCAGCGACAGGGCGTTGTCCAGCAACGGGTCGCTGGTCCGCCGGTGCAGGTAGCCGAAGACCAGCACGCCGAGCAACCCGATCAGCACCCCGCCGCCCGTGGCGACCAGCACCTCCTTCGCGACGTAGCCGAACCCGACACCCCCGGTGCTGGCCGTGGCGGCGGCGATCGCCACCCGCAGCAGCACCAGCGCGGTGGCGTCGTTGAGCAGGCTCTCGCCCTCCAGGATGGTCACGATCCGCCGGGGCAGCCCGACCCGCCGGGCCACCGCGGTGGCGGCGACCGCGTCGGGCGGCGCCACCACCGCCCCCAGCGCCAGGCAGATCGCGTACGGCAGGTCGGGCAGGAGCAGGTGCACCACGGTGCCCACCACGAACGCGGTGAAGATCACCAACCCCACCGCGAGCAGCAGGATCGGCCGCAGGTTGAGCCGGAACGCCGGCACCGACGTCTCCAGGGCCGCGACGTACAGCAGCGGCGGCAGGATGCCCACCAGCACCAGGTCCGGGTCGAGCCGGACCTGCGGGAAACCGGGCAGGAAGGACAGCACGAGACCGACGACGACCAGCAGGATCGGCGCCAGTAGACCGAGGCGACGGGCCAGCGCCGCGCCGAACGTCGCGATCGCGAGGAAGACCACGACCTCGAACAGTGCATCCATGGGATACGAGCCTAGGCTCGTCACCCTTGGCGAAGATCAGGGGACGGTCCGCAGTTTCGGCAGCACCTCGGCGCCGAACGTGTCGATGAATCCCGCCTGCTCCTGCCCCACGTGGTGCAGCGCGATCTGGTCGAAGCCCAGTGCCACGTACTCCTCCAGCCAACCGACGTGCCGGCCCAGGTCGGCCGAGACGTTCACCACCTCCGTGACCTGCTCCATCGACACCCTCTCGCTGACCACGTCGAAGTGCTCGGCGGTGTCGAGATCCCAGCAGACCGGCGGGGCGAAGACGTTGCTGCGCCACTGCTCGTACGCGATCGCCTCGGCCTCGGTTCGCTCGGGTGCCCAGCTCAGGTGCACCTGAAGGTGCAGCGGCCCACGTCCACCCGCCCCCCGGTACGCGTCGATGATCTGCCGCAGGTGCTCCGTCGGCGCGTTGACCGTGATCAGGCCGTCCGCCCACTCGGCGCACCACCGCGCGGTCTCGACGCTCACCGCCGCGCCGACCAGCGCCGGCGGCTCCTCGGGCCGGGTCCACAGCCGGGCCCGGTCCACCCGGACCAGGCCGTCGTGGCTGACCTCCTCGCCGGCCAGCAACGCGCGGATGATGTCGACGCACTCCCGCAGACGGGCGTTGCGCACCTCCTTGCGCGGCCAGTCGTCGCCGGTGATGTGCTCGTTGCTCGCCTCGCCGGAGCCGAGCGCGGCCCAGAACCGGCCCGGGTACATCGCACCGAGGGTGCCGATCGCCTGCGCGATGATCGCCGGGTGGTAGCGCTGGCCCGGGGCGTTGACCACCCCGAAGGACAACCGTGTCGCCTGCAGGGCGGCACCCAACCAGGACCAGGCGAAACCGGAGTGCCCCTGCCGCTGGCTCCACGGCGAGAAGTGGTCGGAGGACATGGCCGCGCCGAAGCCCGCCCGCTCGGCGTGGATCACCGCCTCCAGCAGCTTCCGTGGATGGATCTGCTCGTGGGAGGCGTGGAAGCCGAACACCGTCATGGGCAGCACTCCTACCCATGACGGCGTCCGGCCAATCGCTACTCGGCGTGGGCGCCGACCCCGGCCGAGGTGGCTCTCTCCCCCACCCAGACGGTCTTGGTGTTGCAGAACTCGCGCATGCCGACGGCCGACAGCTCGCGCCCGTACCCGGAGTTCTTCACCCCACCGAAGGGCAGCTCCGGGTACAAGGTGGTCATCCCGTTGACGAAGACGCTGCCGGCGTCCAGGTCGGTGACGAAGCGTTCCTGCTCGCCGGGATCGGTCGTCCAGGCGTTGGCGCCGAGGCCGAACGAGGTGCCGGCCGTCAACGCCGGCGCGGCGAACCGCGTCACCTGCCAGAGGGGGAAGTTCCACGGCCCGATCGGCTGGTACCGGACGAACGCCCGCCTCGCGGCGACCGCCTCGGCGTCGGCGGGCTCGTCGGCGAGCATCCGCTCCGCGTGGGCCGCGTAGAACCGGCAGGCGGTGGCGCACTTGGCCACCTCGGCCCGGGCCGCCGCGTACGTCTTGCCCATCTCGGTGGTCATCATCCGGGCGGTTCCCGATGGCGGCGTCGACCTGCTCGTCGGGCATCGGATCGTACGACTTGAGCGTCTGACCGGTGGCGGGGTTGGTGGTGGCGATGGGCATTCGTGCTCCTGTCACTCGAAGAGTGAGTGCCGTACGCCCGGCTCCTCGCGGTGGCGGGCGGCACGGCGGCGCTGGATGACGACCAGGTCGACCACGGCGACCACGGCGAGGAGGGCACAGACCACCCCCAGCCAGGCCACGTCGGCGCGGAACGCCAGCGCCGCGAAGACGGTCATGCTGACCAGTCCGAACAGGGCGAGCAGGGCCCGCATGTTCAACGCGCTGTAGGCGTGCCCGACCGTGCCGCGGGCACGCCGGGGCTGCGATCTCGTCATCTCGTCGGGCTACCCGGGGACGGACGGGGCTAACCCGGCCCAAGCGCCCCGCCCGGCGCTGGCTGGCGTTCTTCTCGCGAGCCTGGCCGCCACCCGGCTCGCCGCCCTCCTAACAGATCCAGGTTTCCCTATATCGTTTCTGCCGGGAAGCCGACAGGAGCGAACCGCCCCGGCCCGTCGGCCCCATAGAGTCACCGTGCCGTCACCGCTGGCCGTCGGAGCGGGGGAAGACATGCCACGCCGCTGGGTCGCCGCCGTCGCCTGCCTGTTGGCGTTGGTCGGCCTCGCCTGCGAGAAGGGCGGCGCCTCCCCCTCCCCCGGCCCGTCACGCGGGTCCC
>NZ_SMKD01000133.1 GCF_004348595.1 Micromonospora sp. KC723
GGCGTTGGCGGTGCCTTCGAATCCGAGCCGAAGGAGAACACCGCCGCCGAGGAGGTCTGCCTCTGGACGCCCCAGGACGGCACCGCCAACGCCAACCTGAAGGACGTCGGCACCCCGGAGACCACCGGCCTGCCCACCGAGGGCACCCGGGCGATGACGGTGACCACCAACCAGGGCGCGCCGATCACCGCCGACCTCGACCTGGCCGCCCGCCGGTGGCTGCTCCGCCACCCACAAGATCACCTCGACCTGGTCCGGTGGCTTCCAGGGTGAGGTGACGGTGACCGCCGGCGCCAGCGCGATCAAGGGCTGGACGGTGACCTGGACCTACCCGAGCGGCCAACAGGTCAGCCAGGCCTGGAATGCCACGCTCACCAGCAGCGGGCCCACGGTGACCGCCAAGAACGTCAACTACAACGGCGCCCTGGGCGCCGGAGCGAGGACCACCTTCGGGTTCCTGGCCTCCGGCAGCGGGGCCAACCCGACCCCGTCCTGCGCGGCGACCTTCTGAGCCACCCCGGCCGGGGCCGTGACCCACACGGCCCCGGCCGACTCAACCACCCCGCAGGGCCTGGTTGAGCTGGGCCTCGAAGTCCTCCGGCAGACTCCCGTCGCCCTCCAGCGCCGAGCGCACGCCCTCCCGGAACACCCGGCTGAACCGGAAGTAGTGCGGCACCCGGGGCCGGACCCGGGCCTCCCCGACCGCCTCCTCCAGCAGCGCCAGGTACGGAAACTGCTCCCGCAGCAGCGGGTCGGTGTAGACGTCGGCGCGGGTCGGCGCGAAGCCGCCCAGGGTGAACAGCTTGCGCTGGGCCTCCTTCCGGGTCAGGAACTCGATCAGCGCCTGCGCCGCCCGGGGCTGCGCGGTGTGCCGGGCGATGGCCAGGTTCTGGCCGCCCAACGCCGACGGGCCGGGCAGTCGGGTGACCTCGAACGGCACCGGCGACACCGGCTCCCCGTCCTTCGCGGTGAGCGCCCGGTAGTTGACCGGCCAGTTGCGCATGAACAACGCCCGGCCCTCCTGGAAGTCCCGCAGGCTGCGCCCCTCGTCGCCCGGGACGGCGAAGGCGTCACCGACCAGCAGGCCGCCGCGCCGGGCCTCGGCCACCTGCCGCAACCGCCGCTCCCAACGCTCCCGCTGGAAGAGCACCCGGTTCTCGGTCTCGTCCACGAGCCGGTCCACCCCGGCGGACCAGATCAACTCCATGCCGTTGACGGTCAACCCCTCGTACGGCCCGAACTGGCCCACGTACCCGGCCACCGGCGCCTGCCCGCCCCGGCCCGGCCCCGCGAGAGCGCGGCTGTGCGCGATCACCGCGTCCCAGTCGAAGTCCGGCCGCCCCTGGCCGACGGCACCGAGCAGGTCTGACCGGTAGAAGAGCAGCCCCGCGTCGGTGTTGAAGGGCAGCGCCCAGAGCGAGCCCCGGTAACGGCAGCCGTCGAGCACCTCCGGAACGAACGCGTCGAGGTGCCCGTCACCGAGCCGGGACTCGTCGATGGGCCGGAGGTAGCCGGCGGCCGCGAACTCCGCCGTGAAGGTCACGTCGAGGTTGTAGATGTCCACGTCGTCGTCGGGGTTCCACCCCCGCCGCCCCGCCCGCTCGGCCTGGGCCCGTGCCACGGCTGCCATCTCGCTGTGCTGCTGGTCCGTGGTGACCGGCGCCGGCTGGATCCGGGCCGGACTCTGCGGGTGCAGCTCGTTCCAGAGCTTGACCAGCTCGTCCCGCTGGCCGCCGGGGCTGGTGTCCTTGCCGCTGAGGATCACCAGCTGGCCGGGTTCCAGCGGCTCCTCGCGGGTCACCGCGTGCCACCCGACGGTGGCGACCACGCCCAGCGCCGCGCCGACCGCGACCCCGGACAGGAAGCCCGACGGCACACGCCACCGGCGGGCACGGACGACGGTCGGGCCGGTCGGCCTCGGGTCGGTCACTGCTCGGCTCCCTTCTCCCAGAGTTGACGGAACAGGGTGGCGAGGGACCGGTCCACGGTGCCGGCCGCCGCCTCGACGCACTGCCCGCCGGTGGCGCGGGCGGTCTGCCGCAGGGTGCCGGCCCGGCTCCGGTCGTCGCAGCTCGCCTCCCCCACGGCGATCACGTAGAGGCGTACCGGAGGATCACCGCCGAGGCGGGGCACGAGGCCACCGCTGGCGGTGTCCCGCCCGTCGGTGAGCACCACGATCGCCCGCAGGTAGTCCTCCCGGTCACCGCCGAGTCGCCGCAGTTCCCGGGCCGCCGCGTCGATCGTCCGGTACAGCGGGGTGTCGCCCGCCGGCACGGTGCCGCGCAGCCGGTCGAGCAGCACCTGATCACCGTCGCGGTCGGCGCGGCTCACCCCCCGCAGCCGGGCCACCGCACCCCGGTACGCGCTGGAGAAGGCCCAGACGCCGACCTCGTCCCGGCCGCCGAGCTGCCCGAGGGAGGACGCCACGCCGTCCACCGCGACGTCGAAGCGGGTACCCCGGCCCGCGTCGGCCAGCATCGAGCCGGAGGTGTCCAACGCCAGCAGCACCCGGGCCGGCCGTCGCGCCTGCCGGTGGCGGCGGTCGGCGGCGTCGAGTTCGGTCGGGCCGGTGACGTACTCCCACTGCGGGTTCTCCAGCAGCCACCCGGGCAGCACCCCGTTGATCTCGCTCAGCACCGGACCGGCCCGGTCGAGACCGGGCACCCGGAAACCCCGGGCCAGCAGGGTGTCCCGACCGTCCCCGGTCAGCCAGCGCAGGAAGTCGTCCGCCGCCGCCCGTGCCGCGGCGGACTGCACCGCACCCGGCCAGCCGAGCAGGACGATCCGGTGGTCCACCCCCGGGGTCTGCTCCGGGTAGAAGGCGACCAGTGAGCGGTCCCACGGCGGCCGTCCCCGCTCGGCGCAGGCGTCCCCGAGCCGCTCACCGAGATTGAACTGGACGAGCGCCTGCTCGGTGGAGACCACCGCGGGCAGCAGGGGGGTCGCCGGATCGAGGGCGAGCTGCCGCTGCCGGCACAGCACGGCGGCGAGGCCGTCGAGCGGGTGCCCGTGACTGTCCTGGGCGGCCTCCAGCCGCCGTTCCACCTCCCGACGGATCCACGCGACGCCCGGCGCGCCGTCATAGAGCGCCACGTCGATCATCCGGGCCTCCGGGGACACCACCGGATCCGGCCGGACCACCTGCCAGCCGGTACCCGCCAGCCGGCGACCGGAGCCGGTGAGCAGCGGCTCCTCCCCCGGCGCGCGGCTGGCCTTGGCGAACAGCTCCGGCCAGGAGAGGGCGCGCTGCCGGTCCGGGCCGTCCCGCCGGGGCACCACCCGGCCCCGGGGCACCGCGAGAACCATCGGGGACCGGGCGACGGTCGCGTGCGCCCGGACGACGCCAAGGTGCAGCACCTCCTCGGCGGGCGCGTCGGCCCCGGGGAACCAGGCGTCCGGCCGGGGTCCGACGTCGGCCGGGTACCAGCCCGGCCGTCCGCCGCCCGGGCCGGGGGCGGAGGCACCGGCCGACGCCGACCAGCCCGACGTGAGCCCGTGGGCGACGTCCCGGGCGGCGGCCGGATAGACGAAGACGCTGGTGCTACGGCAGCCCTCGGTCTGCGCCGCGCGCCACCTCTCGTACGCCGCGGCCACCTCCTGGTAGGTGTGCAGGTCGTCGGGGGCGGCGGCGACCCGCAGCTCGACCGGCGGGGCGCAGCGGTGCGGCGGCTGGGGTACCGCGACCGCGCCGGCGGCGAGCAGCGCCGCGAGGAACGCCGCGACCCGCCGGCGTCCCCGCCAGCGGGTCGACGGTGGTCGGCCGGGACCGGCCGGCTCCCGCCACCCGGGGAAGGGTTGCCGCCAGCCGGGCAGCACCCGGGGTCGGCCGGACCGGTCGGGCATCGGCAGGCGGCGGATCGGGACCATGAAGCCGGCGGCGTAGTGCGCCTGCGGTTCGGCCCGCTTGTCGGCCCGGACGACCATGCCGATGACGCAGCGGATCCGGCTGTCCCAGACCGGGGCGCCGGAGAAACCCGGTTCGATCGGGTAGCCGGAGTCGGTCAGCTTGACGACCTGCACGAGGCCGGCGCCGACCGGCCCGACCAGACGCCCCTCGAACCACCGGCCCTGCTGTTGGGCCAGCGAGAAGAGCGGGAAGCCGTACACCCGGCAGAAGCGGTCGCGGGTGCCGGCCTGCCCGGGGCGGGCCAGCCGGACCGGACGGATCCCGGCGGGCGCCGGCGCGCGCAGCTCCAGGACGGCGTGGTCGCCGGAGCCGTCCGCGCGGGCGGGCTGCCAGTGTCGTGGCAGCACGACCGCGTCGAGCGGCCGCCCCGGCGCCGCCAGGGGGAAGACCACCGAGACCGTGGCGCCCCCGGGCAGCTCGGCACCGCCCGTCGCCGCCCCGATGGCGGCGCGCACCACGTGCGCGCAGGTCAGCAGCCGCGTCGAATCGATCAGGAAGGCCGTCCCGTAGACCCGGCCGTCGGCGCCCCGCACGGCGGCCACCGCGAGCCGCACGTCGTCGGGCACGGGCCGGTCCGGAGGACCGCCCCACGCCGCGCCGATCACGATGCCGCCCGGTGCCGCCGGCTCAGCCGGCGTCGCCGGCCCGGTTCCACTCGACCTGCACCTTCAGGTTCGCCTCCGAGGTGCCGCTGGCCACGACGAGGCCCGCCTTGGCCGAGAGCTTGACCCCGAACTCCACGCTCACCCGGTCCGGCGGCTGGGCCGCCGCGCGTAGGTCCGCCAGCACCGCCTCGGCCAGCGGGCGGAGCCCGGACAGCACGGATTCGAGGGTCTCGTGCGCCCGCGCGATGACCTCGCCCGGCCGTCCGACCGCGACGGTCTCGTCCTCGTCGGGCACCTCCACGCGGACGGCGCCACCACCCGCCAGCGGAAACTCGACGACCTGGGACACCTGGCCTCCCCGACCCGACGGACGACGCGAAAGTTACCGCGATGGATCTGCCACGTTACCGTCCGCGCTCCACACCGGCTGCCCCGGAGACGACCGGTGGTCCGTCGCCGTCCGTATTCCGACAGGACCCGTACCGACCCCGGCCACCGTGGCCGCCACGCGCCGCCGTCGTGCGCCGAGCCCCCGCCGGACGGGTCAGACCAGACCGTTGACGATGTCGGCGACCGCGCGGCGGCGCCCCGTGTAGAACGGCACCTCCTCGCGCACGTGCCGGCGGGCCCGGGACGCGCGCAGGTCGCGCATCAGGTCGACGATGCGGTGCAGCTCGTCGGCCTCGAAGGCGAGCATCCACTCGTAGTCGCCCAGGGCGAACGAGGCGACCGTGTTGGCCCGCACGTCCGGGTAGCCGCGGGCCATCTGCCCGTGCTCGGCCAGCAGCTCACGTCGCTCGGCGTCCGGCAGCAGATACCACTCGTACGAACGGACGAACGGGTATACGCAGAGGTACCGGCGGGGCGTCTCGTCGGCCAGGAAGGCCGGGATGTGGCTCTTGTTGAACTCGGCCGGTCGGTGCAGCGCCAGCTGCGACCAGACCGGGGTCAGCGCCCGCCCCAACGTGGTCCGCCGCAGCCGCAGGTACGCGTCCTGCAAGGCGTCGCTGGAGGACGAGTGCCACCAGACCATCACGTCCGCGTCGGCGCGCAGGCCGGCCACGTCGTACATGCCGCGGACCACCACGTCCTTGCCGGCCAGCTCTTCGAAGAGGGCCTCGACCTCGCCGGTGACGTTCTCCCGCAACGACGGCAGCGGGCTGCTGGCCCGGAACACCGACCACATGGTGTAGCGGATGGTGGCGTTGAGTTCCTTGAGCCGGGCCGCGTTGCTCTGCTCGGTCATTGACCGGTTCCTCCCAGTGCTTCGATGATCTCCCCGGCCGCGGTTTCGCCGGAGCGGACGCAGGCCGGAATGCCGACCCCGTCGTGACCGGCGCCGGCCAGGGCCAGCGTCGGGTGCTGCGCGCGCAACGCCGCCCGGGCGGCGGCGAGCCGGTCGAGGTGCCCCGGGGCGTACTGGGGCAGGGCCCCGCCCCAGCGTTGCACGCGGCCGGCCAGCGGCGCGGGCAGCGCCACCCCCAGCACCCGCGACAGTTCCCGGTGCGCGGTGGCCACCAGGTCGGCGTCGGCGAGCTGGAGCTGCGCCTCCTCGCCGTACCGGCCGACGGAGGCGCGGACCAGGGCGACCCCGTCCGGCCGGGTTAGGTGCCCCCACTTGGTGGTGAAGAACGTGGCGGCCTTGACCAGCAGCCCCTCGGACGCCGGCACCAGCAGGCCGGAGAGCGCCGGCAGGTGTGGTTCGGGTAGAGCGAGGGTGACCAGGGCGACGCTGGCGTAGTCCAGCCGGCCGACCGTGGCGGCGACCTCGGGGGCGACGTCGGCGAGCAGCCGGGCGGTGGGACGGGCCGGCGCGGTGAGTACGACGGCGTCCACCTCGACGTGCTCCGGGTCCCGGGTCGGGCCGACGGTGAGCCGCCAGCCCTCGGCCGTCGGCTTCAACTCGCGTACCGCGGCGTTACGGCGGATCGTCGCGCCGCTGGCCCGGGCGGCCGTCTCGACCAGCGTGCCCATCCCGCCGGCCAGGGTGCCGAAGACCGGGCGGGGGCCGCCGGCCGGCGCGGTCCGCGCGGCGGCGGCCCGCGCCGCCCGCACCGCCCCGGTCAGGGTGTGCGCGACGCGCGCCGCGCGGGCCAGCGCGGGCATGGTGGTCGCCAGCGACAGGTCGTCCGCCCGGCCGGCGTAGACCCCACCCAGCAGCGGGTCGACCAGGCGGTCCACCACCTGGTCGCCGAACCGGGGGCGGACCAGCGCGCCGACGGTCACGTCCTCGTCCGGGCCGAGCAGCGGGCGACCGCCGTCCCGGTCGGCCGCCGCGTCCACCTCGGCGACCTCGGTCACCGACGCCAGGTCCCCGGGTACGCCCATCAGCGTGCCGCCCGGGATGGGGCGCAGCCCGGCGTCGATCACGAGCGCGGCCTGCCCGACGCTCGGGTGGACGATCCGGTCGGCCAGGCCCAGCCGGTGGACCAGGGTCACCGCGGCGGAGTCGCCGCCGGTGGCCGGGTCACGCACGAGGAACGACTCGGCGCCGAGCTCCACCGTCGTACCCGCCAGCTCGCCGGTGCGCAGCTTGCCGCCGAGCGCGCCGGACTGCTCGTACACGGTGATCTCGGTGCCGGCGGGGGCCCGGTCGCGTAACCGGACGGCGGCGGCCAGCCCGGTGATCCCGCCGCCGACCACCGCGATCCGCCATGGCTGCCGCACCGTCGGCCGCCTACTCGGTCGGGCGCGCGGACACCTCGTGCACCAGCGCGACCACCCGGGTCAACACGTCGGGGTCGGTCTCCGGCAGGACGCCGTGTCCGAGGTTGAACACGTGGCCGGGGGCGGCGCGGCCCTGCGCGAGGATCCGCCGCACCTCGGCCTCGACCACCGGCCAGGGGGCGAGCAGCACGGTCGGGTCGAGGTTGCCCTGCACCGCCTTGTCCGGCCCGATCCGCCGGGTGGCGACGTCGAGCGGGGTACGCCAGTCCACGCCGACGACGTCGGCGCCGGCCTCGCCCATCGCGCCGAGCAGCTCGGCGGTGCCCACCCCGAAGTGGATCCGGGGCACGCCCGCGTCGGCCAGCCCGGTGAGCACGCTCGTCGAGTGCGGCAGCACGTAGCGGCGGTAGTCGGCCTCGGAGAGCGCGCCGGCCCAGGAGTCGAAGAGCTGCACCGCGGAGACGCCGGCGTCGACCTGGACCCTCAGGAAGGCCAGGGTGACCTCCGCCAGCCGGGCGCAGAGCGCGTGCCACACCTGCGGCTGGCCGTACATCAGCGCCTTGGTCTTCGCGTGGGTGCGCGACGGCCCGCCCTCGACCAGGTAACTGGCCAGGGTGAACGGGGCTCCGGCGAAGCCGATCAGCGGGGTGTCGCCCAGCTCGGCGACGAGCAGCCGGACCGCCTCGTCCACGTAGGACACCTCGTCGCGGCCGATCGGCCGGATCCGCTCGACGTCGGCGGCGGTGCGCACCGGCTCGGCCACCACGGGGCCGGTGCCGGCCACGATGTCCAGGTCGACGCCGGCCGCGGCGACCGGGACCACGATGTCGCTGAACAGGATCGCGGCGTCGACCCCGTGCCGGCGGACCGGCTGGAGGGTGATCTCGGTGACCAGCTCTGGCCGGCGGCAGGACTCCAGCATCCCCACGTTGGCCCGGATCTCCCGGTACTCGGGCAGGGAGCGACCTGCCTGGCGCATGAACCAGACCGGGGTGTGCGGACCGGGCTCGCGGCGGCAGGCCCGGACGAAGGGTGAGTCGGCCGTCCCGCCGCGGCGGAGTTCTCCGTCTCGGGCGGCGGTGCCCGTGGTGTCGGTGGTCATCGTGGCAATCGTGCCACGGGGCCGGCGGACCGAGGCGGGCAGCGCCGCCTTTTGTGACCCTCGCCCGGTGGCCCGCGCGGGCCGACCTTCGGCGTGCCGTCCGGGCGGGCGGGCCGGCGGCGGCATAGGCTGCCGGCATGGCCCCCCCGATCGCGCTCCCGGAGACCTTTGCCCGCGCGGTCGCCGGGCTGCGATCGGTCACCCCCCGGGCCGAGATCGAGCTGGAGGAGGTCGGCGCCCCCCAGCGGCTCGCCCCGTACGCCTTCGCCCTGTCCGCGACGGTGCTGCGCGACGAGGAGGAGGTCGCCACCGGGCGGCTGGTGCTGCTGCACGACCCAGCCGGGCACGAGGCCTGGCGGGGCACCCTGCGGCTGGTCACCTACGTCACGGCGGAGCTGGAGGTCGACCTCGCCGCCGATCCGCTGCTGCCCGGGGTGGGCTGGACCTGGCTGACCGACGCGCTGGAGGCGCACGACGCCCGGCACCGGGCGGCCGGCGGGACGATCACCCAGACCATGTCGACGAGGTTCGGCGACCTGGCCGGCCCGCCCGCCGCGGGGGACATCGAGATCCGGGCCTCGTGGACGCCGCTCGGCGACGACCTGGGCCCCCACCTGGAGGCCTGGTGTGCGCTGCTGGCCTCGACGGCGGGCCTGCCGCCGCCCGGGGTGACCGCGCTGCCCGAACGCCGCCCCGCGACCGCCTGACCCACCCGTTCCGCCCGTGCTCGCCTCCCGGCTGCCGATCGTCGCCGCTCGCGGCGGGTGGGGGCGCGGAGGAACTCGGACACCGCGATCTGCCGCAAGCGCCGTCGACCACCGTGACCGGCGCGTCCGTCGCCGTCCGTTCCCCGGCCGGACACCTCGCCGACACACGCCGGACCGGCTACGCACACGGGATCGCGCGGCGCACTAGGGTTGTCAGGTGACCGACGAACCACCCCTGCGCCGTCGGGCCGCCGAAAGCCGTACGGGAGACGCCCCACCCTCGGCCACGCCGGATCCGCAGGACGCGGGGACCGACCAGCCCAGTGGCGGCCCCGTGCCGTTGACCGCGCCCCGCGACGGCACCCCCCAACCGGTGGCCCACCCCGGCGATCTCGACGAGGTCGTGGCCCGCTTCGCCGCCGGCACCGGCCCGGTGGCGCTGGACGCCGAACGCGCCTCGGGCTACCGCTACAGCCAGCGCGCCTACCTGGTGCAGCTACGCCGCGAGGGCGCCGGCACGGCGCTGATCGACCCGCTGCCGTTGCCCGACCTGTCCGCGCTCGACGCCGCGATCGCCGACGCCGAGTGGGTTCTGCACGCCGCCAGTCAGGATCTCGCCTGCCTCGCCGAGGTGGGGCTACGCCCCCGGCGGCTCTTCGACACCGAGCTGGCCGCCCGGCTGGCCGGTTTCGAGCGGGTCGGGCTGGCCGCGCTCACCGAGCAGCTGCTCGGCTACACCCTGGAGAAGCACCACTCGGCGGCGGACTGGTCAACCCGTCCGCTGCCGGAGTCCTGGCTGACCTACGCCGCGCTGGACGTGGAGATGCTGGTGGACCTGCGCGACGCCCTGGACGAGGAACTGGTCCGCCAGGGCAAGTCGGAGTGGGCGGCCGAGGAGTTCGCCTCGCTGGTGCGCGGCGGCGCCCGCGCGCCGCGGGTACGCGCGGAGCCGTGGCGGCGTACCTCCGGCATCCACCGGGTACGTGGCGCGCGCGCCCAGGCCCGGGTCCGTTCCCTCTGGTACGCGCGGGACCAGATCGCCGCCCGACGGGACGCCGCCCCGGGGCGGGTGCTGCCGGACTCGGCGATCGTCGCCGCCGCGGAACTGGACCCGAAGGACGAGAAGACCCTGCTCACCCTGCCCGGCTTCGGCGGCCGGTCGGTGCGCCGGCTGGCGCGTACCTGGTTGGCGGCGCTGGACGACGCCCGGCAGTTGCCGGAGGACGCCCTGCCGGCGAGTCCGGTGGTGGAGGGGCCGCCGCCGCCGCACCGGTGGGCGGAGCGGGACCCGGTGGCGGCCGGGCGGTTGGCCCGCTGCCGGGAGGTGGTGGTCCGGGTCGCCGGCGAGCACCGGCTCCCTCCGGAGAACCTGATCACCCCCGATTCGATCCGCCGCCTCGCCTGGCAGCCCCCCGACGAGGTCTCGGAGGAGACGGTGGCCGAGACGCTGCGCAGCCTGGGCGCCCGCGAGTGGCAGCTCCGCCTCCTGGTTGCCGCCCTCACCGAAGCCCTCCCCGCACCGACTCCCCCGACGGGCTGACGGAGAGGTTCGCGTCCGTGGCACGCCGTGCGGCGGACGCGAGCCGCGTCATCGACGCGGTCGGGCGGGAGCGGACCGACAACGGCGGAGTGTGGCGTGGGCCACACGGGGGATGATGACGGGGCTGGTTACTGGCGAGTAGCATCCGGGGAAATGCCAGTGCCGGCCGACCCTCATTCGGTCCGTGGCGCCGCCGGCGGCGCGGAGGCCGAATCATGGTCGAAGAGGAGGCTCCAAGTGCCCCGTGAAGTCAGGGATGTCGTCTTCGTCGACGGCGTCCGCACCCCGTTCGGCAAGGCGGGTGGCATGTACGCCAACACCCGCGCCGACGACCTGGTCATCCGCTGCATCCGTGAGCTGCTGCGCCGTAACCCGCAGCTGCCCCCGGAGCGGGTCGAGGAGGTCGCCATCGCCGCGACCACCCAGACCGGCGACCAGGGCCTCACCATCGGCCGCACCGCCGCCCTGCTGTCCGGCCTACCCAAGACCGTGCCCGGCTTCGCCATCGACCGGATGTGCGCCGGCGCGATGACCGCCGTCACCACCGTCGCCGGCGGCATCGCCATGGGCGCGTACGACGTGGCCATCGCCGGCGGCGTCGAGCACATGGGCCGGCACCCGATGGGCGAGGGCGTCGACCCCAACCCGCGGATCATCGCGGAGAAGCTGGTCGACCCGTCCGCCCTGGTGATGGGCGCGACCGCGGAGAACCTGCACGACCGGGTCCCGCACATCACCAAGGAGCGCACCGACGCGTTCGCGCTCGCCTCCCAGCAGAAGACCGCCAAGGCGTACGCCAACGGCAAGCTCCAGCCCGACCTGGTGCCGGTCGCGATCCGCGACCCGGAGACCGGCTGGGGCCTGGCCACCGTGGACGAGGCCCCCCGGGAAACCTCGCTGGAGAAGCTCGCCACCCTCAAGACCCCGTTCCGCCCGCACGGCAGGGTCACCGCCGGCAACGCGGCCGGCCTCAACGACGGCGCCACCGCCAGCCTGCTGGCCGCCGAGTCCACCGCCCGCGAGCTGGGCCTGCCGATCGCCATGCGGCTGGTGTCGTACGGCTTCGTCGGTGTCGAGCCCGAGGTGATGGGCGTCGGCCCGATCCCGTCGACCGAGAAGGCGCTGCGCATCGCCGGCCTGGGCATCGGCGACATCGGCCTGTTCGAACTCAACGAGGCGTTCGCGGTGCAGGTGCTCGCCTTCCTCGACCACTTCGGCATCGCCGACGACGACCCGCGGGTCAACCCCTGGGGCGGCGCGATCGCCATCGGCCACCCGCTGGCCTCCTCGGGCGTACGGCTGATGACGCAGCTCGCCCGGCAGTTCGCCGAGCACCCCGAGGTCCGCTACGGCCTCACCGCCATGTGCGTCGGCATCGGCATGGGCGGCACCGTGATCTGGGAGAACCCCCACTGGGAGGGCAACAAGTGAGCGCGCTCGTCGCACCGAACGAGGTCGTCACCAGGGCGCTGCTGCGCCAGGTGAACGTACCGGGGCTGGACCGTCCCGCCGCCCTGATCACCCTGGACAACGGCTTCGACCACACCAAGCCGAACAGCTTCGGCCCGGCCGGCCTGGCCAGCCTGGACGAGGCGATCACCGCCGCCCTGGCGGCCGACCCGGCGTTCGTCGCGGTCACCGGCAAGCCGTACATCTTCTGCGTCGGCGCCGACATCACCAGCCTGCCGCAGCTCGCCGACCGGGCGCAGGCGCTGGAGATCGGCCGGCTCGGCCACCGGGTCTTCGCCCGGCTCAAGGACAGCGCGGTCCCCACCTTCGCCTTCGTCAACGGCGCGGCCATGGGCGGCGGCCTGGAGCTGGCCCTGCACTGCCACTACCGGACGCTGTCGGCCGGCGCGGCGGCCCTCGCGCTGCCCGAGGTCTTCCTCGGCCTGATCCCCGGGTGGGGCGGCACGCAGCTGCTGCCGAACCTGATCGGCATCCCGGCCGCGACCCAGGTGATCATCCAGAACCCGCTGATGCAGAACAAGATGCTCAAGCCGAAGCAGGCCGCCGAGATGGGCATCGCGGACGTGCTGCTGGAGCCCGCGGACTTCCTCGAACGGTCCCTGGAGTGGGCCGCCGGCGTGGTCTCCGGCAAGGTCACCGTGACCCGGCCCGAGGTCGACAAGGACATGTGGGCCGGCGTTCTCTACTTCGCCCGGCAGACCCTCGATGCGCGGCTGCACGGCGCGGTCCCGGCCGCGTACAAGGCGCTGGACCTGCTGGAGACGGCGAAGGACGCCGACTTCGCCACGGGCACCGCCGCCGAGGACGAGGCCCTCGCGGACCTGATCTTCTCCGAGGAACTGCGCAGCGGCCTGTACGCCTTCGACCTGGTACAGCGGCGGGCCAAGCGGCCGGCCGGCGCGCCGGACAAGGGCCTGGCCCGCCCGGTCACCAAGGTGGGCATCGTCGGCGCCGGCCTGATGGCCAGCCAGCTCGCCCTGCTCTTCGCCCGCCGCCTCCAGGTGCCGGTCGTGCTCACCGACCTGGACCAGTCCCGCGTCGACAAGGGTGTCGGCTACGTGCACGCCCAGATCGAGAAGGCCGTCAGTCGGGGCCGGATGGACAAGGGCACCGCCGCCAAGCTGTACGGCCTGGTCAGCGGCTCCGTCGACAAGTCCGTCTTCGCCGACGCCGACTTCGTCATCGAGGCTGTCTTCGAGGACCTGAACGTCAAGAAGCAGGTCTGGGCCGAGCTGGAGAAGATCGTCAAGCCGGAGGCCGTGCTGGCGACGAACACCTCGTCGCTGTCGGTCACCGCGATGGCGGAGGAGCTGGAACACCCCGAGCGGGTCGTCGGCTTCCACTTCTTCAACCCGGTCGCCGTGCTGCCGCTGCTGGAGATCGTCCGGGGCGAGCGGACCGACGACGCGACCCTGGCGACCGCCTTCGCGGTCGGCAAGCAGTTGAAGAAGTCCTCGGTGCTGGTCTCCGACGCCCCGGCGTTCGTGGTCAACCGGCTGCTGACCCGCTTCCTCGGCACCGTCTTCGCCGCGGTCGACGCCGGCACCCCGCTGGAGGTGGCCGACCGCGCGCTGGACCCGCTGGGCCTGCCGATGCGTCCGCTCGCCCTGCTCCAGCTGGTCGGGCCGGCCGTGGCGTACCACGTGGGCGGCACCCTGCACGCGGCGTTCCCGGACCGGTTCGGCGTCAGTGAGAACCTCCGGCGGATCGCCGACTCCGGCCAGCCGATCGTGGTCGACGACCAGATCAACGACGAGGTCGCCAAGCTGCTCGTGGTCGGCGACCAGCCGCTCACCGAGGAGCGGGTGCGCCAGAACGCGCTCGACGCGCTGGCGCAGGAGATCCGGCTGATGCTCGACGAGGGCGTCGTCGCCGAGGCACAGGACATCGACCTGTGCATGATCCTCGGTGCCGGCTGGCCGTTCCACCTGGGCGGCATCACGCCGTACCTGGACCGCACCGGCACCTCCGAGAAGGTCACCGGCCGGCGGTTCCTGCCCCGCGGGGCGGCCAGCCTGCCCGCCTGAGCCAGCACTCCGCTCCCCGCGACCGCGGCGGTCGGGCGTCCCTGCCGGGGCGTCCGGCCGCCGCGGTCGTCCTGCCCGACGGCGGTGTTGCGGCACCGGGTCAGACTCGGCGGGGCAGCGCGGCCGGTCGCCGGCTCGCTACCATCACGCGTTCGCACCCTCGCCTGGAGCTGAATGATGTCCACACCGCCGGTCGACCCGTGGTCCGCGCAGCCGCAGCCCGGCTCGTACCCGCCCCCGCACCAGCCCTCGCCACCCGGCGCGGGCGCCCAACCGCCCACCCAGCCCTGGCC
>NZ_SMKD01000134.1 GCF_004348595.1 Micromonospora sp. KC723
CGCGGGGGCGGTGCCGGGGGTCGGGGCGAGGCGCAGCGCGCCGCGTAGGCCGCCGGCGGGGTCGGCGAGGGCGTGAGCGCCGCCGCCGGCGGTGCCGGGGTCCACCGTACGGCCGCCGGTGACCGTGATCACCCTGACGCCGGCCGGTGCGGTGGTGGTCGCGGTGGCGACCTGCTCGGCGCAGGCGCACACGTCCAGCAGGATGATCATCGCGGGCAGCAGCCGGCGCAACGGCACCGGTGACTGGTCGGCGTCGACCAGGTCGAGCGCCGGCAGTGGTCGCCCGGTCAGGTCGGGTGGTGTCGACGACGACGCGTACGGCGGCACGTGGGGCTGGCCGGGGTCGCGCGGCGATCGGGGCCAGGTGACGCCTGCCAGGGCGGCGATGGTGGTGAGGAGCGTGACCAGCAGGACGAGGGCGGGCAGGGCGAGCCGACGCCGTTCGTCCGGGCGGAGGGTCGACGCCGGCTGGCGGGTGGCGGTGCCCCGTCGGCGCAGTTCGCGGCGGAGCTGGGCGGCCTCCTCGGCCAGCGCCGAGGCGTCGTCCGGTATGACCAGCCGACCCCAGTGCGGTGGCAGGTCGGGCAGCCCGTCGGACGGGCTGTGGCCCTCTGCGTCAGGCGTGCCCATCGGACCCCCGGAAAGCGGTTCGCGAACGGACGGCGGATGCCTCCAGGGTCCCGTACCGGCCCTCCTCCTGCCAGATCTGGGCGCGCGAGCCGGCGGCGGGATACCATGGGAGGAGCGCACAGCCCCAGAAATCCACGCTCCGATCACCCGTACCGGGTTGTCATCCATTCATCACAGAGCGTGTTCGAACCATCGGTTTGGCCGCCTGTCAAGCTGAAGAAATACCTCTCACAGGGCCCCTGAGCTGCGCCAACGGTCAGGACAGCGGTGGGACATCGGTGCCTGAGCGTGTTACCCTAGACACAGCGAAAGGGGTTTCGAACCTATGGTTTTCAGTGTCGGCGAGACCGTTGTTTACCCCCACCACGGGGCCGCACTCATCGAGGCAATCGAGACTCGGGTCATCAAGGGCGAGCCGAAGCAGTACCTCGTCCTGAGGGTCGCGCAGGGTGACCTGACGGTCCGGGTGCCCGCCGAGAACGCCGAGATCGTGGGTGTGCGCGAGGTGGTCGGCGAAGAGGGCCTCGGGAAGGTCTTCGACGTGCTCCGCGCACCACACACCGAGGAGCCGACCAACTGGTCGCGGCGTTACAAGGCGAATCTGGAGAAGCTGGCCTCCGGTAACCCGCTGAAGGTCGCCGAGGTCGTGCGTGACCTGTGGCGACGGGAGCGCGAGCGGGGTCTGTCCGCAGGTGAGAAGCGCATGCTCGCCAAGGCCCGCGACATTCTCGTCGGCGAGGTCGCGCTGGCCGAGAAGAGCACCAAGGACGAGGCGGAGACGCTGCTCGACAAGGTCCTGACCGAGGCCTGATTCCACGGCGTCGTCGTACCCACCCCGCAGCGAACGAATCCGAGGACCGCGACGTGACCGCGCAGCTCAATCCGCGCGGTGACGTCGCGGTCCTCGTTCCTGCGGCTGGTGCCGGGGTACGCCTCGGCCCCGGCGCGCCCAAGGCGTTGCGCCTGCTCGGCGGCGAGCCGCTGCTGGTGCACGCCGTACGCCGGGTCGCGGCGGCGCCCTCGGTGCACACCATCGTGGTGGCCGCCCCGGCGAACGGGGTGACGGCCGTACGGGAGCTGCTGGCGCCGGTGGCGCCGGTCACCGTGGTGCCGGGCGGCGCCGAGCGGCAGGCTTCCGTGGCGGCCGCCCTGGCCGCCGTGCCGCCGGGGCCGTGGATCGTGCTGGTGCACGACGCGGCCCGGGCGCTGACCCCGCCCGAGTTGGTCGAGTCGGTCGCCTCGGCGGTCCGCTCCGGCGACGACGCGGTCATCCCGGTCCTTCCCGTGGTCGACACCATCAAGGAGGTCGGGGCCGCCGAGATCGTCCTCGGCACGGTCGACCGGGCGGCTCTGCGGGCGGTGCAGACTCCGCAGGGGTTTCGGCGGAGCGTGCTGACCGCCGCCCACGCCGCCGCCGGCGATCCGTTGACAGACGACGCCGGTCTGGTGGAGAAGCAGGGCGTCCCGGTCCGTTGCGTGCCTGGCTCGGAGTACGCGCTGAAGATCACCCGTCCCTTCGACCTGGCGCTCGCCGAACACCTGCTGGCCACCGGCCGTTGACCTCGGGCGTCACCGGCGGCGGCCCACGGTCGACGCGTACCCTCGGGGCCATGATCGTTCCTCGGGTCGCCGTGGGTACCGACATCCACGCCTTCGCGGCCGGCCGCCCCTGCTGGCTCGCCGGCCTGCACTGGCCGGGACAGGACGGCCTGGCCGGTCACTCCGACGCCGACGTGGTGGCGCACGCCGCCTGCAACGCGTTGCTCTCCGCCGCCGGGCTCGGTGACCTGGGCGCCAACTTCGGCGTCGACCAGCCGGAGTGGGCCGGAGCGTCCGGCTTGGCGCTGCTCACCGAGTCGGCCCGGCGCGTTCGTGCGGCGGGCTTCGCGATCGGCAACGTCTCGGTGCAGGTGGTGGGGAACCGACCCAAGATCGGACCGCGCCGCGAGGAGGCCCAGCGGGTGCTCTCCGAGGCGGTCGGCGCCCCGGTGACCGTCACCGCCGCCACCAGCGACGGGCTCGGCTTCACCGGGCGCGGCGAGGGGCTGGCCGGCATCGCGGTCGCCCTCGTGTACGACGACCCGGCGGCCCGGCCGTGACCGGTGACGACGACGCGGACGGCCCGTTCCACCGCGCCCAACTCCTGGCCGAACTGGGCCGGTACGACGAGGCCGTCGACGAGCTGACCCCCGACGGTGAGCCGGCGCCGACGACCTCGACCGGTGAGCCGGTGCTGACCCTGTTGGCCCGGCTGCACCTGGCGGCGGGGCGGCCCGCCGAGGCGCTCGCCGCCGCCGACTCCGCCTCGGCCGTCAACCCGGGCGCGGTCGCGCCGCTGGTCGCCCGGGCCCTCGCCCTGGTCGACCTGGGCCGGTACGCCGAGGCGGCGGCCACCGCCGACCGGATCCTGGCCGGCGGGCCGGCCGACGCGTACGCGCAGCGGGCCGGCGCCGGGATCCTGGCCGAGGCGCGCAACGGCCAGCAGGCGCTCGACGCCGCGTGGCGCGCCGTCGAGCTGGCTCTCGACGAACCGCAGGCGCATCTGGTGCTGGCGCTGGTCACGGCCCGGTTGCAGCTGTTCGACCTGGCCGAGCGCGCCTACCGGGAGGCGCTGCGCCTGGACCCCACCCTGGCCGACGCGGCGGGCGAACCGGGCGTGATCCGGTTGGAGCGGCGGCGCTGGGCCGAGTCCCTGGAACGGGTCTCCGAGCTGGCCACCGTCGACCCGGTGCGGGCCGAGGCGTTGCCGGTCGAGGAGGGCATCCGGCGGTTGGTCCTGCTGGGCGGCGCCTGGACGCTGGTCGGCAGCCTGCTGGCCGCCGTGGCCGGCGGGCTGTCCCGGTTCGTCGCGGTGCTGGTGGCGGTCGTGGTGGGGCTCGCCCTCTGGCGGCTCGCCGTGCGGGTGCCCGGTCTGCGCGACGAGGTCCTGCCGGAACTTCGGCGCACCGACCGGGCGCTGGCGCTGGCGATCGGGGCGGTGGTGGCCGGTCCGCTGCTGATCCTGCTGCACGCGCTGGTCGGCAGCCCGTGGCCGCTGGTCGCGGCGATCGGGGTCACCACCGCCGCCGGCCTGACCCTGTTCACCCGGATGTTCCGCTAGGCCTGCCGCCCTCCGGTCAAACCCGACAGCCGGGCATCTTTGGTCGGATGGACGACCTCACGGTGGGGCGCGGTGCCCGTACGATCAGCCGTCCAGATGATCGTCCAGGGGAGTTGTCGTGCTGTTCGGTGGCAGACCAGGTGTACGGCGACCCAGGGTGGTCGTGGTGGCGGTCACGTCCGCGTTGGTCGCCGCCGGAGTGTGGGTTGCCCCTACCGCGTCTGCCACGGCTGCCGTGACTGTCCGCTATGTTGCGCTTGACGGCAGCGGGGAGGTCTGCACCCAGGCGCAACCCTGCGGCAGGATCGCCAAGGCGTTGGGCATCGCCGGCAGCGGCGACAGCATCATGGTCGGACCCGGTACCTATGTCGAGAACCTCGAAGTGCCGTCCGGTCTGGCGGTGACCATCATCGGTGCGGGCAGCGGCGCCACGGTGATCAACGGGAACCGGGTCGGCAGCGTCATCTCTGTGCCGAGCACCTCGAACGTCACGCTGACCGGGATGGGCCTGACCAACGGGGCGGCGGTCGCCGGCGGCGGAGGGATCGGAAACCTTGGCACCATCCGGTTGGAGCGCGTCAACGTGGGCTTCAGCACCGCTCACAACGGTGGCGGCATCGCGAACTTCGGCACAGCGACCATCGCGGACAGCTCGATCCTGTTCAACACCGCCCGCGCCTTCGGCGGCGGCATCTACAACACCGGCACCCTCACCGTCCTGCGTTCCACCATCGCCGGGAACTCGGTCACCGGAACGGGGAGCCTGGGGGGTGGCGGTGCGATGGCCGGCTACGGCCGGGTCGAGTTGCACGACTCCACCCTCAGCGGCAACACGGCGGCCGGCGGGCGTGGGAGCGCGGTCCTGTTGCCCGGGATATCGCCGGTCCCCTCGAGCTTCAACGGCGTCCACAACACGATCGTGAACAACACCGGGACAGCGTTCGAGGCATACGGCACCCAGCCCGTGGTCACGCTCGCCGCCAGCATCGTGGGCGGACACAGCACCAACTGCCGCGACGTGACCATCCAGGGCCGGTACAACCTGATGGACAGTGCCTCCTCGTGCGGGCCGGATCCGGCGAACGGCGACGTGGTCGGCAACCCACAGGTGGGCGATCTGACGGACAACGGTGGTCCCACACCGACCCGGGCGCTGGCCGCGACCAGCCCGGCCCGCAACGCCGTCCCGGCCGCGTCCGGGCTGTGCGGCGGCACCGACCAGCGGGGCGCGACCCGACTGTTCCTGTACGCCGGCTCCTGCGACATCGGCGCCTACCAGTACGCCGCGTCCCCGCCGAAGGTGCACCTGGAACCCGCCGGCGGGGTCCACTTCGGCGACCAGATCCTCGGCTCGACCACCACCCGCACGGTGACCGTGCGCAACACCGGCGGGCGGCCGCTCGGCGTCGCCCGGATCAGCGTCGCCGGCACCGGCTTCGCCCTGACCTCGACCACCTGCCAGGCGGCGGGCGTCCCCGTGCCGCTGGCATCCGGGGCCGACTGCACGATCAGCGTCTCGTTCGCCCCGGCCGCCGCCGGGGCCCGGCAGGGCACGCTGACGCTGGCCGACAACGACGGCGACACCCAGGATCCGGCCGGCGCCACGCAGACCGTGCCGCTGAGCGGCACCGGTCGGGGGGCCGTCCCGGTGGCCACCATACCGCCGAGCAGCACCGGATCCACCAGGGTCGGCGGCGTGCTGACCGGGCAGCCGGGCAGCTGGACCGGCGATCCCACATCGTACGCGTACCAGTGGCAGCGCTGCACCAGCCAGGGCACCGGATGCACGGCGATCGGCGGCGCCACCGCCACGACGTACCAGCTCACCGGCACGGATGTGGGCTCCCGAGTGCGGGTGCAGGTCATCGCGTCGAACACCCACGGCGCCGGGGCCCCCGCCATCTCCCGGGCCACCGCCGTGGTGTTTCAACCCTCCCGCCCGGTGGGCGGCGTGCTTACCCGGCGACCCGGTAGCTAGCTGCCGGGTCGGCCGAGTGGCCGTCCTGGCAGATCCGGCTAGCGTGCCCAGGTCCAGGCGTATCCGTCGTCCTCGCACTCGGTGGCGGCGTCGCAGAGGTCCAGCGGGCGGAACGTGTCGACCATGACGGCCAGCTCGTCGAAGAAGTCGATCCCGATGGCCCGTTCCGCCGCCCCCGGCTGCGGCCCGTGGGTGAAGCCGGACGGGTGCAGCGAGACAGAACCCTGCCCGATGCCGGAGCCACGCCGGGCCTCGTAGTTGCCGCCGGTGTAGAAGAGCACCTCGTCGGAGTCGACGTTGTGGTGGTGGTACGGCACCGGGATGGCGTCCGGGTGGTAGTCCACCTTGCGGGGCACGAACGAGCAGATGACGAAGTTCGGGCCCTGGAAGGTCTGGTGCACCGGTGGCGGCTGGTGGATCCGGCCGGTGATCGGCTCGAAGTCGTGGATGGAGAACGCCCACGGGTACAGGTGCCCGTCCCAGCCGACCACGTCGAACGGGTGGTGGGCGTACACGTGTCTCGTCCAACCGCGACGGTGGCGGACCAGCACCTCGACGTCGGTGTCGTCGACCAGCAGGGTCGCCTCCGGGCCGCGGACGTCGCGCTCGCAGTAGGGCGAGTGTTCCAGGAACTGCCCGCGTACCGAGAGGTAGCGCTTGGGCGGGCCGATGTGGCCGGTGGCCTCGATCACGAGCAGCCTCGTGGGGGAGCCGCCGGCGGGGACGAGTCGGTGCACGGCCGAGGTCGGGATGATCACGTAGTCGCCGGCGACCGCCTCCAGCACGCCGAAGGTGGACTCCACCCGCAGGGCGCCGGCCTCGACGTAGAGGCACTCGTCCCCGGTGGCGTTGCGGTAGAGCGGGGACGGCCGGTCGGCCAGCACGTACCCGATCCGCACGTCGTCGTTGGCGAGCAGGTGGCGCCGCCCCAGCACCGGGTCGGCCCCGGCGCCGTCGAGCTGGTGGGTGCGCAGGTGGCGCGGCTTGAGCGGCAGGTTGGGCACCCGGGTGACGGCCGGCGGGGTGAACTCCTCGGCGGCGACGATCGCGGTGGGGGCGTGCCGGTGGTAGAGCAGGGACGAGTCGGAGGAGAACCCCTCCTGGCCCATCAGCTCCTCGGTGTAGAGCCGGCCGTCGGGTTGGCGGAACTGGGTGTGCCGCTTACGGGGCACCTCGCCGATGCGGCGGTAGTACGGCATGCCACCTCCCGATTCGTCCTGTCGCCGGCCCGGTGCGCGTCCGATAACCGGACACTGTTGTCCGCTCCTTGACAGCGTCCCGTAGATTCTTGTGTCGTGTCAACGCAGGTGCCCCGCCTCCTCGCCGGCCTGGTCGACGACGCCGCGGTCTTCCCGCCCGGCAGCGCGTCCCTGCCCGACGCGGCCCTGACCCATCGCACCCACCGCGACTCCTGGTACGCCGACCTGGTTGGCCCGCTGCTGGTGCCCGCCTCTGCGGTCGCCGCCGGCGAGTTGAGCGGCCTGGTCAGCGACGGCTTCGTCGTCGGGCTGATCGGCGACACCGGCATCGAAGGGTTGCCCTTCGCGCTGTCGTTCCTGCCGCCCGACGGCATCACCGCGCGACAGGTGGAGGTGGCGGTCGCCAGGCGTGGGGAGGACCCGCAACCGGGCCTGGCCGCGCTGCTCGCGCTCGCCGAAGGGCTGACCGGCGTCGACGTCTACGCCGAGATCCCGCTGACCTTCGGCCTGATGGGCGCGCTCGACACGCTCGCCGAGGCGCGGGCCGGCGGCCTGCCGGTCGCCGCGAAGTTCCGCACCGGCGGGCTCGCCGCCGAACTCTTCCCCACCCCGGCCGAACTGGCCGCGGTGATCTGCGCCTGCCGCGACCGGGACCTGCCGTTCAAACTGACCGCCGGCCTGCACCACGCGCTGCGCCACCTCGACCCGGAGACCGGCTTCACCCACCACGGCTTCGGCAACGTGCTGGCCGCCACCCTCGCCGCCGCCGACGGCGCCGACCTGGCGACGGTCGCCGCGCTGCTCGGCACGGCCGACCCACGACAACTGGTCGAGACGGCCCGGACCCGGCGCGACCACCCGCGTCCACTCTGGGTCGGCTTCGGCTCGTGCAGCATCCTGGAACCACTGACCGATCTGATCCGGCTGGGGCTGGTGAACGGGGGACACGGGGCATGAGCTGGGTGACGGGCGCGGAGGGCTCCCCGTACGGGGTGACCAACCTGCCGTACGGGGTGTTCCGGCACGGCGGGCGGGAACCGCGCATCGGCGTACGGATCGCCGACCTCGTGCTCGACCTGGCCGGCGCGGAGGCCGCCGGGTTGGTGCTCGCCGCCGGCACCCTGGGCCGGCCCACGCTCAACGGGTTCATGGCGCTCGGCCGCCCGCAGTGGACGTCGGTACGGCAGCGGGTCGTCGCACTGCTCACCGACCCCGCGCACCGTGCGGCGGTGGAGCCGCTGCTGGTCCCGCTCGACGAGGTGGAACTGGTGCTGCCCATCGAGGTCGCCGACTACGTCGACTTCTACTCCTCCGAGCACCACGCCTCGAACGTCGGCCAGATCTTCCGCCCCGGCCAGCCGGCACTGCTGCCCAACTGGAAGCACCTGCCGATCGGCTACCACGGCCGGGCCGGCACGGTGGTCGTTTCCGGCACCCCGATCGTCCGTCCCACCGGGCAGCGCGCCACCGGGCAGGGCCCCACCGTCGGCCCCTGCGAACGCCTGGACATCGAGGCCGAGGTGGGCTTCGTGGTCGGCGTGCCGAGCGTCCTCGGCACGCCGGTGGCCACGACCGACCTCGCCGACCACGTCTTCGGCGTGGTGCTGGTCAACGACTGGTCCGCCCGGGACATCCAGGCCTGGGAGTACCAGCCCCTCGGGCCGTTCCTCGGCAAGTCGTTCGCCACCTCGGTGTCGGCCTGGGTGACCCCGCTGGACGCGCTCGCCGACGCGTTCGTCCCGGCCCCCGACCAGGACCCCCCGGTGCAGGCGTACCTCCGCGACACTCCCCACCTGGGCCTCGACCTGCGGCTGTCGGTGGAGTGGAACGGCGCGCGGGTGACCGAGCCCCCCTTCGCCACCATGTACTGGACGCCGGCCCAGCAACTCGCCCACCTCACCGTCAACGGCGCGTCGCTGCGCACCGGCGACCTCTACGCCTCCGGCACGGTCTCCGGGCCGCGGCGTCACCAGGTCGGCTCTTTCCTGGAGCTCACCTGGGGTGGCACCGAGCCGGTCACGGTCGGTGGCCAGAGCCGCACCTTCCTGGAGGACGGCGACAGCGTCACCGTCCGGGCCGTCGCCCCCGGGCCGGACGGCACCACCATCGCCCTGGGTGAGGTGACCGGGCGGATCCTGCCGGCCCGCTGACGACCTTCTCGCGCCGGTCGCACCCACTGTCCGATCAGCAGCCGCTCCTGCCGCGTTTGATGCACCGGATTCCCGTCGTCACGTCGCGCCACGCCACCCCGCCGGTGGCGTGGCCGTCGGTCGGCGTGGCACGTCGCAGCGGACAGGAGGTACGAGCATGAACGATCTCGCGGGCGCGGTCTGGCGCACCAGCAGCCGTTCCAACGATCAGGGGCTCTGTGTGGAGGTGGCCGACAACCTCGCGCACACCCACGGTCTGATCGGGATACGGGATTCGAAGGACCCGGAAGGGCCGGCGCTCGTCGTCGGCCCGCCGGGCTGGAGCGCCTTCGTCGAGGCGATCCGCCTCGGCCGTTTCCGCCCCTGAACACCGCAAGAGGAGGGTGCGCCGGTGCCCGGTCGGGCACCGGCGACGGAAAATCCTCCTGCCGACTCCCCTGAGGTGCACACTCGCCGTACCGTGGACGGCACGGGAGGTGCGCCATGTCGACG
This sequence comes from Micromonospora sp. KC723, assembly GCF_004348595.1. GTDB lineage: Bacteria > Actinomycetota > Actinomycetes > Mycobacteriales > Micromonosporaceae > Micromonospora. The sequence continues at coordinate 9,550 of NZ_SMKD01000134.1, forward strand.
GTCACGGTCACGGAGTTCATCGAGGCGCCGGCCGTCGACGTCTGGGCCTGTCTGGTCGACCTGCCGGGGCGGGCGGGGTGGCTGCGCACGGTCGGCGGCGTGGAGCTGCTGACCGCGGAGCGGTTCGGTCCCGGCACCGCCTGGCGAGAGATCCGCACCCGCCCGGACGGCGGCGAGCAGGCGGAGGAGTTCGTGGTGCGTGACGTGGATGCGCCGCACCGGCTCGTGCTCAGCTCCCCGGGGATCGGGGTCGACTACCGGATCACCTGGACGCTGCGGAACGTCCGCCGGCGTGGCCGGGACTGCACCGCCGTCACGGTGGAGCACGAGGCGGTGCCGGCCGCGTCGTACGGCCGGGTGATGGCGCTGCTCTTCGGTGGGCTGGCCGCTCGCGCGGTGGAGGGGGCGATCCGCCGGGACCTCGCCGACCTGGCCGTCGCAGTCACCCGCGCGGACGACGCCGCGGCAGCCTGAGCACCGCCCCAGGACGGGTGGTGATCGACGGGATCATGACGGGGGCGTGGGGCTCCGGAGCGAAGCCTGGGTAGGGTGCCGGGCGGAGGTGCGCATGGGTGTCCCGAAGGGCCGGCGACGGATCGTGGTCGCCGTGGCGGCGCTGCTCGCCGTCGGGGCGGTCGCCGGCATCGGCTACCGCGTGCTCGCGCCCGCCGAGGTGGTCACCCCCGCCCGTGCCGACCTGCCGCCGCCGGTCACGCCCGCGGTCGGTGTGATCGGACGGCTGCCCGTCGCGCCGCTGGTCGTCGAGGGCCGTCTCCGGGTGTACGCGGCCCAGCGCCAGGTGTACGCCGACCAGCCCGCCGACCGCCGGTACCGGGTGACCCCGTTCTGGTCGTACCGGCGGTGGCCGGCGCAGCTCAACGGGGTGCTGGTGAGTGACGCGACGGTGGTCAGCCGCTGGTCGGACGGGAAACTGGTCGCGCTGGACGGGCGTACCGGGAAGGTGGCCTGGCGGGCCGACGGGCCGCCGCCCGGCGCGGGGTTCGCCGCCCGGCGTACCGGGGCGTCCGTGGTCTGGGATCCGCGTGGTCTCTTCGTGGCGGCCGGGCCGGACGGCCGGGCCGTGCTGGTCGCCGAGGGCGAGGGGCAGTTGCGCGGGTACGCCGTGGCGGACGGGCGCGAGCTGTGGCGGTCCGGCGCAGACGCCGGCTGCCGCACCGCTCTGGGGACCACCGTCGGCGGGCAGGTCCTCACCCTCGACTCCTGCGCGACGCCGGCCACCGTGGAGTTCCGCGACGTGACGACCGGCACGGTGCTGACCCGCTGGCGTCCCCCGGACGCCGGGGTGGAGCTGACCGTGACGCCGCTGGACTGCCTGACCCCGCGCTCCCGGTGTCGGGGCCTGCGGACCTCCGCGCCGGGCGACGAAACCGGCCGGGGCTGGCTGGTCGGGGCCGGTGAGCCGGTCGCCGCGCCCACCCTGGACGCCGTGGACCGCACGCTCGCCGGTGAGTTCGTGGTCGGCGGTGACGGTCCGGTGCTGAAGGGTTGGGAGGCGCGTACCGGCAAGCGACGCTGGCAGCGCGGTGACCTCGGGCCGGTGCGGGTGCTCGCGGTCGGCCCTGGCCGGCTGTATGTGCTCACCGAGCAGCGCGACCTGGTCACCCTCGATCCGACGACCGGCGCGCAACGGTCCCGCTTCCCGCTCACCGTCGGGCGGGACGGGACCGCGTGGCAGCCGGGGCTGGCCTACGCGGCGGACGGCTACCTGGCGGTCGAGCGGTTGCGTGAGCGGGCCGGCCCGGACGACGACGACCAGGCGTACTTCCTGATGTCGGAGCCGGTGGTGCTCGCCGCCCCCTGACTTCCTCGCAAATCGGACATTGGCCTCTATAGTCACTCTTGTGCGAGTGTTGCCAGTCCTGCTCGGTCCACTGCTGCTCCTCGGTGGAGCGCCTCCGCCCGGCGCGGCTCCTGCTCCACGCGCGATGGCGCTCGTCCTTGTCGACGGCCTCGACATCACCGTCCCCGCGGCGGTGAACCTGGGTGTCGGCTTCACCGGCGGCACCCGCACCGGCTCGCTCGGCACCGTCGAGGTGGCCGACTTCCGTGGCCCGGTCAACCCGAACACCTGGGTCGTCACGGTCAGCGCCACCGCCTTCGTGGCCGGGTCGGGTGGCGCGCAGCGGAGCATCCCCAGGGGGCGGGTCGCCTACTGGTCCGGGCCGGTGGTGCGGGCGACGGGTGGTGGGGTGCTCGTGCCGGGACAGCCGACTCAGGCGCAGGCGGTCACCCTCGACGTGCCCCGCGAGGCGTTCCGGAAGACGGCCGGCAACGGCAACAACATGGTGGCCTGGACGCCGAGGGTGCGGATCAGCATCCCGTCCGACGTGGTTGCCGGCACTACACCGGCACTATCACCCACTCTGTCGCCTAAAAAGTTATTTGTCTGGTATGACCTGATCGATGGCGATGGTATGTCTAGCGTCACGGGTGCGGCGGGGCCGGTCAGGGCGGAGGCAAGAACACTCCCGCTCGGCGGCACCGCCGTGGTCCGGGTGTACCTGGACCGGCGCCTGCCGGACGGACCGTGGGCGGCGAAGCTCGCCCTCGCCAGCGGCTGGACCAAGCGGACGGTCACCGGCCCGGTCAGCTTCGGCACGGTTGCGGCCACGGCAGCCGCCGGCGAGGACCGTGCCGGCCAGGTGCTCACCGGCGGCCTGGTCACCTCGGGGCTCGTGCTGGCCCTCTTCGCGGTGTACGTCCACCGCCGCCGGACCCGCTTCCGGCAGCCCGTGCCCGCCGCCTGAACCGCCGGTCCGCCTCCGGAGGCGAGGCGGACCGGCGGGACGGGTCAGGCCAGCACCGACTCGGCGACGGCCAGGAAGGCGTCGTTCTCGGCCGGGGTGCCGACGGTGACCCGCACCCCGTCCCCGGGGAACGGGCGGACGATCACGCCACGCGCCTCGCAGGCCCGGCCGAACTCCACGGCCCGGTCGCCCAGCGGCAGCCAGACGAAGTTGGCCTGGCTCGACGGGACGGCCGGGAGCAGCTTGCGCAGCGCCTCGGTGATTCGGTCCCGCTCGGCGACGACCAGCGCGCAGCGTCGCCGCATCTCGTCGGCCTGGCCCAGTGCGGCCAGCGCGCCGGCCTGGGCGGCCAGGCTGGTGGAGAAGGGGGTGACCACCTTGCGGACGGCGGCGGCCACCTCCGGGCTCGCCGCCATCCAACCGATCCGCAATCCGGCCAGGCCCCACGCCTTGGACAGCGTGCGCAGCACCACCACGTTGGGCCGGTCCAGGTAGGTCAGGCCGTCCGGCACCGCCGGGTCGGTGACGAACTCGCGGTACGCCTCGTCGAGGACGACGAGCACGTCCTCGCCGACCGTGTCCAGGAAACGGTCCAGCTCGGCCTTGCGAACCACCGTGCCGGTGGGGTTGTTCGGGTTGCAGACCAGCACCATCCGGGTCCGGTCGGTCACCGCCGCGGCCATCGCCGACAGGTCGTGGCCGTGCCCGGCGTCGTTGGGCACCCGCACGCTGGTCGCGCCGCTGGTCGCCGCGATGATCGGGTACGCCTCGAACGACCGCCACGAGTAGAGCAGCTCGTCGCCGGGCAGGCAGGTGGCCCGGACCAGGTGCTCGGCCAGCGCCACCGAGCCGCAGCCGGTGGCGATCCGCTCGGCGTCCACGCCGTACCGGTCGGCGAGCGCCCGGCGCAGGGCCACCACGCCCATGTCCGGGTAGCGGTGCGAACCGGTGACCGCCTCGGTGACCGCCTCCACCACGCCGGGCAGCGGGCCGTACGGCACCTCGTTGCTGGCCAGCTTGATCGCCTCGTCCAGGCCCAGCTCACGGGCCAGGTCAGCCGGGCTGCGGCCCGGCACGTAGTTCGGCAGCGCGTCGAGATCGGCGCGGGTCAGCCGCAGCGCGGGCTGGTGACGTCCGGTGTCGGTCATGGGGTGTCTCCCGGGGGGTCGGCACGGTCGGGCGGGGCGGTACGGGTGGGGTCGGCTCGCGGCAGCCGCACCACCACGGTCTGGGCGCGCTTGTCGTGCAGCGCCTGGCGGAGCGGGTGGTCGAAGAGCGCGGAGACGGCGTCGACGAACTGGAGGACCAGCCCGAAGCAGAGGCAGTACCAGAGAAGGGTGGGCAGGCCGAGGGTGCTCCACCGGCGGGCGGCCCGGCCGAAGCCGAGCGGCTGGTCCGCCTCGACCGGCACGGCCCGGACCCGCGCCACCCGCTTGCCGACGGTCTGCCCACCGGCCGCCATCGCCGGCACCTCGTACGCGAACCAGAGCGCGGTGGTGATCAGCAGGATGGCCAGCAGCAGCCCGTCGGCCTGCTGGCCGACCGTCGGCAGCCCCTCCCGGGAGGTGTCGCCGGCCAGCGCGCGGCGCCACGCCTCGGTCAGGTAGGGCGAGACCTCCTGCACGTAGCGCCAGATGAACCAGCTGTTCACGGCGAGGCTGAGCAGGAACAGGATGCCGAAGTCGATCAGGCGGGCGACCAGCCGTGCCCCGTACGAGGCCAGCGGCAGTCCGTGCGGGCGCGGCAGCGGCGGTCGGCCCGGCCAGGTCGGGTACGGCCACCCGGGCGGCGGCCCCTGGGGGTGCCCGGGGCCTGCGTTGGCCGGCCACCCGGCGTGCGGCTGGCCCGGGGCGTGCGGCGTCGGTGGGCCGGCGCTCGGGGCGATCGGCGCCGGCTCGGGGGTGGGCTCCTCCGGGG
>NZ_SMKD01000135.1 GCF_004348595.1 Micromonospora sp. KC723
GCTTTGGGTTGGCACCCGCTGCGGCGGGACACGACCCGGATGCGTCGACCGCCCACCCCGCCGAGTACGAGAGGTTCCCATGAGAGTCACCACGCCGTCTCGCTCGCCCGGTGCGGCGATCCGTGGCCGCGTCCGTCCCCGTGGCCGCCAGGGCCTGCTCGGCTGGCTCTACGCGGCACCGACCGCGGTGTTCGTCGTGGCGCTGTTCGCTGTGCCGCTGCTGCTCGTCATCAGGATGGCGGTGTCGAGGTGGCCGCTGCTGACCGGCGACCAGGGAGTCAATGCCCCGGACAACTTCGTGAAGGCGATCAACCACCGCTTCTTCGCCGACTCGGTGGTGTTCACCGTCAAGTACACCCTCCTCGCGACCGCGCTGCTGCTGGCTCTCGGGTTGGGACTGGCCCTGCTGGTACAGGAGTCGGGACGCTGGAACAACCTGCTGCGTGCGTCGTTCCTGATTCCCGGCGCCCTCGGGCTGGCTTCGGCGTCCCTGTTGTTCTATGTGCTCTATTCACCGTACGCGAGCCCGCTGGCACCCGTGATGGATGCCCTGGGCTTCACCTTCCTCGGTTCACCGAACGCGGCACTCTTCTCCACGACCTTCCTCATCGTGTGGCGCTACGCCGGCTTCTACATGGTGCTCATGCTCGTCGGCCTGCAGGGCATACCGGCGGATGTGTTCGAGGCCGCCCGTTCGGACGGTGCCAGCCGATGGCAGATCTTCCGGATGGTCACCCTGCCGCTGCTACGCCCGACGCTGGCACTGACGACCGTGCTCTGCGTGACCGGCTCGCTGCTCGCCTTCGAGCAGTTCTACATCCTCACCAAGGGCGGCCCGGACAATAGCACGATCACCATTGTCCAGCTCATCTACATGGTGGCGTTCCAAGGGCAGAACGACCTCGGTGTCGCGGCGGCGCTCTCCCTCATCGTGCTGGTGGCCCTGATCTTCGTCAATGCACTGCAGCTGCGTGCCTTCCGGTCCGAGGAGAGTTGACGCCGATGGCCGCTGTTTCCCGTTCCAGCTCGACCGCTGCCGGCCGATCACCGCGGCGCCGCGTCGCCGAGGCGGCCGTGCCCCGCCGATCGAACGGCGTCACCATCGCCGGTGTCGCCCTGCGCACGCCGTACTGGGTATTCACCGGAGCCCTGGGACTCATCTTCCTGGCTCCGCTCATCTGGACGGCGGTAGCCTCGGTCGCCCCGCAAGCCGGCACGAACCAGGTGGAGGGCTGGGGGTTCGGCAACTACCAGACGTTGGCTCACTATCAGGCCGGCATCTGGCGCTACCTCGCGAACTCGGCGTTCGTCTCTTTGCTCACGGTCGCCCTGACGCTGCTGGTCTCCTTCTTCGGCGGTTACGCGTTCGCGCGGTTCCGCTTTCCCGGCAAGAACCTGCTGTTCCTGGTCACGCTTGCCATCCTGATGGTTCCTTACGCGACGTTGCTGATCCCGCTCTACGTGCTGCTCAATCAGGTAGGGCTGCAGAACTCCCTGGTCGGCGTGGCCCTCGTGCTCACGATGTTCCAGTTGCCGTTCTCCACCTTTCTGATGCGCATCTCCTTCGAGGCGGTGCCGCGCGAGCTCGATGAGGCAGCGCTGGTCGACGGGTGTTCGTCGTTCAGCGCACTGTGGCGAGTGTTGCTGCCTGCGGTGAAGCCGGGTCTGATCACCGTCGGCCTGTTCGCGTTCCTCGCCGCCTGGAACGACTTCGTGGCGCCGCTGATCCTCATCAACGACAGCGAACGCATGACCCTTCCGCTCGCGGTGTCCAATCTGCGCGGTCAGGTCCAGGGTGTCGTCGACTACGGGGCGACCGAAGCGGGCGTCGTCGTTCTCGCCCTGCCGTGCATCGTTCTGTTCCTGATGCTTCAACGACACTACGTGCGCGGCTTCATGTCCGGCGCGCTGAAGGGGTGAGCATGAGCGGCACCGCACCGATCGCCGCACCTGTCCTGCCGATCCGCGGTCGGTATCGGCCATTGGGGTTGACCGGATTTCGGCTCTCCAGCGGTTTCTGGGCAGAGCGGCAGTCGATCAACAGCGCCGCCACCCTCGAGCACATCGGGCACTGGCTCGAACGGGAAGGCTGGATCCGGAACTTCGACCTTGTTGTGCGGGGTGAACCTTCCCGGCAGCGCCGCGGGCGCGAGTTCTCCGATTCGGAAGTCTACAAGTTCCTCGAAGCCTTGGCGTGGGAGATCGGCCGGACCGGCGATGCCGGTCTTGAGTCCAGGTTCCGGGCCATAGTGCTGCGGGTGGCCGGGGCGCAGGAGCCCGACGGTTATCTCAACACCAGGTTCGGCCGGTCAGGGCAGGCACCGCGGTGGTCCGACCTGGAGTGGGGCCACGAGCTCTACTGCGTCGGTCATCTTCTGCAGGCGGCGGTCGCCCGCATCCGGACCCGGCCGGACGCGGACGACGGGCTTCGCGAGGTCGCCCGCCGTGCCGCCGACAACGTGTGCGAGACATTCGGGCCCGACGGCATCGACAGCATCTGCGGGCATCCGGTGATCGAGACAGCTCTGGTGGAGTTCGCCCGGGCCACCGGTGATGACCGCTACCTGGCCCAGGCTGCTCGCTTCGTCGACCGGCGGGGCCACGGCCGGCTCAGCGATGTGGAGTTCGGCCGGGAGTACTTCCAGGACGACCTGCCCGTCCGGGAGGCGACCGTTCTGCGTGGGCACGCGGTAAGGGCAAACTACCTCGCCGCCGGCGCCGTTGACGTCGCCGTCGAGCTGAAGGACGTCATCCTGCTGGACGCGGTCCGCGCCCAGTGGGAGAACACGGTGGCGCGGCGCACGTACGTCACCGGGGGACAGGGCTCCCGCCACCAGGACGAAGCGTTCGGCGAGGACTGGATGCTGCCCCCCGACCGCGCCTACTCCGAGACCTGCGCCGGGGTCGGCTCGGTGATGCTCGCGTGGCGGCTACTGCTCGCCGACGGCGATTCCCGGTACGCCGATCTCATCGACAGGACGCTGCTGAACGTGGTGTCGACCTCGCCGTCGGCCGACGGGCGGAGCTTCTTCTACACCAACACCCTGCACCGTCGTGAGCTCGGCACCCCCACCGACGTCGACCGGCCGAGCCTTCGCGCGGCGGCGTCGATGCGGGCTCCCTGGTTCGAGGTTTCCTGCTGTCCGACCAACGTGGCCCGCACCCTGGCCAGCTTGACGGCGTATGTCGCCACGTCCGACGACGAAGGCCTCCAGCTTCACCAGTACATGCCCGGCACCGTCGAGCATCGCCGGGCCGACGGGCGGTACCTGTGCCTCACCATTGCCACCGACTACCCCCATGGCGGGGAGGTCCGGGTGCGGATCGACAGTGACCACGACGACCCCTGGTCGCTGTCGTTGCGGGTGCCGGGCTGGGCGGGCCAGGGTGCCACGGTGACCGTCGACGGGGCGACCCGGCCGGTCGGCCCGGGCATGGTCACCGAGCGGCGGAGGTGGCGGCGAGGCGACGAGGTCCTGCTGGCCCTGCCGGTGGCACCTCGGTTCACCTACCCGGATCCTCGCATCGACGCGATCCGTGGCTGTGTCGCCGTGGAGCACGGTCCGCTCGTGCTCGCTCTGGAGTCTGTGGACGTCCCGGGTGTCGAGAACGTCGACGAGCTTCGCGTCGACACCAGCCAGCCGCCCAGGGTGGTCGACGGCAGGGTCACGGTGAGCTGCCGGCGGGTACGGCTGCGGGATCACGAATGGCCCTACCACACCGACGCGGCCGGGTCGGCGGGGGTGGTCGGCGAGGAAATCTACACGGTGCCGCTGGTGGAGTACCGCGCCTGGGCCAATCGCGGGCCGTCGACGATGCGCGTCTGGATCCCGGTGAGCGCTCCGCACGAGACGGGCTGAAGGTGCGACGGGGCCGTAACCATGCCGGAACACCGCTGAAAACGTTTTAGGATGTGTTTCCACCAAGGGCTGACTGTTTTGAGGGCTGCCCGGCTCCGCGGTCAGCAGCTCATCGACGAGCACCCTGCCTGTGACGGTCGCTGGGAGGAAGCATCGCATGACCACCGAGTCCGCGGTCCCCGCCAACCGCCCGCCCAGGCTCACCGATGTGGCCAGGCTCGCCGGAGTGTCGGTTGCCACCGCGTCGAAGGCCATCAACGGGCGAGGCGAGGTGAGGGCGGCCACCAGGGTTCGGGTGCTGGAGGCGGCGGAGTTGCTGTCCTTCGCGCCGAACGCCCTGGCCCGCGGACTGCTCAGTGGCCGGACCGGGACGGTCGGCCTGTTGACAAGCGACCTGGAGGGGCGCTTCTCGATTCCCATCCTCATGGGCGCGGAGGACGCCTTCGGGGCGGGTCAGGTCTCGGTCTTTTTGTGCGATGCGCGCGGTGACGCGATCCGGGAGAAGCACCACGTACAGGCGCTGCTGTCCCGGCGGGTGGACGGCCTGATAGTCGTCGGCTCCCGCACCGACCCCCGCCCGCCACTGGCCGGCAACATCCCCGTACCGGTCGTCTATGTCTACGCCCCGTCCGCGGATCCGGCCGATATCTCGATCACGGTCGACAACGTGGGCGGTGGACGGCTTGCCATCGAACATCTGCTGGCGTGTGGCCGGCGCAGCATCGCCCACATCACCGGTGAGGCCGGGTTCCAGGCGGCCCGGGACCGTGCCGCCGGCGCGGCGGCGACGCTCGCCGCCGCGGGCCTGAGCATGGTCGGCGACCGGCCGTACTTCGGGTCGTGGGACGAGTCCTGGGGGCGGGCCGCGGCACGGATGGTCGTTGAGCAACATCCCGAGGTCGACGGCATCTTCTGCGGCAGCGACCAGATTGCCCGCGGCGTGCTGGAGACGCTGCGCGACGTCGGACGTGACGTGCCCCGCGCGATCTCGGTGATCGGCTTCGACAACTGGGAGGCGATTGCCGCCCACGCTCGTCCGCGCGTGACCAGCATCGACATGAACCTGAAACACCTCGGCGCGGTGGCCGGCAAACGGCTTTTCGCGGCTATCGATGGTGCCGTTCCCAGCTCGGAGGAGTTCCCCGGTCGCGTCGTGATTCGCGAGTCGACCCTGCCCATCGGCTAGGTTCGGCGTCCGCGCACCGGGTGCGGGTCGACCGCCCCGGGGCCGGAGGCTGGCCGGGCCCCGGGGCGGTGGTTCAGTAGCCGTAGCGGTTCTTGAGGTGGCGCCACCAGTCGCGGAGCATCCAGGCGTCGAACTCGGTGATCGAGGCGGAGCTGCCGGCCTTCATGATGAACCCGCCGACGCCACTGGGGGTCCAGTCGTAGAAGTCGTCAAGGCCGAAGGTGTGGCCGATCTCGTGCAGCAGGATGGTCATGTTCTCGGCATTGAGGTTGGCCATGTAGTACTCGCGGCCCATTCGCTGGCCCCAGTCACCGCCGGCGCCGCCGCCGAAGCCGTCGGTCAGCCACAGCGACTGGTCGTAGTGCCGACTGGCGCCGCCGGGGCAGTTGGGGTACTGGCCGTTCTGGTTGGAGTACCGTCCGCAGCCCTCGGAGCACTGCGGAGCGTTTTCCCGGATGTTGTTGACGTAGATGTCGACCGAGCTGTCGGACCACTGCAGCTGGTTGCGGTCGCGCACCGCCCAGCCGACAACCTTGATCGGCACGTTGTCGTAGGGCCAGCCGTTGTGGCCGACCATGATGTCCATCCACTTCTTGTACTGCCGGGCGAGCGTGGCGTGGATCTGGTCGCGCTGGGCGGCGGTGACGGTGGCGCTGGAGTCCCACCGGACACAGAAGTTGAGGTAACCCCGGTTGGCCATGACCTGGTCCCAGCCGAAGTTCCGGAACCCGTACAGGTTTCCGTTGTTGTAGGTCTCCTCCACGTGCCGCCAGACCTGGTCTAGCGGGGTCACCAGATGGGCCGGCGGGTTCCAGCCGCTGGTGGGCGGCGGCGTGGTCGGGGTGGGTGCCGAGGTGGTTGGTGCCGGCGTACCCGGCGCGCCGGTGCACGTCACACCGTTGACGGCGAACGAGGTTGGCGCCGGGTTGTTTCCGCTCCAGGAACCGTTGAAGCCGAACGACGTGCGCGCTCCGGTGCTCAGGGCGCCGTTGTAGCTGAGGTTGGTGGCGGTGACCTGGTTGCCGCTCTGGGTGATGGTGGCGTTCCACGCCTGGCTGATGCGCTGCCCGGCGGTATACGTCCAGGTCAGTGTCCAGCCGTTGATCGGATCACCGAGATTGGTGACTGTGACGTCGGCGCCGAAGCCGCCGGTCCACTGATTGGTGATCCGGTAGTCGACCCGGCAGCCGGGGGCGGCGGCCTGCGCCCCGGCGGTCGTCAGCACTGCGCCGCCGGCGGTGGCCAGCGTAGCGATCACCGCGATCACGAGTCGCGCGCCGGTTCTGGGCGATGTCATGGGCGGTCCTCCAGTGGTCGGCCCGAGTGTCCGCCGGCATCGAGCACCCAGGGGGCATTGATTGGCTTCCATGCAAGCTAAGTGCGGCGCGGGGCGGTAGCAAGTGCCATGCGGTGGGGTTCGCAAGCATCGGCGGAATTCGGCGTTACCTCTTGCCGAAATGGTTTTCGTAGACAAAGGTGACACGGTTGCCCTGCGCTGCCCCAGGTGGACATGTCGGGTTTCGATGCAGCTGTGGCGGCCGGCGGGACGTTACCGAGGCTGGCCCAGGTGTGACCCGAAACCGCTTTCGGTGATCACTGCCAACGGCCCGGTAGGCCGAGCCGTCCCCATCACCAGCAGCGACCACGCCGTCGGGCTGGTCGGAAGATGGAAAAGGCCTTCGGTCCCGCGACGCGTCGGCGCGGTGGCAGGCGAACGCCCGTGCCCGCCGCCCCAATAGGTTCAGCGGTGTCGTGCGGGCCCGGTGGACTCGCGTACCACGAGGCGGCCGGGCTGCCGGATGACACCGGTGCCGGGATTGCCGTCCAGGGCGGCGAAGAGGTGGTTCACCGCGGCGGCGCCGAGCTGTTCGAGATTGAGGTCCACGGTGGTCAGGGGCGGGCGGCAGTCGGCGGCGAAGAACTCCCAGTTGTCGTACCCGACGATTGCCACGTCGTCTGGGATCCGCCGGCCGAGGTCGCGCAGCGTGTCGGCGGCGCCGGCGGCGATCTGGTCGTTGCCGCAGAAGATCGCGTCCAGGTCCGGCCGGGCGGCCAGCAGCAGCCGGGCGGCGTGCCGGCCCCACCGTTGCGACCATTCGCCGTAGAGCGGGTCGCCGGCGAGGGCGAGTCCCGCCTCGGCGAGCACCGTTCGCAGCCCGGCCGCCCGGTCGCGGGCCGCGCGATAGGTGTCCGGTCCGGTGAGGTGCCCGATCCGGCGCCGGCCCTGGGACACCAGGTGCTCGGCGGCGAGCCGGGCGCCGCCCTCGTCATCGGCGACGATCGACAGATCGCGCGGGTCGGTCGACTCCGCGTATGCGTACACCACCGGGACCGGGATGTCCTGGGTCAACGACGGGCGCAGGTCGTTGCTGTCGCCGACCACGATGAACCCGTCGACCTGGCGCGCCAGCAGGGTGCGGATGTAGTGCTGGCGGCGGATCCCGTCGCCGCGGGCGTCGCACAACAGGACGGACATCTGCCCGTTGCCGAGGGCGTTCTCGGTGCCGAGCAGGATGGGGATGGCGAACCGGCCGCCAAGTTCGTCGGTGAGCAGCCCGACCGTGCGGGTGCGCCCCGAGATCAGGCCGCGGGCCAGCACGTTCGGCTGGAAGGACAGCTCGGCGGCGACCCGCAGGACCCGTTCCCTGGTGGCCGGGGCGACCTCCGCGCGGCTGTTCAGCGCTTTGGAGGCGGTGGCGACGGAGACGCCGGCGCGGTTGGCCACGTCGCTCAGGGTTACTGACTGGAATCGTCCTCGGCCCATCGAAACCCTTTCGGAAGCTTTTTCAGGATGGCCGTCAGTCGCTTCCTGCCCTCCGCTGCCCGCAAGCGTAGTGCGCGGCGTGGTCGCGGGGAAAGCGGAGAAGCCATCGAGGATGGTAAAAGTTCACCTCACCGGCATCTTGCCGAAACCGTTTTCGTGCTGCACGCTAACGGCGGGAAGTGATGGATGTCGATCTCTCGGAGGGATTCATGTCGTCCACCCTCCTGTCGGCCGCCCCCCGCCGGAGCCCTCGCTCTCGCAGACGACCGCGATCGCGCCCGATGCCGCGGCGAACCCCACCTGTCGCCGCGAGCGACGGATACCGGGTCTACTCCCGCCCGCCGTCGCCGGGGACCGCTCGCACCGCAACCGCTGGCAACGGCACTCGGTTCCCCGGCCCCTGCGCCACCCGTCCGGTTCCTCCTGACAGGAGACCCCCATGCGACGACGACCCGTGGTCCGCGTCCTGGCCGCCGGCTGTGCCGCGGCGCTGGCCGCGAGCCTGACCCTCACCCCGCCCGCCTCGGCCGCCAACCCCATCATCACCTCCATCTACACCGCCGACCCCGCGCCGCTCGTTGTCGGCAACACGATGTACGTCTACGCCGGCCGGGACGAGGCCGCGCCGGGCAACAACAACTTCGTCATGCGCGAGTGGCACGTCTTGTCCTCCACCGACGCGGCGAACTGGACCCACCACGGTGCCCGGGCGAACATCGGTACGTTCCCGTGGGCGGGGGCCGATGCCTGGGCCAGCGAGGTCGAATACCGCAACGGCCGGTACTACTGGTACACATCGGTCAACGGCAACGGTGCGGGTTGGATGAACATCGGGGTCGCCGTCGCGGACAGTCCTCTCGGCCCGTTCACCGACGCCAAGGGAGGGCCGTTGATCAGCGACAGCACCCCGAACTCGTCGCCGTTGAACATCGACCCCACCGTCTTCGTCGACGACGACGGCCAGGCCTACCTGTACTGGGGCGGCTACTGGGGGCCACGGGCGGTCCGGCTGGCCAGCAACATGATCGACACGGTGGGCTCGGTGGTCACCCCGCAGGGGCTGACTAGCTTTTGGGAGGCCCCGTTCATGTTCAGGCGCAACGGTCTCTACTACATGATCTACGCGGCGAACGACACCCAGGGCTGCGTCACCTCGTCGAGCTACGCCTGTCAGCGCTACGCCACCGCGACCAATCCGATGGGCCCGTGGACGCACCGTGGCGTCGTGCTCGGGCAGGTCTCCTCGACCACCAACCACGCCGGCGTGGCGCAGTTGAACGGTCAGTGGTACATGGTCTACCACAACGCCAACGCGCCGGGCGGCGGTAACTTCCGCCGCTCGGTAGCGGTGGACCGGATGTACTTCAACGCCGACGGCACCATCCAGCCGGTCGTACAGACCACCACCGGCCCGCCGCCCAACCCCGGCGGCGGAACCCAGCCACCGGCCGGCACCAACCTGGCGCCCGACGCCACAGCCGACACCTCGCACGTCTCAGCCTGGGAGAGCCTCGCCGCGATCAACAACGGCGGCGTGCCGACCAGCTCCGCCGACCGCAGCAACCTGGCCTACGGCAACTGGCCGCAGCAGGGCACCCAGTGGATCGAGTACCGCTGGCCGAGCGCCCGCACCATCGACCGAGCCGCCACCTACTGGTTCGACGACGACCAGGGCATCGACCTGCCCGCCTCCTGCCAGGTGCAGTACTGGAACGGCAACAGCTACGTCCCGGTGCCCAACCAGTCGGCCTGCGGCGTCGCGGGTCACACGTACAACGTCACCACGTTCAGCCCGGTCAGCACCACTCGGCTGCGGCTGAGCATCACCTCCCGTGCCGGCTACTCCACCGGAGTCCTGGAATGGATGGCGTTCCAGTCATGAGCAGAAGTCGACCCCTCCGCGCGACCCTGTCCACCCTCCTCACGGCGACCCTGGCGGCGGGCACCCTAGCCGTCACCACCGGGCCCGCGCACGCCGAGCAGACCATCGGCTACCCCACCTTCTCGGGGCCGGCCGTACCGGCGCCGCCGGTGGCCTACTCCACCGGCAACACCATGCAGGCCATCTACGACGCCGAAAGTGGCGGCACCGACTTCTGGATGGACCGGCTGCTCGCCCGGCCGGGCAACGACCCGGCCGGCACCTGGCTGATGACCCGGGGCCGTGGGCTGTTCATGTACACCCACAACCCGTCGGTGATCGGCTTCGGCGGCAACACCGCCTACTGGGACAACATCAGCAGCCAGAACGCCTACACCATCACCACCGGCACCGGCACCGGCACCGTAACCGAGCAGGTGGCGCAGCGCTGGCAGGCCCCCAGCCACTGGCGCAGCGTGCACACCGGCAGCGGCCTGCGAATCGATGTCACGAAGTTCATCACCCACCAGAACGTGGCGGTGACCAACCTGACCGTGACCAACACCGGCTCGGCCAGCAGCACCGTGCAGCTGCGGGTCACCTCGCCGTACGCCACCTCGGGCAGCGGCGGCGAGCTGACCGGCAGCCGGCAGGTGAAGAACAACCTGACCACCATCCGGCCGCGGTTGTCCGGCGACGGGTTCACCGTCAGCAGCGGCGGCCTCAACCGCTCAGTCAGCCTCGGCGCGGGCCAGAGCATCACCACCAAGGTGCAGATGGGCTTCGTCACCGACGAGATCCCCGAGTCGCTCACCGAGTACGCCAGCTACCGCGACGCCAACCCGGCGAACGCGTTCGCCACCCACGTGCGTGAGTACAACCGCTGGTGGGCGGAGAACGTGCCCTACATCGACGTGCCGGACCCGGCCATCAAGAAGAACATCTACTACCGCTGGTGGCTGATGCGCTTCAACCACCTCGACGTCGACATCCCCGGCCAGGACTTCCAGTTCCCCACCTCCATCGAAGGGGTGACCGGGTACAACAACGCCATCGTGCTGACCCAACCGATGCACGTCGACGACCTGAAGTACCTACGAAACCCGATCTACTCGTACGGGCCCTGGCTGTCCGTCGGGCAGTCGTCTGCCAACGGTCGGTACATGGACAATCCCGGGGACCCGGAGAACTGGTCGAACAGCTACACCCAGTACCTCTCCGAGGCCGCCTGGCGGGCGTACCAGCTGCACGGTGGGCAGCCGGCGATGCTGCACAACCTCGCCCGCTACGCCGAGTCGGACGTCAAGGGCCAGCTTGCCACCTACGACACGAACAACAATGGGGTGATCGAGTACGACTGGGGAGCGATGACCGGTAACGATGCCGACGCGGTGTCCTTCCACTGGCGCTCCGGCAACCTCGACCGCGCCGAGGGGGCGTACGTCTACAGCAACGCGCTGGCTGCCGCCCAGGCGTACACGCTGATCGGCAACACGGCCAAGGCCACCGAAATGCAGTCCCTGGCCAACCGGATCCGCGACGGCATCGTCAACGTGCTGTGGAACCCGGGCCGACGCCTGCTGGAGCACCGTCACGTGGCCACCAACACCCACGTGCCGTGGAAGGAGATCAACAACTACTATCCGTACGCCGTCGGGCTGATGCCGAACACCGCCACGTACCGGGAAGCCCTCCGGCTGTTCGACGACCCGGCCGAGTATCCGATCTTCCCGTTCTACACCGCCAACCAGCGGGACAAGGCCGCCGCGGCCGCCGCCGGCAACCCCGGCAGCAACAACTTCTCCACCATCAATTCGACGGTGCAGTTCCGGCTCTACTCCTCGGTACTGCGCAACTACCCCAACCAGTGGATGACCGCGGAGCACTACAAGAAGCTGCTCTACTGGAACGCCTGGGCGCAGTACATCAACGGCAACACCCAGTGGCCGGACGCCAACGAGTTCTGGTCCAACTGGAACGGCTCGTCGATCACCTACCGGTCCTGGATCCACCACAACATCCTCGGCAGCAGCAACTGGACGGTTGTCGAGGACGTGGCCGGCCTGCGGCCCCGCACCGACAACACGATCGAACTGCATCCGATCCCCATCGGCTGGTCCCACTTCGCGGTCAACAACCTGCGCTACCGCAACGCCAACCTCAGCGTGGTGTGGGACGACCCGGCCGACGGTGTCACCCGGTATTCCGGAGTCCCGCAGGGCTACTCCATATACCTCAACGGGAACCGGGTCGCCACCGTGGACCGACTGACCAGGGTGCTCTACGACCCGGCCACCGGCGCGGTCACCCTGCCGGCGGGCGGTACGACCACCTTCAGCGCGGCTTTCTCCGGACTGCAGCTGCCGCAGGACGTCAGCCACACCAGCGCCCGGATGGTCGGCACGTTCGCCAAGGCCGGTGTCGACCTGGCCTCGACCACGCCCAACCTCGCCCAGGGCGCGACGACGTCGGCGTCGTACACCGCCTCGGGCACCTCCACCGGCGCCGCGACCGACGGATTTCCCACCAACGCACCGATCTGGGGGAGCTTCGGCTCGCCGAACGCCACCGACTGGTACGAGGTCAACTTCGGCCAGTCCCGGACCGTCGACGACGTGTGGCTGTACTTCCGCGACGACCGTGCCGGCAGCCGCTACCGGGCGCCGGCGTCGTACACCGTCCAGTACTGGAACGGCAGTGCCTGGGCTACCGCGGCGCGACAGGTCCTGAGCCCGACGGTGCCGCGGGCCAACTACAACCGGGTTCGCTTCACTGCGGTCACCACCCAGCGCATCCGGGTGCAACTGACCCACGCGTCCGGGTTCCATACCGGTCTGACCGAGGTCAAGCTGTACGCCCGCGGGGGCAACCCGCCGCCGTCGGAGAACCTGGCCGGCTCGGCGACGCCCTCGGCGTCGTACACCTCACCGTGGGAGTCGGTGGCGGCACTCAACGACGGTATCGACCCGCCGTCGTCGAACGACACGGTGAACCCGCGGTGGGGGACCTGGCCGAACGCGGGGGAGCAGTGGGCGGAGCTGACCTGGTCGTCCCCGCAGACCCTGCGCGCGGCGGAGGTGTACTTCTTCGACGACAACGGGGGCGTGCGGTTGCCGGCCTCGTGGCGGCTGCAGTACTGGACCGGCAGCGCCTACGCCGACGTGCCCGGGGCCAGCGGGTATCCGATTGGGCTCAACCAGTACAACCGACTGACGTTCTCCGCCGTGAACACGTCCCGACTGCGGGTGGTGTTGCAGGGTAACGCCGCGTCGGTGGGGCTGCTGGAGGTCAAGGCGACCGGCTGAGCGCACCGGGCGCCGGGCGCGGCGGCGTGTTCACAAGCTCACAGGCCGACCCGAAGTAGCACAGACCTTGGGGCACCGACTGCGTACCTACGTGGCCGGCGACCGATCGGCGGTCTGGCAGCGCTACCGATAGCCATCGTCCGGGTGGTCTTCTCCGGGCCGCTCTGGGCCGCTACGTATGGCGCTGCCATCCACACCAAGACACGCCGATGAGGCCGGTCGATCCAGCAACAGCAAGGCCACTAGGGTGAAGGCTATGGCCGCCCGGCGTGGATCCGCTGTCTGTTCACCTGCTACGCGGAAGGCGAAGGAGCCCCGAAGCCCGGTGCCGCCGGCCGAGGTGACGCTGTTTGAGGGTGTCGAACTGGAGCCGGAGTCGGAGCTGGAGGCGGTGGCTTTCTACAGCTCGAATCTGGTCGATCAGGATGCGTCGTCCGTGACGTTCGCGCAGTGTCGGCTCCGAGGCGCAGATCTGTCCGCGTCCCGGCTGGACCAGGTGACGTTGACCGATTGTTTGGTGACCGATTCCAGCCTGGCGAATGTGCGCGCTGACGGTGGCAGCATGACTCGGGTACGCCTGGCGCAGTGCCGGATGACGGGTGTGACCTGGGCCGATGGTGTGCTGCGAGACGTTGTGGTGACGGAGTGTCGTGCGGATCTGTCGGCGTGGCGGATGACGACGTTCGACGCGGTGACATTCGCGGGATGCAACCTTCACAGCGCTGACTTCACCAACGCGGACCTGCGGGGGGTGGTGTTCCGGGATTGCGACCTGACCAGTGCGGTGTTCCACCATGCCTCCATGGAGGGCACCCGCTTTCGTGGCTGCAACCTGGCCGGCGTCGGCGACCTCACCAGTTGGAAAGGCGCTGTCGTTCATCACACGGATTTGATCAGCCTGTCCTACGGTCTCGCGCAGGCGGCGGGCATTCGTGTTGAGGCTGAGGATTCATGAGGACGGGGCGGCGTGCGTCAGAGTCGCGGCGGCCCGTCACCAGCGCTGACTGGCCGTCACCGGAACTGGGTTCAGGGGGGGCGCGGTTTGTGGGTCTGCGGTACGAGCGGGCCGCGATCGGCGAGGTGGATCTGTGTGAGGCCGTGCATCGAGCCCGGACGGGTCTCGCCACAGAACAACAATTTGCCCAGCGGATCGTAGACGACCAGAGCTTTCATCGTGTTCAGCCGGGATTTCCGGACACGAACCGGTCCCTACCCGCCC
>NZ_SMKD01000136.1 GCF_004348595.1 Micromonospora sp. KC723
CACCCCACCCCCACCCGGCCGCGAGGCGCGCGGCGATGCGCCCCTCCCCGGTCACGCGGTGCGGCGCGGTCAGAGGGGCCAGCGGGCCAGACAGTCGTGCTGGGGGCGGGCACCCTGATGACTTCGGACCAGCACCAGCTCGGACGCCGGCCACTCCGGGCCCCGGTAGTCGTCCAGGGCACCGCAGTCGGCCACCACATCGGAACGGTCGATCCGATCGCCGGGGCGGGCGATCGTCAGGTGCGGTCGGAACGGCCGCTCGTCGTACGGGAGGCGGTTGCGGCGCAACCCCGCCCGGATCAGCCGGCCCAGCACGTGCAGCGCCTCCACGTCGCCCCGCAGGTCCACCCAGAGGACGGTGAACCGGCCCTGCCCGAACCGTCCACCCCCGCCGAGGTGGAGCCGGGGCGCGCTGTCCCGGCCCCGCCGGGCGGTCTCGGCGGCGAGGCCGAGCACGCTCTGCACGTCGACCAGCCGGTCGGCCGGCACCTCGCCGAGGAAGGCGAGGGTGACGTGCAGGTTGGCCGGGTCGGCGAGGCGTACGTTGACACCGGCGGCGGAGGCGGCACCGACCCGCAGCCCGGCGATCCGCGCGGTGAGGTGGGCGACGGCCGCCGGCGGTGGGTAGACCGCGACGAAGAGCCTCACGCCTGCGGGTCACGCAGCCGGCGTACCCCCAGGGTGGCCGGCAGCACCAGACCCGCCCCGACGAGCAGCCCTTCCACCCGGACCCGTTCGATCTCCCGGTCCACTCCGGTCAGCTCGCCCAGATGCTCGACGATTCCCAATGCCCGGCAGGCTGCCCGGAGCCGGTCGTCGTACGCGTCGATGACCGAGCTGTGCCAGACCACCGAACGGCCGCCCGCGGCGAGCCGATGCCCGGCGAGGCGGCGCAGGTCGGCGGCGACGCGTTCGAAGGGCTGCCGGCCGGGCTGGTCCAGCAGGGCCGGGTCGACGTCGCGGGGGAGGGCATCGCCGTCGAAGGAGCGGTCGAGCCGGGCCAGGGTACGCCGCTCGCGACGCCGCTCCCGCCACTCGGCCAACCCGCAGGCGACCCGGTCGATGATCTCGTCGAGGCAGAAGAGCAGGGCGAACACCGCCGGCAGGCACGCCATGGCGACAAACGCCAACACCAGCGTCAGGGCCCCGCTACCGCCTCCCACATATCGACGCTAAGGCCCACGCCCGGCCACCGCCACCGGATTGCCGGCATCCGGACGAGAAACCTGACCCAGGGTGACCCGGCACTCACACCGCCGGCCCCGGGGGGAGCCGTCAGCAGTCCGGAGCGGAGACGACGTAGAAGCGGGGCATGGGCAGCACCCGGAAGCGGAGCCGGGCGCCGGCGCGCCGCAGCTGCCAGGCGAGCGCCAGCAGGGCGGTGGCCAGCGACACCAGCCCGCCCAGCCAGATGCTCGCCCCCGCGCCGTACCTCTCGGCGACCCAGCCGATCAGCGGCGCGCCGACCGGGTTGGTGCCGAGGAAGACCAGCACCCACAGCGCCATCACCCGGCCGCGGAACGCGGCGTCGGTGCCGAGCTGGACCCGCTGGTTGGCTGCCTGGGCGAAGAAGACCATGAAGAAGCCGGTCGGCGGCAGCAGCACCACCACCAGCCAGTACGCCGGCGCGAGACCGACCAGGGTGCCGAAGCTGGCGCAGCCGACCGCCGCGCCGAGCACCAGCCAGACCGAGGGGCGGCTGCGCCGCCCGGTGCCGGCCAGCGCGCCGACCAGCGCGCCGGTCGCCAGCGCGGTGCTGAACAGGCCGAACGATGCGGCGCCGGTGTGGAACACGGTCTTGGCGAGCGCGGCGAGCGTGAGCTGGAAGTTGAACAGCGACATCCCGATGACCGACATGACCACCATCGGCAGCAGCAGGTCGGGGCGGCGGAAGACGTACCGCAGGCCGTCGACGACCTTGGCGGAGTCCCGCTCGGCGATCGGGGGCAGTTCCTTGCGGTGCAGCTCGGCCGGGCGCATCCGGATCACGGTGACCAGTGGGGCGATCGAGCTGAGCGCGGTGACCAGGAAGACGGGACCGACGTCGAAGGCGGCGATGGCCAGGCCCGCGACGGCCGGGCCGACGATCCGCGCCGAGTTGAAGGTGGCGGCGTTGAGCGAGAGCGCGTTGGGCAGCAACGGCACGCCGACCAGTTCGCTGACGAACGCCTGCCGGACCGGGGTCTCCACCGCGTTGGCGACGCCGAGCAGGGCGGCGAAGGCGAAGACGTGCCAGAGCTGGACCAGGCCGGTGATCACCAGGAGGCTCATCGCCAGCGCCAGCACCGTCCAGAGGGCGTTGGCCACGAAGAGGATCAGCCGCTTGTCGTACCGGTCGGCGAGCCGGCCGGACAGGAGGGTGAGCAGCAGCACCGGGGTGAACTGGAGCGCGGTGACCACGCCGAGGGCGGTGGCGGAATTGCCGGAGAGCTCGAGGACGAGCCAGTCCTGGGCGATGAACATCATCCAGACGCCGACCAGTTTGATCAGCTGCCCGGATGCGAAGAGCCGGTAGTTGCGGACCTGTAGGGACTGGAACATCGTGCTCAGCTTCGCCTGCACTCTTGGTGCGCCTCCTCGGGTCGGTACGCCGTATCCACAACGGACGGCGCGGACCCGGCGGTACGGGCTCAGGCGCGGGCGAGCTGCTGGAGGATCTCGGCGGCCCGCCGCAGCGTGTCGCGTTCGTCCTCCGTCAGCGCGGCCAGCCGCTCGGCCAGCCATTCGTTGCGGGCCCGCTCGAACTGTTCGAGCACGGCCCGGCCCCCCTCGGTGGCCGCCAGGATGACCTGGCGGCGGTCGGTCGGATGGGGGGTGCGCCGCACCAGGCCGCGCTCCTCCAGCTTCGCGACGATCTTCGTCATCGTCGGTGGCTGCACCCGCTCGACATCGGCCAGTTCCCGGGGCGTCAGCGCGCCCGCCAGCCTGAGGCTGGTGAGCGCGGAGAGCTGGGTGACCGTCAGGTCACCGACCGGGCGGGCCTGCCGGACCCGCCGGTTGAGTCGGGTGATCGCATCACGCAACTGGGGAGCCAGTCGCACCGGTGGCACGCGTTCCGCCGTCACCGTCCGCTCCGTCACAATCGTTAGCTTAACTAATGAGCCGGCGTGACGACACGCGATATGAGCAGGCTCACGGGAATGGTTTGCCCTGCTCCGGGCCGGGGATCCGATTCGGTCCGACCGGCCCGGAGCGGGCGTCGACTCACAGCGCGGCTTCGATCGGCCCGCGCAGGAAGTAGAGCACGAACAGCACGGCCACCCCGTACAGCAGCGGGTGGATCTCCCGCGCCTTCCCTCTCGCCAACTTCAGCAGCACGTAGGTGATGATGCCGGCGCCGATGCCGTTGGAGATCGAGTACGTGAAGGGCATCAGGGTGATGGTGAGGAACGCCGGGATGGCGATCTCGTAGTCGGTCCAGTCGATGGTGCGCACTGCGGTCATCATCAGGAAGCCGACCACCACCAGCGCCGTCGACGCCGCCTCGAACGGCACCACCGCCGACAGCGGCGCCAGGAACATCGCCAGCAGGAACAGGGCACCGGTGACCAGGTTGGCCACACCCGTCCGGGCGCCCTCCGCCACACCGGCGGCGCTCTCGATGTACGACGTGTTGCTGGACACGCTCGCCGCACCGCCCGCCGCCGCCGCGATCGAGTCGACCAGCAGGATCTCCTTCGCCCGCGGCGGGGTGCCCCGCTCGTCGAGCATGTCCCCCTCCTGACCGATCGCCACCATCGTGCCCATGGTGTCGAAGAAGTCGGTGATCAGCAGCGTGAAGACGAGCATCAGCGGCACCAGCCAACCGGCCCGGCTCCACGAGTTCAGCACGTTGAAGTTGCCCAGCAGCGACAGGTCGGGGATGTCCACGATCCGGTCCGGCAACTCCGGCACGTTCAGCGACCAGCCCGTGGGGTTGGGCTTGCCGTCGACGAAGGACGGCCCGACGTCGGCCACCGCCTCCACGATGATCGCCAGCACGGTGGAGGCCAGGATGCCGATCAGGATCGCGCCACGGACCCGACGCACCACCAGCACCAGGGTCACCAGCAGACCCACCACGAAGACCAGCATCGGCCAGCTGACGATCTTGCCATTGATGCCCAGGCCCACCGGCACGGTGGTGTTGGCGGCGTCCGGCACCCGCCGGACGAAGCCGGCGTCGACCAGGCCGATGATGGTGAGGAAGAGCCCGATGCCGACGCCGATGGCCGTCTTCATCTGGGTCGGCACCGAGCGGAAGACCGCCGTGCGCAGACCGGTGAGTACCAGGACCGCGATGATCACACCCTCGATCACCACCAGGCCCATCGCGTCGGCCCAGGTCATCTGCGGGGCGATCTCGTACGCGACCAGCACGTTGACGCCCAGGCCGGCGGCCAGCGCCATCGGGAACCGGCCGACGACCCCCATGAGTATCGTCATCAGGCCGGCGACCAGGGCGGTCGCGGCGGCGATCGCGGGGATCGCGAGTTTCTTGCCGTCGCCGTCGACGGCGCCGCCCAGGATCAGCGGATTCAGCACCACGATGTACGCCATCGTGAAGAAGGTGGCCAGGCCGCCCCGTACCTCGCGGCTCATCGTCGAACCACGGGCGGAGACCTCGAAGAACCGGTCGAAACCGGTACGGGGGTGAGCGGGATCGGGTGGGGTGCCGTTGTCCGGCGGCGCAATGGCCATCAGGTCCTCGCAGGTGATCTACCGTTTGTCGCGCGCATCGTCGCAGATCAGCGGGGGGCGACAAAAGGTGATGCCGGTACGCTGTGTCCCGTGCCCCAGGAGCAAGCGCCCCGACCCGAGCCGCTCGACCCGCCGATGGTCCCCTTCGCGGTCGCCGGGCTGGTCGCCTGGGCGGTCGCCGGGCTGGTCCTGCTGCTGTTCCGGGGCTGGCTCACCGAGCACGGGCACCAGAACTGGCTCTGGACCTGCCTGGCCGGTTTCCTGTGGGGCTTCCCGGGCCTGGCGGTGATGATGCGGCACGACGCGAAACGCCGTCGCCGCCGGGCCGCCGCCGGTCAGGACTGAGCCGATCCGCTCGATCGCGTCCTCGACCCGGCGGCGCTGCGCTCAGGGGTGGCCGTACGGCTCGGCCGGCTCCGCCGCCTCGACGGAGCCGGGGGCGCGGCTGACCGACATGGCCTCGACAGCGCTGTCGTCGTAGACCGTCGGCAGCTCGTCGACCGGAGGCTCGGCGGCCTCGACCAGCGTCTCCGAGTGCGCGCCACACCCGTGGTCGGCGCTGACCACCCGACCGTCGTCGGGGGCGTAGAAGTTGCCGCAGGCGCCGAAGGACTGCCGCAGCGCGCCGGCCAGCGGCAGGTAGAAACCGCAGGTGCCGCAGCGGGCGGCGGCGGGCGCGGCGACCGAGATCGGCGCGGAGGGGCCGTGGTCGCCGTCGTACCAGCGCTGGGCCGCCTCGGCGCGTCCCTCCCGGGACAGCACACGGGGCCGGCCCAGGCCGAGCTCCCAGGAGACCTCCTCGACCGCCGGATCGTCGGAGAGCAGGTAACCGGGGGCGAGGCGCTCGTCGTCCGGCGGCGTGGGCAACAGGTCGCCCGGGCCCAGGTCGCCCGGCTTGAGCCGTTCCTGCCAGGGCACCCAGCCGGGGGCGAGCAGCGCGTCCGGACCGGGCAGCAGCACCGTCTCGCAGACGGTGACGTGCCGGCTGCGCGGCACCCGGGTCACGGTGACCGCCCAGTGCCAGCCGCGGTACCCGGCGAGCCGGCACTCGAAGTAGTGCGTGACCACCCGGTCATCCTCGGCGACGGCGCGCAGGTGGTCGCCGACGTCGGTGGGCTCCACCTCGGTGATGGCGTCGCGGGCCACCTCGACGGCGGCGGCGCAGACCTGGTCGAGGCGGGCGGCGCGGGGGGAGACGGGCCTGGTCACCCACCCATTGTTCCCCATGCGCGTCACCGCCCGTCAGGGACTCCCCGAGGAACCCCACCGGTGGCGTCTTGCCCCGGTGGCGCGACGCGCGGGCAGCGGATGGGTGAGGATGGTGCACATGCCGCTGTTCTCCCGCTCCGGGCGGTCCGTACTCGGACGGACCGTCGGCACGGGCATCCGCGCCGTACGCCTGCTGTGTCGAGGGTCCGTCACTGGCGGGCGCTGGGTGACCCGGCGGGCGGGGTCGGCCCGGGCGCGGGGCGCGGGCGGCGAGGTGGGCATGGTCCGCCTCTTCGACCTGCACGCGCTCTCCTGCGCGGGGGACACCCTGATCGCCATCGGCCTGGCCGGGACGATCTTCTTCGACGTGCCACTCGGCGAGGCGCGCAGCAAGGTGGCGCTCTACCTGCTGGTGACGATGGTGCCGTTCGCCATGCTGGCCCCGGTGGTCGGCCCGCTGCTCGACCACTTCCGGCACGGGCGGCGGTACGCCCTGGCCACCACCATGCTCGGCCGGGCCTTCCTGGCCTGGTTGATCTCGGACTACATCGGCGGCTTCGGCCTCTACCCGGCGGCCTTCGGCGTGCTGGCGCTCTCCCGGGCGTACGGGGTGGCCCGCTCGGCTGCCGTGCCCCGGCTGCTGCCCGAGGGCCTCGGTCTCTCCCAGGTCGGCGCGCGGGCCAGCGTCTACGGCACGGTGGCGGGAGCGCTGGTGGCCCCGATCGGGCTGGCCGCGTTCTGGTTCGGGCCGCAGTGGCCGCTCCGGGTCGCGTCGGTGATCTTCCTGGTCGGCATGGTCATCGCGCTGCGACTGCCGCCGAAGGCGGACTCCGAGCCACCGGAGCGGGTCCCCCATCCGCTGCGGGCGCTGCGCCACGACGGGCACCGCCCGCTGGGGCGGGGCCGGCCCGCCGGTCGCCTGGTGATCGCCACCCTGGTCGGTGCGGCGGCGTTGCGCACCCTCTACGGTTTCCTGCTGCTGTTCCTCGCGTTCGCGCTGAAGAAGGGCGACCTGACCACCGACTTCTTCGGTCGGGAACTGAGCGACCAGGCGGCGCTGGGCCTGATCGGCGCAGCGCTCGCGGTCGGCAGTTTCCTGGCCACCGCGCTCGGCACCCGGCTACGCATCCACCGGCCGGCGGCGATCCAGTCCAGCAGCATGACCATCGTGGCCGGGGTGGCCATCCTCGCCACGGTGCGATTCTCCCTGCCGATGGTGGCGCTCCTGTGCCTGGTGGCGGCGCTCAGCAGCGGCATCGCCAAGTTGGCCGTGGACGCCTCGATCCAGGAGCGGATCCCGGAGCGGCTGCGGGCCAGTTCGTTCGCCCACTCGGAGACCGCGCTGATGCTCGCCTTCGTGGCCGGCGGGGCGCTGGGCCTCGTTCCCTTCACGGGACGCGTCGGCATCGCGGTCGCCGCCGGGGTCGGGGTGCTGGCCGCTGTCCGGGGCACGGTCGTCGCCGGCCGGCTCCGCGCGGAACGGCTGATCGGCCGGCCGCTCACCGACGGGGAGCTGACCGAACGGGACCGGGAGGCGGACGGACCGGACGACGCGGTGGAGGCGACCGGATCGGACGACGCCGCCGTCGAGGCCGCCGTTCAGGCCGCGCCGACCTCACCCGCGCCCGTCGGTCCCGGGCACGACGACGCCGGGCTGGCCCCGCCCGGGTACCACATCTACCGGCCCTCCTCCGCCGCCCGGCCGGGCGGCGCGGACGACGAGCAGCGGCGGCAGTCGCCGGGGCCGGTGTCGTGACGGGGCTGTTGGTGCTGACCGCGGTGCCGGCCGAGGCGGAGGCGGTGCGGGCCGGCGTCGACGATCCGACCGTGACGGTCCGGACGGTCGGGGTCGGCCCGGCAGTGGCGGGTGCCGCGACGGCGCGGTTGCTGGTACTGGCCGAGGCGGCGGGCCGGCCGTACCGGGCGGTGGTCAGCGCCGGGATCGGGGGAGGTTTCGTCGGTCGGGTGGCGATCGGCGGGACCGTGCTGGCGACCCGGAGTGTGGCCGCCGACCTGGGCGCGGAGTCGCCGGCGGGCTTCATCCCGATCGACGAGTTGGGCATGCCCCCGGAGCTGCTCGGCGGCGGGCCGGCGGTGGAGGTGGACGGGGAGCTGTTGGCGGCCCTGCGCTCGGCGCTCCCCCACGCGACCGTTGGCGAGGTGCTGACCGTCAGCACCGTGACCGGTACGGCCGCCGGCACCGAGGCCCTCGCCGACCGGCACCCCGCCGCCGTGGCCGAGGCCATGGAGGGGTACGGCGTGGCGGTCGCCGCCGCCCAGGCCGGCCTTCCCTTCGCCGAGCTGCGCACGATCTCCAACCCGGTCGGTCCGCGCGACCGGGGGGCGTGGCGGATGCGGGAGGCGTTCAGCGCGCTGACCGAGGCGGCCCGGGCGCTGCGCTGACCGGAGACGGCCCGGGTGCTGCGCTGACCGGAGACGGCCCGGGCGCTGCGCTGAACCGCATGGCGAACAGCCGGTACGGCTCGACCCGGAACCCACAGGTCGCCAGGAGATTGACGACCGAGCCGCGGGCAACCGCACGGACGCTGCGCACGCCCGCGTCCGCCAGGCAGACGAGCAGCGTCCGCACCAGCCGACGCTCGATCCCGAGCCGGCCGCACCCGGCGGCCACCCGGACCCCGTCGAGCACAACCTCCCGCGACGACGTGGGCCCGCCGTCGTTGTCCGACAGTCCCGGCCCACCGCCGGCTGCCCTGGATCCGGGCCCGTTGAGCCCGCCGCGACCTCGTGGGCCACAACTCGCCGACGGCCTCACCATCGGGCAACTCGGCCACGAACCGCCAGGATCCCGGTACCCGGGTGTCGGCCCGCCGTCCCGGCCAGTCCCAGGGCTCCCGGACCGGCCGGGCGTCGAGATGCGGGCGGCAGTGCCGGTCAGCGGCGTCCCGCAGCCCTTCGTGCGGCACAGCCGGCAGCGAGCAGGTCACCGACGGGCCCTCCACGCTCTCCCGCCCGATGACGCCGGCGGGTACCGGCACGGAACCGGGTACGGAGATGGCCAGTCGTCCGGCCGTCGCCCGGACCAGCCGCTCGACAAGCCGGAAGGCAGGGTCGGGGGTACGGCCCGACCCGATCCGGCGATCGTCGTCTGCGGCACCCCGGCCCGCTCCGCAAGCTCCCGCTGGCTCGGGTCGGCCTGCCGACGTGGTGCCCGGAGCGTCGCAGCAAGGTCGACGGGGCGGATCCGGTCATGACGACCATGCTCTGCCGCAGGACGGCGCTCAATCCACACGTCGGGTGAGCCTGTGGATAACCCTGTGGAGAACACCTCGGCCTGGGGATATCTGGCGAGTCGCTACAGCACTTGAGTACCATTTCTGTACTCAGGTGCACTAGGCGCGTGTAGGGGTCTTGGTGGTTCAGGAGGCCGCCGGCGAGGCGGGGGCCTGCGGCCCTGGCCGGGACTGCTCCCGATCCGCGGCAAGCCCGGCCAGCCGATGCTCGGGATGCCGCGACTTGCCGCATCCGGCCAACAGGCCATACCTCGACCGACGCGCAGCGCAGGAGCGCGGGCCGACGCGGAGCGCTACGGTGGGGCCGTGGCGCTCTCCCTGGCGATCTCGCCCTGCCCCAACGACACGTTCGTCTTCCATGCCCTGGTCCACGGCCGGGTGCCGGGGGCGCCGCCGGTCGAGGTGACGTACGCGGACGTGGACGTCACCAACACGGCTGCCGAGCGGGGCGCGTTCGACCTGGTGAAGGTGAGCTACGCGGCACTGCCCTGGCTGCTCGACGACTACCACCTGCTGCCCTGTGGCGGCGCGCTCGGCCGCGGCTGCGGCCCGCTGGTGCTCACCCGCCCCACGACCGGCGCGCAGGCCACCGGCGATCTCAGCGGAGCCACCGTGGCGGTACCCGGCGACCGCACCACGGCGTACCTGCTCTTCCGGCTCTGGTCGGCCGAGCGGCCACCGGCGCGGATCGAGGTGGTGCCGTTCCACGAGATCATGCCGGCCGTCGCCGCCGGACGGTACGACGCCGGGCTGGTCATCCACGAGGCCCGGTTCACCTATCCCCGGCACGGGCTGACCGCCCTGGTCGACCTGGGCGAATGGTGGGAAGGCGACGCCGGGCTGCCGATCCCGCTCGGCGCGATCCTCGCCCGCAGGGGAGCCGTCGACCCGGCCGAGGCCGCCGGCTGGATCCGCGAGTCGGTCCGGCAGGCCTGGGCCGACCCGGAGGCGAGCCGCGACTACGTGCTCTCCCACGCGCAGGAGATGGAGCCCGACGTCGTGGACCGGCACATCGACCTCTACGTCAACGAGTTCACCGCGGACCTGGGAGACGCGGGGTTCGCCGCCGTGGAGGCGCTGCTGGGCCGGGCCGCCGACGCCGGGCTGATCCCTCAGACCTCCAGCTCGCGGGCCACCGCGTGGACCAGCTGAGCGATCTTCTGGGCGGTCTTCCGGTCGGGGAACCGGCCCCGCCGCAGGTCCGGCTGGACCTTCGCCTCCAGCACCTTGATCATGTCCTCGACGAGGCCGTGCAGCTCCTCGGCCGGCCGCCGACGCAGCTCCGCCACGGACGGCGGAGCCTCCAACAGCTTCACCCCCATCGCCTGGGCGCCCCGGCGGCTGTCGACCACGCTGAAGTCGACCCGCTGCCCACCCTTGAGGTCGGTGACACCCGCCGGTAGCGCGCCCTTGGGTAGGAACACGTCGCCACCTTCATCGCTGGTGACGAACCCGTATCCCTTGGCCGCGTCATACCACTTCACTCGACCCGTCGGCACCTGTGAACCTCTGCTTCGCTCGTGATGTCTACTGCTTCAAGGCTAGCCCGATGATCCGGTCCAGCGCCGCCGGGAATCCGGTGAGATCGTCCAGCACCACCTGTGCGCCCGCGTCCCGCAGCTCGTTCCGGTCGCAGGGGCCGGTGGCCACCCCGATCCCCGGCACCCCGGCCGCCTCTGCGGCCACCATGTCCGCCACGTGGTCGCCGACGTACAGCGTCGCGCCGTGCGCCCGCAGCGCGGTCGCCTTCTCCTCGGCGAAGAGGTCCCCGGCCAGCTCGTCCACGGCCAACCCGAGGTGGTCCAGGTGCAGCCGGGCCAGTCGGCCGAGCTTCGAGGTCACCACCATCACCCGCCCGCCCCGGGCGTGCACCGCGTCCACCGCCTCCCGGGCGCCCGGCAACGGCACCGACGGGGTGACCGCGTACGCCGGGTAGAGCTCGCGGAAGATCGTCACCGCCTCCTCCACCTGCTCCGGCGGGAACCAGTACCCGACCTCGGTGCGCAGCGGCGGACCGAGCCGGGACACCGCCAGCTCGGCGTCCACGGGCACCCCGGTCTTCGCCGTCAACGCCCGGAAGCAGGCGGCGATGCCGGGACGCGAGTCGATCAGGGTCATGTCGAGGTCGAAACCGACCATCAGCGCAGCCATCCCGAGAACGTACCCGCCCGAGGGCGACCCGGCGCGACGTCCGAGGGGCGGGAGGGGCCTCCGCCGGGCTAGCGTGGAACGACGATGACCACCTCACTCGCCGACCACCTGCGTGCCCTGCCGGACGAGTCGCTGGCCGCGCTGTTGCAACTGCGGCCCGACCTTGTCGTACCGGTACCGGCCGACGTCACCGCGCTCGCCGTCCGGGCCGAGTCCCGGGTCTCCGTGGCCCGCGCGCTGGACGGACTGGACCAGTTCACCCTCCAGATCCTCGACGCCGCCCGGCTCACCCGGCACCCCGAGGAGGGCACCACCTCCACCGACGCCGTGCTGGCGATGGCCACGGCCGGGCCGCGCCCGCCCGCCCCGACCAGCGTCCGGGGCGCGGTGGACCGACTCCGCGCGCTGTTCCTGCTGTACGGCCCGGAGTCCGCGCTGCGCGTCGCGGGCAGCGTGGACGAGGTCGCCCCGTACCCGGCAGGGCTGGGGCGGCCGGCGGCGGAGCTGGACCCGCGGGCGGCGGCGCTCTGCGCGGACCCCGCGAAACTGCGGCGGACGCTGCTCGCCGCTCCCCCGTCGGCCCGGGCGGTCCTGGACCGGCTCGCCGCCGGTCCGCCGGTCGGCAGCGTGCCGCCCGGCGCCCTCCAGGCCCCGGCGGTCGGCACGGAGGACGACCTGCCCCCGGACACCACCAACGGCGGCGCGCCGACCGGCTCGCCGGTGCGCTGGCTGGTGGATGCCCGACTGCTGGTCCGGGTCTCCACCGGCACCGTGGAGCTGCCCCGCGAGGTGGGGCAGCTGCTGCGGCGCGACAGCGGGCCACTCGGCCCGCTGCGCACCAGCCCGCCGCCGGTGGCCGCCACGCCCCGCGAGCCGAAGCTCGCCGACTCCGCCGGGGCCGGACAGACCATGGAACTGGTACGCCACACCGAGGCGCTGCTGGAGAGCCTGGCCGCCGAACCGGCGCCGGTGCTCCGCTCGGGCGGCGTCGGAGTCCGCGACCTGCGCCGGCTGGCCCGGGTGACCGGGCTGGACGAGTCGGGGGCCGCGCTGGTCCTGGAGGTCGCGTACGCGGCCGGGCTGGTCGGGGAGACGGACCTGCCCGGGACGACCACCGCCCGGTACGGCGCCGACCAGCAGGTGCTGCCCACCGGCGGGTACGAGGTGTGGCGGGCGATGTCACTGGCCCACCGGTGGGAGCAGTTGGCCCGGGCCTGGCTCACCATGAGCCGCCAGGCGGGGCTGGTCGGCCAGCGCGACGACCGGGACCGCCCCATCAGCGTGCTCTCCGCCGAGGCGGAACGGGCCGGGGCGCCGGCCGCCCGGCGGGCCGTGCTCGGGGTGCTCGCCGGCCTGGCGCCGGCCACCGCGCCCAGCCCCGACGAGGTGCTGGCGCTGCTCGACTGGCGCGCACCCCGCCGCAGCCGGGGGCGGGAGGCCGCCCACCGGGAGGTGCTGACCGAGGCGGCCCAGCTCGGCGTGACCGGGCTGGGCGCGCTCACCTCGTACGGGCGGCTGCTGCTGGCCGACGTCACCGAGACCGACGAACGTGACGACCCGCTGGGCCTGCGCTCCGACGCCGAGAGCGGCGAGCCGTCGAGCGCGGTACGCGCGCTGGACGCCCTGCTTCCCGCCCCCGTCGACCACTTCCTGGTGCAGGCCGACCTGTCCGTGGTGGTGCCCGGTCCGCCGGATCCGATGCTCGCCGCCGAGCTGGACGTGGTGGCCGAGCACGAGTCGGCTGGTGGCGCAAGCGTCCACCGGGTCAGCGCCGCCAGCGTCCGGCGGGCCCTGGACGCCGGTTACACGGCCGAGGACCTGCACGCGTTGTTCCGCCGCCGGTCGCGTACCCCGGTGCCGCAGGGGTTGACGTACCTGGTGGACGACGTCGCGCGCAAACACGGTGGGCTGCGGGTCGGTTCGGCCGGCGGGTACGTGCGCAGTGACGACGAGGCGCTGCTCGCCGAGGTGCTGGCCGACCGGCGGCTGGAGCCGCTGGCGTTCCGCCGGCTCGCCCCGACGGTGCTGGTCACCCCGTACCAGGTGCAGCGGATGCTGGTCGCGCTCCGCGACGCCGGATACGCCCCGGTACCGGAGGACGCCGCCGGCTCGGCGGTCCTCACCCGGCCGAAGCTCCGGCGGGCTCCCGCACGGGCGTCGGTGGCCACTCGCGGTGTCGACCCGTTGGCGGCCCCGAAGCTGGCGATGCCCCGGCTGCTCGGGGTGGTGGAGCAGATCCGGCGCGGTGACGCGGCGGCGCGGGCGGCCCGGCGGGCCCCGGCGGTGGTACGCGGCGGTACGACGCGGACGGCTGCCGGCCCGCTGCCGGCGCACAGCCACAGCGACGCGCTGGCGGTGCTCCAGCAGGCGCTCCGCGACAAGGCGCTGGTCTGGGTCGGATACGTCGACGCGCACGGGGCGACCGCGTCCCGGCTGGTCCGGCCGGTGTCGATCGGGGCCGGCTACCTGCGGGCCGAGGACGAGCGCACGGAGATGCTGCACACCTTCGCGCTGCACCGGATCACGGCGGCGGTGCGGGAGGACTGACCGGTCAGCGCCGGTCCCGGCGCACGGTGCCGACCACGGAGACGAAGAGCAGCAGGGCGAAGGCGGCGCCGGCGGTCTCCCCGACGGAGGCGACGAAACCCTGCCGCTGCACCAGCCAGCCGAAGAGGAACCACCCGAAGAGGACGAGCGCGGCCGCGGCGTAGCCGAACATGGTCGCTGTGGATACCGCGCCGGTCGGGTGCCGCTCCTCGTTGACGGTTGTCTCCTGGTCGACGCTCATGGCAGCCCTCCCACCC
>NZ_SMKD01000137.1 GCF_004348595.1 Micromonospora sp. KC723
TCCCCTGACAGCGACCGCCCCCGTCCCCGTCTGGCGGACCCCGGGGCCGCGGTTGTCCACAGGCTGTGGACCGGTTGTCCACAGCAGGGTGTGGATGGGGGCTGCGCTGGGCGTCTCGGCACGGATGTCGGTGGGGTCCGGCAGGATGACGGCATGATCGGAGAGCTCAAGACCATCGTCGTGGACGGGGCCGACATCGGGGGTCTGTCCGCCTTCTACGCCGGGCTCGCCGGCTGGACCGTACGCTACGCCGACGACGAGTGGATCACGATGACCACCGATGACGGCTGGCGCGTCGGCCTGCAGTACGCGCCCAACCATGTGCCGCCGCGCTGGCCCGATCCGGCGCACCCGCAACAGGCGCACTTCGATCTGCGGGTGCCCGACCTGGCGGAGGGCACCGCGCGGGCCGTGGCCCTGGGTGCGACCCTGCTCCGGGAGAACGAGACCTGGCACACGCTCGCCGACCCGGCCGGTCACCCGTTCGACCTGTGCCTCAGGGCCGACGACCCGAAGGTGACGCTGATGGGCGTCATGCTCGACTGCCCCGACGCCAAGGAGCTGTCCGCGTTCTACAGCGAGCTGCTCGGCAAACCGATCACCTACGAGGGTGACGGCATGGCGATGATCGGCGAGGAGGGCGCGCGGCCGATCCTGTTTCAGCAGGTGGAGACCTACACTCCGCCGCAGTGGCCGGACCGGGCCCACCAGCAGCAGTTCCACCTCGACGTCACGGTCGACGACATCGAGGCCGGGGAGCGGGCGGCGCTCGCGATCGGTGCGCGACGGCTGCCCGGTGAGGGCGACAACTGGCGGGTCTACGCCGACCCGGCCGGCAAGCCCTTCTGCCTGCTCTGGTCCGTGGAGTGACCGCCCCCTCACGTCGATCATGAAGTTGGTTGACGTGGCGGCACGGTGGTCTCACATGCTGTCGCCAGCTTCATGATCAACCGGGGGTGGGGTTCGGGGCAGTAGGATGCGGGGTCGTGCGCGTACTTCTTGTGGGAGGCGGCGGGCGGGAGCATGCGCTCGCGCTCGGGCTCGCTGACGACCCGTCCGTCGAGGTGCTGGTGGCGGTGCCGGGGAACCCCGGTATCGCCTCGGTCGCCGAACTGCGGGAGGCGGACACCGGCGACCCGGCCTCGGTCGCGGCGCTCGCCGTGGAGGTGCGGGCAGACCTGGTGGTGATCGGCCCGGAGGCGCCGCTCGTCGCGGGAGTCGCGGACGCGGTGCGCGCCAAGGGCATCGCCACGTTCGGCCCATCCGCCGAGGCGGCCCGGCTGGAGGGCTCCAAGGCGTTCGCCAAGGAGATCATGACGGCGGCCGGGGTGCCCACCGCGCGGGCGTACACCTGCGTTGACGCGCAGAGCGCCGCCGAGGCCCTGGACGACTTCGGCCCGCCGTACGTGGTGAAGAACGACGGGCTGGCCGCCGGCAAGGGTGTGGTGGTCACCGACGACCGCGCGATTGCCCTGGAGCACGCGCGCGAGTGCGGGCGGGTGGTGATCGAGGAGTACCTGGCCGGGCCCGAGGTGTCCCTCTTCGTGGTCACCGACGGCGAAGCCGCGGTGCCGCTGCTCCCGGCGCAGGACTTCAAGCGGGCCGGCGACGGAGACACCGGCCCGAACACCGGCGGCATGGGGGCGTACGCGCCGCTGCCCTGGGCGCCGCCGGACCTGGTCGACGAGGTGATGGCCGACGTCGTGCACCCGACGCTGGCGCAGATGCGCCGCCGGGGCACCCCGTTCGCCGGCCTGCTCTACGTCGGGCTGGCGCTGACCGCGGCCGGCCCCCGGGTGATCGAGTTCAACGCCCGCTTCGGCGACCCGGAGACGCAGGTCGTCCTCGCCCTGCTGGAGACGCCGCTGGCCGGGTTGCTGCACGCGGCGGCCACCGGCGCACTGGCGGCGCACCCGCCACTGCGCTGGCGCGACGGCGCGGCCGTCACTGTCGTGGTCGCCGCCGAGGGGTACCCGGCGAAGCCGCGTACCGGTGACGTGATCACCGGCGCGGATCGCGCCGGGGTCATCCACGCCGGCACCCGCCGGGACGCCGACGGCACCCTGCGCTCCGCCGGGGGCCGGGTCCTCTGCGGTACGGCCACCGGCCCGGACCTGGCCGCCGCCCGGGATGCCGCCTACGCCCTGGTACGCGGCATCGAACTGGCCGGCGCGCACCACCGCTCCGACATCGCCGCCGCGGCGGTCGAGGGCCGGATCGCCGTCCCCGACTGACGAGCAACCCGCACCGCCTCCGCCTCCGCCTCGGTAGAACGGTGAGGCGAGGAGGTGGCGGGATTGCCTGCCGACATCGAGGGTTACCGCGGGTACGTCGCGTCGCGACTGCTAGCTGCGGCCCCGCACAGGTCCCTGAGGGCTGCCGCCGGGGCGCTTCGCAGCCGGTCGGGTGCCTCTGCTGCTCAACGTCGGGCTGGCCCTGCTGGTCACCGCTGCCACCGGTGGGTTTCCTTCATCGTCGGGCCTGTCGAATCGCGGCGGCGCCCAGACCCATCGCGAGGAGCAGCATCGATGTGACGCCGACCAGGTGCGGGCAACGGCTGACCAGTTGGCGCCTGGACCTGGGCGAGGTGGGCCGGATCGACGATCACTGCCCAGACCTGGCCCGTTCGGGGAGTGTGGACAGCGCGGTGCCAGCCCGTCACGCTCGCGGAGCTTGTCTCAGGAGGTCGGGCCGGCCCGGCGCCGGAACCCGGTCAGCCGTAGTAGCGACGCAGCTCGCGGGTGAGCACCTTGCCGGTGGCGTTGCGCGGCAGGTACTTCACGAAGACCACGTCCCGGGGCACGCTGAACCGGGCCAGGTAGTGCCGGACGTACTCGCGGACCGCCTCCGGGTCGAGGGTCTCGCCGGGGTGCAGGGCGAGGAACGCGGCGAGGCGCTGCCCGTACTCGGGGTCGGGGACGCCGATGACGGCGGCCTCGCGTACCTGGGGGAGGCGGGCGAGCAGATCCTCCACCTCGGACGGGAAGACGTTCTCCCCGCCGGAAACGATCATGTCGTCGGCCCGCCCGTCGACGAAGAGCAGCCCGTCGGCGTTGATCCGCCCCAGGTCGCCGGTGTCGAGCAGCCCGTCACGGGTCTCCCGCTTCGCGCCGGAGGTGTAGCCCTCGAAGAGCATCTCGTTGCCCACGAAGATCCGGCCGACCCGGCCGTCGGGCACCGGCTGACCGTCGTCGTCGAGGATGGCCACCCGGGTGCCGTGCGGCGGCCGGCCGGCGGTGGTGGGGGCTTTCCGCAGGTCGGCAGGGGTCGCGATGGATGCCCAGGAGACCTCCGTCGAGCCGTACAGGTTGTAGACGACGTCGCCGTAGATGTCCATGAACCGGGGCGCGAGTCCGCCCGGCAACGCCGAGCCGCTGACCGCGACGACCTTCAGCGGGGGTCGCGGCTCCGGCGGTGGCACGTCGAGCAGCCGTTGCACCATCACGGGTACGGCGAAGAGCGCCTGACACTGGTGGGTCACGAGCGCCTCCAGCGTGGCTGCGGGGTCGAACCGCCGGTGCAGCACGATGGTGGCGCGCAGCGCGAAGGCGACCTGGAGGGCGGCGTACCCCCAGGTGTGGAAGATCGGCGCGGCGATCAGCACGGTGTCCCGGGTGTGCAACGGAATCCGGTCGATGATGGACACCAGCGGCCCGAAACCGTTCGGGGTGGGGCGGCGGGCGCCCTTCGGGGCGCCGGTGGTGCCGGAGGTGAGCACGATGGTCCGGCCGTCGCGCTCGGGTGGTCGCAGTTGGCCGGGGAGCGCGGCCGCCACCAGCTCCTCGTGCCGGCGTTCGTCGACCCGCTGCACCTCGGCGGGGAGGCCGATGACCCGCTCGGCGAACTCGTCGTCGTGCAGCAGCACCCGCAGCCGCTGCTCCTCGGCGACGGTGGCGAGCTGTGCGGCGGACAGCCCGGTGTTGACCAGCACCGCGTCCGCGCCGAGCACGGTGGTGGCGACGATCGCCTCGACCAGCCCGCGATGGTTGCGGCAGAGCAGCCCGACCCGCTCCCCGGCCTGCACACCGAGGGCGCTGCGCATGGTGCGGGCCAACCGTTCGGCCCGGTCCAGCAGCTCCTGGTAGGTCAGCTCGCCACGGTCGTCGACCAGCGCCACCCGGCCCGGGTCACGCGCGGCGGCCTGGCGCAGCTCGCCGGTGAGGCTCCAGCCCCACTTGCGTAGCGCGCCGAGCTGCGAGGCGACCCGGATGGGCCGGCCGGGGGTGAGCAGCCCGCGCTTGGTCAGCGTGGCCACGACGAACGGCAGGTCCATGCGGCGGGCCTCCTTTGGCGAGATGCGGTGAAGGGCCCTGCGAAGAGCCCTTCACCGGGGCTTCACCTTCCGATCATGCCCCGACGGGCGACCCCGCCCCAAGCCGCGGACGGGCCGGCGCCGGGGTGGTGCCGGCCCGCGGTCAGCGAATCTGCATTCCGGAGATGGCGCGGGAGATGACCAGCCGCTGGATCTCGGACGTGCCCTCGAAGATGGTGTAGATCTTCGCGTCCCGGTACCACCGCTCGACCGGGTGGTCGCGGAGGAACCCGGCCCCGCCGAGCAGCTGGACGGCCTTCTCGGTGACCGAGACGGCCACCTCACCGGCCTTGAGTTTGGACATCGAGCCCTCGCCCGCCGCGAAGGGACGGTTGTTGCGCCCCATCCAGGAGGCTCGCCAGACCAGCAGCCGGGCCGCGTCGATCTCCATCTTCATGTCTGCCAGCGCGAACGCGACCGCCTGGTTGGCGATGATCGGCCGCCCGAACTGGACCCGGTCCTTGGCGTAGTCCAGGGCGTACTCGTAGGCCGCCCGGGCGACGCCGAGCGCCTGGGCGCCGACGGTCGGCCGGGACAGTTCGAAGGTCCGCATGGCGGCCTGGCCGGAGGCGCGCTGCCCGGTCCGGGCCCGGGCCAATCGCTCGTCCAGGGCCTCCTTGCCGCCGAGCAGGCAGCGCCCGGGTACGCGTACCTCGTCGAGGAAGACGTCTGCGGTGTGCGACGCGCGCAGGCCGAGCTTGCGCAGCTTGCGGGTCGCGCTGAGCCCCGGCGTGCCCGGCGGTACGACGAACGCGGCCTGCCCGCGCGAGCCCAGCTCGGGCTCGACGGAGGCGGTGACCACGTGCACGCCGGCGATCCCGCCGTTGGTGGCGTACGCCTTCTGCCCGCGCAGCACCCACTCGTCGCCCGCCTCGTCGTAGCTGGCCCGGGTGCGCATCGCGCCGACGTCCGAGCCGGCCTCCGGCTCGCTGCTGCAGAACGCGGCGACGGCCGGGGTGTCGACGTCACCGAAGCACTGCGGCACCCATTCGACGAGCTGGTCGGGGGTGCCCGCGCCGTAGATCGCGGCGACCGCGAGGGACGTGCCGAAGATGCTCAGCCCGATGCCGGCGTCACCCCAGAAGAGTTCCTCGCTGGCGATCGGCAGGGACAGGCCGGTGGGGTCGGCCCAGCAGGTGGCGAGGAACTCGAAGCCGTACAGGCCGACCTTCGCCGCTTCCTGGATGATCGGCCAGGGGGTCTCCTCCCGGGCGTCCCACTCGGCCGCGGCCGGGCGCACGACCTCGGCGGCGAAGCCGTGCACCCAGTCGCGCAGATCCCGCTGTTCCTCGGTCAGGTCGAGCGAGAACTCGGTCATGTCAGGCCTTGGGGATGTCGAACAGGTTGGCGATGTTGGCGGCCAGGCCCAGGTCGCCCTTGGCCTTCAGCTTGCCGGTCATGAACATCATGACCGGGTTGGCACCACCGGAGACGATCTTGAGGAACTCGACCGGGCCCATGGTCAGGCTGAGCTTCGGGTCGTGCTGCGGGGTCTCGTTGACGGTGCAGGTGCCGTCGGCGATGACCACCTCGTAGGTGTCGGTGCCGCCGTCGGGCCGACCGGTGATGTTCCAGTGGATGGCGGCGTTGGTGGAGCCGGCCCGGTCGGCGCGGAACAGCTGCGGCATCCGGCCGAAGACCTCGCCGAGGATCTTGCCGCGCAGGTCGCCGGCCATCACCTCGGCGATCTTGCTGTCCGGGGTGGACTTGACCAGCTGGGCGAACTCCTTGGGCCCGACGTTGGCGAAGTTGGCCGGGTCGAAGTCAGTCATGGGGCTGCACCTTCCGGGGGATGTGAGTGGTTACTCAAGCGTAACCTTACGTACGAGTAGGTATGCTGGCAAGAGTGTCCAGCGCCCCCACCTTCAAGCGCCTCCCCCGCGCGATCCGTGAGCAGCAGATGCTCGACGCTGCCGTCAGGGTCTTCTCCCGCCGGGGGTTCCACGCGGCCAGCATGGACGAGATCGCCGACGACGCCGGCATCTCGAAACCCATGGTGTACGCGTACCTCGGCACGAAGGAGGAACTCTTCGTCGCCTGCCTGCACCGGGAGGCCGCCCGGATGATGGAGGCCATCGCCGGTGCCGCCGCCCCCGACCTTCCCGCCGACCAGCGGCTCTGGCGTGGGCTGCGCGCCTTCTTCGGTTTCGTCGGCGCGTACCGGGACGGCTGGGCGGTGCTCTACCGGCAGGCCCGGGGCTCCCAGCCGTTCGCCGGGGAGTTGGCCGCCATGCGCGCCCGGCTGGTCGAGGTGGTCGCCGGGATGCTGGACCACGCGCTGCGCGCCGAGGGGCGCGAGGTGGCCGAGACCGAGCTGGAGGTCGTCGCGTACGCCCTCGTCGGCGCGTCGGAGTCGCTGGGTGACTGGCTCGCCGACCACCCCGACGCCGACCCGGAGAAGACCGCCACCCGGATGATGAACGCCGCCTGGCTCGGCGCCGGCCAGCTACTGCGTGGTGCCACCTGGCGGCCACCGGCGGCCTGACCGGCGGACCGCCGGGCGGATCAGCGGCGGGTGGCGGAGCTGCGGCGCACCACCCAGCGGACGAGTTCGAGCAGACCGGTGACGGCCAGGGAGAGACCGAGACCGACGAGCAGACCTCTGACCGGGTCCCGTTCGAAGGCCAGCCCACCGAAGTAGCCGAGCAGCCCGCAGTAGGCACCCCAGCTGGCCGAGGCGAGGGCGTCGAAGAGCAGGAACCGGGACAGCGGGTAGCGGACCGCGCCCATGGTCAGGGTCACCGCGGTACGGCCGCCCGGGACGTACCGGGAGGTGGTCAGGATCGAACCGCCGCGCCGGCCCACCGCCCGGCGGGCCCAGTCCAGGCTGGCGCGGCGGCGGCTGCCGGTCGGCAGCCGGGCCAGCCGGTGCGCGCCGCCGCCCCGGCCGATGGCGTACGAGACGTGGTCGCCGGCGAGCGCGCCGAGCGTGGCCGCCGCGATCACCGCGAGCAGGTCCGGCTCGCCGCTGGCGGCGAAGACCCCGGCGGTGATCACCACCGTCTCGCCCGGGACCGCCGGGAAGAACGCGTCGACCGCGGTGACCGCGAAGATCACCAGGTACACCCACGGTGAGGTCACCGTGTGGCGGAGCAGGTCGAGCACGGTCTCCATGCTCCCCATGCTGGGTCCTCGACCACCGCCGGCGGGCGGGGTCGGCGGATCGCACCGGCCGGATCCCGCTACGACCGACCGGGATCAGCGAACCGTGCCGGCCAGGTGCGGGCGACCGGTCCGCGCGTCGTGCAGGGCGAAGTCCCAGGCCGCAGTGGCGCTGAAGGCGACCGTGGCGGGCAGCGGCACGGGCAGCTTGAAGGCCACCTCGACCGTGTACGCCTCGGGCAGCCGGCTGTCCAGTGCGGCCAGGCAGCGGGCCTTGCTCCACATCCCGTGGGCGATCGGCCGGGGGAAGCCGAACAGCCGGGCCCCCAGTCTCGACGTGTGGATCGGGTTGTGGTCGCCGGATACCCGGGCGTAGTCCCGACCGACCCGGGGACTGACCGACCAGTGGGCGGTGGTGGCGGGCGTCGCGGGCCGTTCAGCCCGGTCGCGCCGGCCCCCGCCCGCCGGTGCGCGCTCCCGGCCCAGGTACGTGGAGACGCCGCTCCAGACCTCCTCGCCGCCGACCGATCCGGTGAGCACCACGTCGATCTGCCGGCCCCGCTCGTGCGGGCGCAGGTTCTCCGCGTACGCGACGAAGTCCAGCGTCTCGTCGGCCCCGACCGGCCGGCGCACGGTGATCCGGTTACCCACGTGCACCACCCCGGTGAGCGGGATCGGGAACCCGGGCGCGGCCATCAGCCGCAGCGCCAGCGGAAAGCCCATGACGTGCGGGTACGTCGCCGGCAGCGTGTCGGACAGCCGGAACCCGCAGACCCGGTCGTACTCGGCGAGGTGCGCCCGGTCGACGGTGGTCCCGCCGACGGCGAACTCGACGGCCGGCGCCCCGTCCGGCCGGCGGGACGGGC
The DNA here is from genome assembly GCF_004348595.1 of Micromonospora sp. KC723. Lineage (GTDB taxonomy): Bacteria > Actinomycetota > Actinomycetes > Mycobacteriales > Micromonosporaceae > Micromonospora. The sequence continues at coordinate 8,281 of NZ_SMKD01000137.1, forward strand.
CGACGCCGGGCAGCGCGCCGAGCAGGGCCCGCCGGTACAGCGCGCCCCGTGCCGGCATCCGGGGCAGCTCGACCCGGTCCCGCCCGGCCGGGCCCCCGGAGGCGTACCCCGACAGGTCGTGCGTCCGCGCGACCCTCGCGTCCGGACCAGGCCCGGCATCGGTGGCGTACGCCGACAGGTCGTGGGTCTGCTCGACCCCCGGGTCCGTCCCGGGCCCGGCGGCCCGGGCGGCAGCCAGGTCGGCTGCCGAGATGACCTGGGTGGGGCCCTCGATCAGCTCGTGGACCGACAGGTCGTCGGCCGGTTCCTCCCGCCTGGCCATCACGCCCCCAGCAGGCTCTGGCCGCAGACCCGGACCACGTTGCCGCTGACCGCCGCGGACGCCGGCCAGGCCAGCCAGCCGACGGTCTCGGCCACGTCCACCGGCAGGCCGCCCTGCGACATGCTGTTCATCCGGCGGCCCGCCTCCCGGACCAGCAGCGGGATGCGGGCGGTCATCCGGGTCTCGATGAACCCGGGAGCGACGGCGTTGACGCTGATCCCCCGCCCGCGTAGCGCCGGGGCGAGCGAGTCGACCAGGCCGATCACGCCGGCCTTGCTGGTGGCGTAGTTGGTCTGCCCCCGGTTGCCGGCGATGCCGGCGATCGAGGAGACCGAGACGATCCGCCCGCCGGGCGGGATCAGCTCGCGTTCCAGCAGCACGTCGTTGATCCGCTCCTGGCTGGAGAGGTTGACGTCGATCACCGAGTCCCAGCGGTCGGCGTCCATCCGGCCGAGGGTCTTGTCCCGGGTGATGCCGGCGTTGTGCACCACCACGTCGACCCGGCCGTGCCGGCCGGCCAGGTGTCCGGCGAGCCGGTTCGGCGCGTCCGGCGCGGTCAGGTCGAGCTGTACGGCGCTGCCGCCGATCTCGTTGGCGACCTCGGCCAGTTCGTCGCCGGCCGCCGGGACGTCCAGAGCGACCACCTGCGCGCCGTCGCGGGCCAGCACCCGGGCCAGGGCGGCGCCGATGCCCCGCGCCGCCCCGGTGACGAGCACGACCTGCCCGTCCAGCGGCCGGTCCCAGTCGGCCGGGGCCTGCGCGCGCCCGGCGCCGACGCGGATCACCTGCCCCGAGACGTACGCCGACCGCCCGGAGAGCAGGAACCGCAGGGTGGCCTCCAGGCTGGTCGGGGTGCCCGCGTCGCCGGTCGGGGTGACGTGGACGAGCTGGGCGGTGACCCCACGGCCGAACTCCTTGCCGATGCTGCGGGTCAGCCCCTCCAGGGCGCGCTGGGCGGTCGCCTCCCGGGGTGAGCCGCACTCTCCCGGCGGGGTGCCGAGGACGATCACCCGGCCGCTGGGCAGCACCGAGCGGGCGTGCGGGTGGAGGAAGTCGTAGAGCTGACGGAGCTGGGTGGAGTCCGTGACGCCGGTGGCGTCGTACACCAGGGCCCCGAAGCGTGCTTGGGCGTCGACGGTGGCGGGGTCGCGCAGCTCGACCCCGGCGGCGGCCAGGATGGCGCCGACCGGCTCGGCGAGCCGGCCGCCGGCAGCCGCGCCGAGCAGGGCGGGGCCGGTCAGCAGCGGGTCGCCGGGGGTGTGCCGGCGCAGTCGCGGCGGGTCGGGCAGCCCGAGGCGCTTGACCAGCGTGCGGCCGGCCCCCGATTGGACGAAGCTCGCGTACCTGTCGGTCATAGGCGTAGCCTACTGGCCAGTAGGTTGTGGGCAAGTCCTGGAACGGAGGCGGGATCGTGCAGAGCATCCGGCGGGTCGCGGTCATCGGCGGCAACCGCATCCCCTTCGCCCGGTCCAACTCGCGGTACGCGAACGCGTCCAACGCCGACATGCTCGGCGCGACGCTGGACGGGCTGGTCGCCCGTTTCGGGCTGGCCGGGCAGCGGGTCGGCGAGGTGGTCGCCGGAGCGGTGCTCAAGCACTCGAAGGACTTCAACCTCACCCGGGAGGTGGTGCTCGGCTCGAAGCTCGACCCGCGCACACCCGCGTACGACATCCAACTGGCCTGCGCCACCGGCCTGGAAGCGGCCATCCTGGTCGCCAACAAGATCGCCCTCGGGCAACTCGAGGTGGGCATCGCCGGTGGCGTCGACACCACCTCGGACGCCCCGCTGGCGGTCAACGAGGACCTGCGCCGCACCCTGCTCCGGCTCAACTCCGCCCGTACCCTCGGCGAACGCCTGAAGATCGCCGCGAAGCTCCGCCCGCATCAGCCGTTCAAGCCGGAGATCCCGCGCAACGCCGAGCCGCGTACCGGACTGTCGATGGGGGAGCACGCCGCCCGTACGGCGCTGCGCTGGAACATCGACCGGCAGGCCCAGGACGAGCTCGCGCTGCGCTCGCACCAGCGGCTCGCCGCCGCGTACGACCGGGGTTTCTTCGACGACCTGATGACGCCGTACCTGGGGCTGACCCGGGACCAGAACCTCCGCCCGGACACCACCCTGGAGAAGCTCGGCTCGCTCCGGCCGGTCTTCGGGCACCGGGGGCCGGACGCCGACCGGGCCACCATGACCGCCGGCAACTCCTCGCCGCTCACCGACGGCGCGTCGATGGTGCTGCTGGCCAGCGAGGAGTGGGCGCGGGCGCACCACCTGCCGGTGGCGGCCTGGTTCTCCTGGTCGGAGACGGCCGCCGTCGACTTCGTGCACGGCGACGACGGTCTGCTGATGGCTCCCGCGTACGCGGTGCCCCGGATGCTGGCTCGCGCCGGGCTCACCCTGCAGGACTTCGACTACTACGAGATCCACGAGGCGTTCGCCTCGCAGGTGCTGGCCACGCTGGCCGCCTGGGAGTCGCCGGAGTTCTGCAAGGACCGGCTCGGCTTGGACGCGCCGCTCGGACCAGTCGACCGGGAGAAGCTCAACGTCAACGGTTCGTCGCTGGCCGCCGGGCACCCGTTCGCCGCCACCGGCGGCCGGGTCGTCGCCACCCTGGCCAAGCTCCTCGCCGAGCGGGGCGGCGGCCGAGGGTTGATCTCCATCTGCGCGGCCGGCGGCCAGGGCGTGACGGCCATCCTGGAACGCTGACCCGAGGTCCGGCCGGCGGTGGCCGCCTGCGCGCCAGTTGCGGCATGCGGGGGAGCGGTCGTGCGCGACCGCCGGCCCCTCGTGACGGAGGCGTCGGCGTATATCGCGCCCCAGCCGGGCGGGTACAGCTACCGCCTGCTCGCCGTCAAGGAAGTCGTGCCGCCAGCAGAGGTCGAGCGTCTACTGGCGCTGGACAGCGGCGACAAGGCGATACTGCGGCGGCGGCTGGTGCTGCACGATGGCGAGCCGACGAAGTTGTCCTGGTCGTACTACCCCGCTTCGATCGCGCGCGGCACGGAGCTGGCCGAACGCCGCAAGACACGGTGGGGCCGCCAGGGTGCTAGCGGATCTTGGCTATCCGCAGAACCACATGATCGACCAGGTCTCCGCCCTGCGTGATAGTGCCTCCCGACGGACAGACCGATCAAGGGTTCACACGTCGATCATCTGGCGGAGGACCTGTCGTACCTCCGCCACCTGCTCGGGTCGGAGTCGGTACACCGGCCCGCGCCCGGTCAGTCGGCTCGCGGAGACCGTCCGCACCTGCTCGGTGATCACCCATCCGGTGCGCCGGCCGGGCACCTCGATCGCCACCCGGTGCAGCCAGCCCGGCCGTTCCCGGGTGGTCAACGGAAGCACGCTGACCAGCGAGCCAGCGGTCAGGTCGAGGTGGAAGCGGGACGACACCACCAGGGCGGGACGCTGCCCGGCCTGCTCACGGCCCTCGGTCGGGTCGAAGTCGAGCCACCAGACCTCCCACGGCTTGATTCGGCTCACGCCCGCTCGTCCCACGGGTCGCCGACGGGAGCGTCGGCGCCGTGCCAGCGGTCGGACTCGACAAGGTACTCGGCCCAGCCCTCCGGGTCGGTCGCCCGGTAGTGGTCCATCGCGGCGACCGCCTTTGTCCGCCAGTGCTCCTCGAGCAGGCGCTTGACGGCCTCGTCGGCGCTCACCCCGCCGAAGTCCTCGGCGGCGACCCGGAGCACCTGCTCGCGGGTCTCCGGGCTGACCCGCATCATCGTCGTCATACCGGCAAGTATACGAGCTGGTATACCGGCGCGACCGCGTCGGCGGTGCGGAACCTGTCCCGGCCCCGTCGAGGGCCTGCCCGGAAGGTGCCGGAGAATGGGGTACGTGACGACGATCCCGAACGTGCTCGCCAACCGGTACGCCTCGCCCGAGCTGGTCGCTCTCTGGTCCCCCGAGGAGAAGGTCCGGATGGAACGGCGGCTCTGGCTCGCCGTGCTGAAGGCCCAGCGGGATCTTGGCGTCGCCGTGCCGGACGGGGTGGTCGAGGCGTACGAGCGGGTGCTCGACGACGTCGACCTGGCCTCGATCGCGGCGCGCGAGCGGGTGACCCGGCACGACGTGAAGGCCCGAATCGAGGAGTTCAGCGCGCTCGCCGGGCACGAGCACGTGCACAAGGGGATGACCTCGCGCGACCTGACCGAGAACGTCGAGCAGCTCCAGGTGCGCCGTTCGCTGGAGCTGATCCGGGACCGGGTGGTCGCCGCGCTGGCCCGGCTGGCCTGGCTCGCCCAGGAGCACTCCGGGCTGGTGATGACCGGCCGGTCGCACAACGTCGCCGCGCAGGCCACCACGCTGGGCAAGCGGTTCGCCTCGGCGGCCGAGGAACTGCTGATCGCGTACGAGCGGTTGGAGGACCTGATCGGCCGCTACCCGCTGCGCGGCGTGAAGGGCCCGGTCGGCACCGCCGCCGACCAGCTCGACCTCCTTGACGGCGACGCCGGCAAGGTCGCCGAGCTGGAGCGCCGGGTCGCCGGGCACCTCGGCTTCGCCCGGGTGTTGGACAGTGTCGGTCAGGTCTATCCCCGGTCGCTCGACTTCGACGTGCTCTCCGCGCTGGTCCAGGTGGCCGCCGCGCCGTCGTCGCTGGCCACCACGATCCGGCTGATGGTCGGCCAGGAGTTGGCCACCGAGGGCTTCAAGCCGGGGCAGGTCGGTTCCAGCGCGATGCCGCACAAGATGAACACCCGGTCGTCGGAGCGGGTGAACGGCTTCGCGGTGATCATCCGGGGGTACCTGTCGATGGTCGGCGAGCTGGCCGGCGACCAGTGGAACGAGGGGGACGTCTCCTGCTCGGTGGTGCGGCGGGTGGCCCTGCCGGACGCGTTCTTCGCCGCCGACGGGCTCTTCCAGACCTTCCTCACGGTGCTCGACGAGTTCGGGGCGTACCCGGCGGTGGTCAGCCGGGAGCTGGAGCGCTTCCTGCCGTTCCTGGCCACCACCAAGATCCTGGTGGCGGCGGTCCGGCGGGGCGTCGGCCGTGAGGTCGCCCACGAGGTGATCAAGGAACACGCGGTCGCGGTGGCCCTGGCCATGCGCGAGAAGGGCGCCACCGACAACGACCTGTTCGACCGCCTCGCCGCCGACGCCCGCCTGGGTCTGTCCCGGGCGGAGATCGACACCCTGGTCGCCGACCCCACCACCTTCACCGGCGCCGCCCAGGCCCAGGTCGAGGCGGTGACCAGGCGCATCGCCACGGTGGTGACGGCCCACCCGGAGGCCGCCGCCTACTC
>NZ_SMKD01000138.1 GCF_004348595.1 Micromonospora sp. KC723
GGCGGGGAGGGGGGTGGCCCTGCCTGCTCCCGGCGCGGCGGCACCGCCTGGTCCGGCACGGTCGGTTCCGCCGACCGGGGCGGCGGGTCGCCGCCCCGGTCCGGTCGGGTCGTCCTGCCGGTCATGCCAGTCCGAGCTGCTTGAGCAGGTCGGCGACGGACTTGTCCTGCTCGGTGAGGAAGGTGGCGAACTCGTCGCCGGTGACGAAGGCGTCGGTCCAGCCGCGCTTGGTCAGTTCGGCCTTCCACTCGTCCGAGTCGTGCATCTTGGTGAGCGCGTCGATCCAGACCTGCTTGTCGGCGGCGCTGATCCCCGGCGGCGCGACGATGCCCCGCCAGTTGGTGAAGATTAGTTCGATGCCGGACGACTTGAGCGTCGGCACGTCCTTGAGCGCGTCGACCGGCTCCTCGCTGGTCACCGCGAGGACCCTGATCTGACCGGCCTGGACCTGGTCGAGGAACTCGCCGAAGCCGCTGGCGCCGAACGCCACCTTGCCGCCGAGCAGGGCCGGCAGCAGTTCGCCGCCGCCGTCGTACGCGACGTAGTTGACCTGGCGGGGGTCGATGCCGACGGTCTTCGCGAGCTGCATGGGCAGCAGGTGATCGGGTCCGCCGGGCGAGGAACCGCCGCCGACGGCGATCTTCTTCGGATCCGCCTTCCAGGCCGCGACCAGGTCGGCGATCGTCCGGTACGGGGAGTCCTTCGGCACCACGATGGCGCCGGCCTCCTCGATCAGCTTCGCCAGCGGAGTGGTCTGGGTGAGCGTGGCCGACGACTTGGAGGTGTACGAGGCCCCGACGACGCCCAGCCCCATCTGCATGGCGAGCTTGCCGTTGCCCTTCTCGTTGACCGTCCGTTGCAGGCCCACGGTGCCCCCCGCGCCGGGCAGGTTGAACACCTGCACGCCAGTGGCGATCTTGGCGTCCTCCATCACCTTGGCCGCCGTGCGGGCGGTGGTGTCGTAGCCGCCACCGGGGGTGTTCGGCACCATGATCCGCAGTCCGGAGACCGGATTGCCGTTCCCACCGCCGGACGCGCCCTCGTTCTTGTCGGCGGTGGCCCCGCATCCGGCCAGGGCCAGCGCCGTGGCGGCAGCGGCACCGATGGCCAGCAGTTTTATCCGAGTTGCCATCTTGTTTCTCTTCCGTTTCGAAGGAGTCCGGCGGCAAGATGATGGCCCCCGGGTGGACGCCGCGTCTGCCTTCTGTCACCAGCGAACATTGAGGTCTTTGTGGTCACGGTCACGCCCCGCCGCACGCTGGCCGGGCAACTGCTCGTACTCCAGCTCGCGATTGTGGTCGTCGTGCTGGTGGCGGTGGCCGCCGTGTCGCTGGCGCAGTCCGCGGCCACCTTCAACCGGGTGGAGGGACGGCGGGTGGCCGCCCTCGGCGAGCAACTCGCCGGCAACCCCCTGCTGCGCGACCAGCTCAGCCAGCCAGCCCCGGCGGAGCGGGTCGCCCCGCTGGTGCAGAGCACCCTCGACCAGTCCGGGGTGACCTCGGTGACGGTGGCGGACGCCCGGGGCCGGGTGGTCGCCTCCACCGACCCGACGCTGGTGGGCAGCCAGCTGGTGCTCGGCGACCCGCGGGTGGCGCGGGGTGGCGCCTGGTTCGGCGAGCTGGAACTCGGCGGTTCGCGGGAGCTGGTGGCCCAGGTACCGGTGCTCGGGGCCGACGAAGAGAAGAAGAACGTGGGTCGCCACCTGGGCGTGGTGACCGTCGGCGAGGCGGCCCCGACCTGGTCGGAGCGGCTGGTCGGCGCGTCCTCGTACCTGCTCACCTACCTGGGCATCGCCAGCGTGCTGGGGGTGGTCGGCTCCTGGCTGCTGGCCCGGCGGATCAAACGGCAGACACTCGGGCTGGAGCCGCGCGAGATCGCCGGCCTGGCCGAGCACCGGGAGGCGCTGCTGCACGGCATCGCCGAGGGGGTGATTGCGCTCGACCCCCAACTGCGGGTGACGCTGGTGAACGCGGTCGGCCGGCGGCTGCTCGACCTGCCCGAGGACTGCCTCGGGCGCAGCCTCGCCGACCTGCGGATCGGCGGCCGGCTGCGCGACGTGCTGGCCGGCACCGGCAGCGACCCGGACGCCCGGGACGAGGTGGTGGTCCGGCGCGGCCGGGTGCTGGTGATGAACCGGATGACGGTCAGCAAGGACGGCCGGCGGCTCGGCTCGGTGACCACTTTGCGGGACCGCACCGAGCTGGCCCGGCTGGAGCAGGAGATCGGCTCGTTCCGCAGCAGCACCGAACTGCTCCGCGCGCAGACCCACGAGTTCGCCAACCAGTTGCACACCATCTCCGGCCTGATCCAGATCGGCGAGTACGACGAGGTGGTCCGGTACGTCGACGCGTTGAGCCGGCACCGGGCCTCGCTCGACCTGACGGTGACCAGCCGGATCCACGACACGGCGGTGGCGGCGCTGCTGATGGCGAAGTCGGCGACGGCCGCCGAGCGCCGGGTGGAGTTGCGGATCTCCGAGCGGACCGGCCTGGACCGGCTCGAACCGGCGGTCGCCGCGGACGTGGCGACGGTGCTGGGCAACCTGGTGGACAACGCCGTCGAGGCGGTCGCCGGGGGCGACCCGGCAGGCCGGGGCGAGCCGGTGGACGGTGAGCCACCCGCCTGGGTCGAGGTGGAGCTGCGCCGGGACGCCTCCTCGGTGGAGATCGTGGTCCGGGACTCCGGGCCCGGGGTCGCTCCCGAGTTGGCCCAGGAGGTCTTCACCCACGGCTTCACCACGAAGGCAGCCCAGGGCGGTGAGCGGGGCATCGGCCTGGCGCTCACCCGCTTGGTCTGTCACCGTCGGGGCGGCGAGGTGGCGGTGGCGAACACCGAGGAGGGGGCGATGTTCACGGCCCGGATGTCGGTGACCGGCACGACGGAGGTGGCCCGGTGATCGACGTGTTGGTCGTCGACGACGACTTCATGGTGGCCCGGATCCACCGCGGCTTCGTGGAACGGGTCGCCGGCTTCCGGGTGGTGGGCACGGCGAGCACCGGCGAGGAGGCGGTGGCCGCGGTCGGCGAACTCCGCCCCGACCTGGTGCTGCTCGACCTCTACCTGCCGGACATGTTCGGCCTGGACGTGGTGACCCGGCTGCGGGCCGCCCGGCACGACTGCGACGTGCTGGTGATCAGCGCGGCCCGGGAGGCCGAGGCGGTGCGCCGGGCGGTCCGCTACGGCGCGGTCAACTACCTGCTCAAGCCGTTCGGTTTCGACGAGCTGCGGACCCGGCTGGAGCAGTACGCGGCGCGGCGCGGCGCGGCGCGCGCGACGGTGGTGGCCGACCAGGCCGACGTCGACCGGGTGTTGTCGCGCAGCGGCACGCAGTTCGCCACCTCGGCGCTGCCCCGGGGCCTCAGCGCGGAGACCGCCGAGCTGGTGGAGCGGGCGCTGCGGGACCACTCCGGCACCCTGTCGGCGGCCGAGTGCGCCGGAGCGGTCGGTATCTCCCGGGTCAGCGCCCGCCGCTACCTGGAGCACTTCGCGGACACCGGCCGGGCGGAGGTGACCCTGCGGTACGGCTCGGCCGGCCGTCCGGAACGCCGCTACGGCTGGGTGGGCTGACGGCCTACGGCTCGAACTTGTAGCCCAGGCCACGCACGGTGACGATGTACCGGGGCGCGGACGGCTCCGGTTCGATCTTGGAACGCAGCCGCTTGACGTGCACGTCCAGGGTCTTGGTGTCGCCGACGTAGTCGGCGCCCCACACCCGGTCGATGAGCTGGCCCCGGGTGAGCACCCGGCCGGCGTTGCGCAGCAGCAACTCCAGCAGCTCGAACTCCTTGAGCGGGAGCTGGACGGGCGCACCGTCGACGGTCACCACGTGCCGCTCGATGTCCATCCGGACCGGGCCGGCGGCCAGCGTCGGCGTGCCCGTCTCGGCGACCTCGGTGCTCTGCCGCCGCAGCACGGCACGGATCCGGGCGACCAGCTCGCGGGGCGAGTACGGCTTGGTGACGTAGTCGTCGGCCCCGATCTCCAGGCCGACCACCTTGTCGATCTCGCTGTCCCGTGCGGTGACCATGATGATCGGCACGTGCGAGCGCTGCCGTAGCTGCCGGCAGACCTCGGTGCCGGACATCTCGGGGAGCATCAGGTCGAGCAGGACGATGTCCGCGCCGGTCCGGTCGAACTCGGTCAGGGCGGAGGGGCCGGTCGCGGCGACGGACACCTCGAAGCCCTCCTTGCGAAGCATGTACGACAGGGCGTCGGAGAACGACTCCTCGTCCTCGACCACCAGAACGCGGCTCAACAGGGTGCTTCCTTTCCTTGGTCAGACCTGCCGAAGCTCGGCCGGGCCGGCCTCGATCCCAGTCGACGGCAGTATCGTCTCCAGGTCGTCCGGAGGTCTCGCGGGTAGCCGTAGGGTGAACGTCGACCCCCCTCCGAGGGTGCTCGACACCTCCACCCGGCCGCCGTGGTTGCTGGCGATGTGCTTGACGATGGCCAGGCCCAGGCCGGTGCCCCCGGTGGCCCGGGAGCGGGCCTGGTCGGCCCGGTAGAACCGCTCGAAGATCCGGTCGACGTCGTTCGGGGCGATGCCGATGCCCTGGTCGGTGACGGCGACCTGGACGTGCTCGTCGTCCGTCCGGGTGGTGACAACCCGGACCGTGGTGCCGTCCCCGGAGTAGTTGACGGCGTTCTCCACCAGGTTGGCCACGGCGGTGGCGAGTTGGGTGTCGCTGCCGTAGACGGTGAGCCCCTTCTCGCCCTCGGTGACCACCTGGATGTCGCGGGCGGAGGCGGCGGTCCTGGTCCGGTCGAGCACCTCGGCGAGCACCCAGTCCACGGCGACCGGCTCGGGCGGGGGTTGCGGCTCGGCGCCCTGGAGCCGGGTCAGTTCCAGCAACTCCTGCACCAGCCGGCCGAGCCGGGTGGACTCGTGTTGGATCCGCTCGGCGAAGCGGCGGGCGGCGACGAGATCCTCGGAGAGGTCGGGCGCGCCCGCCGAGGCAGGTTCGGTGGCGTCCAGCAGCGCCTCGGCGAGCAGTTGCAGCGCGCCGATCGGGGTCTTCAGTTCGTGGCTGACGTTGGCGACGAAGTCGCGGCGTACCCGGGCGAGCCGGTGCGACTCGGTGACGTCGGCGGCCTCGACGGAGATGTAGCCGGCGCCGAGCCCCATCGCCCGCAGGTGCACGCCGAGCGGGTTGTCCCCGGCGTTGTCGCGACCTCGTGGCAGGTCCAGCTCGATCTCGCGCCGCACCCCGGTGCGGCGCACCTGCCCGGCGAGGGTACGGATCAGCGGGTGGGCGGCGATGGAGCCGGGTGTGGCGCCGGTACGCAGCAGCCCCATCGCCCGGGCGGCGGGGTTGACCAGGACGGGCACGTCGTCCTGGTCGAGCACCACCACGCCGGCGCGGAGTGAGTCGATCGTCTTGCGGCCGAGCCCGGACAGCCCGCCCTGCTGGTCGTCGGGAATCGCGGGCCTCCCCATGCTCCACCGGGAGCCGGTGCTCCCGGGCGACGCCGGTCGGCGCCACCACGACCCTCGGTGCCTGGCCAGCGCCAGCCCGGCGACCAGTCCGGTCGCCAGTGCCACGGCCACCGCGGCGGCCACCGCCCATTCCACCTGGCGATCGTAGAGTCATTGTTAACCTAGGGAACGCCCAGACCGGGACGAACTACTCTCACTTCCGCAGAAGTTCACTCGTGGGTCCCACGTCGTTCACCAGAGTTCACCTCGGATCCGTCCCCCCGGCCTACCGTGGGCCGCGCACCGCTGACGACACCCGCCGGGCCTCCGGCGGCCACCGAACCTCAGGAAGTGACGATGCGTGACGAGTTCCGGGCCGACCTGCAGATTGTCAGCCAACTGCTGGTGGACATGGCGGAGGGGGTGCGCGCCGCCATGCACCGGGCCACCCGCGGCCTACTCAAGGCCGACCGCGAGGCGTCGGAGGCCGTGATCGCGCGGGACTCCGAGATCGACGACCTCTACCAGCAGGTCGAGGAGCGGGTCTGCGACCTGCTGGCCCGGCAGGCGCCGGTCGCCTCCGACCTGCGCGCCATGATCACCGCGCTGCACGTCGCCGCCGACCTGGAGCGGATGGGCGACCTCGCCGACCACGTGGCGAAGACGGCGCTGCGCCGGCACCCCTCACCGGCCGTGCCGGCCGAGCTGCGGCCGGTCTTCACCGACATGGCCGCCATCGCCGACCGGATGGCCGAGAAGATCGGCAAGGTGCTGGCCAGCCCCGACGCCGACCTCGCCGCCGAGCTGGACCGCGACGACGACGCCATGGACGACCTGCACAAGAGCCTCTTCGGGGTCCTGCTCGGCGACGACTGGCCGTACGGGGTGGAGACGGCGATCGACGCCACCCTGCTCGGCCGGTTCTACGAGCGCTTCGCCGACCACGCGGTGAACGCCGGCGAGCACGTGGTGTACCTGATCACCGGGGAGACGGCGGCCACGCCGAACTGACCGGGCACGACGGCGGCCCCCGGAGTTCCGGGGGCCGCCGTCGTGGGCGTCAACGGCCCTGGTTGGCGACCGCGGCGGCGGCCTCCTTGGCGGCCTCCGGGTCGAGGTACGTGCCGCCGAGGACCTGCGGGCGCAGATCCGGCGCGAGGTCGTAGCGCAGCGGGATGCCGGTGGGGATGTTCAGCTTGGCGATGGCCTCGTCGCTGATCTGGTCCAGGTGCTTCACCAGGGCACGCAGCGAGTTGCCGTGCGCGGCGACCAGCACGGTGCGGCCGGCCAGGATGTCCGGCACGATCGAGTCGTACCAGTACGGCAGCATCCGCTCCACGACGTCCTTGAGGCACTCGGTGCGCGGCATCAGCTCGTTGGGCAGCAGCGCGTACCGGGGGTCACCCGCCTGCGACCACTCGTCGTCGTCGGCGATCGGCGGCGGCGGCGTGTCGTACGAGCGGCGCCAGAGCATGAACTGCTCCTCGCCGTACTCGTCCAGGGTCTGCTTCTTGTTCTTGCCCTGCAGGGCGCCGTAGTGCCGCTCGTTGAGCCGCCACGACCGGCGCACCGCGATCCAGTGCCGGTCGGCGGCGTTCAGCGCCAACTCGGCGGTGCGGATCGCGCGCCGCAGCACGCTCGTGTGCACCACGTCCGGGAGCAGACCGTGCTCGCGCAGCAGCTCACCGCCGCGGCGCGCCTCCGCCTCACCCTTGGCGGTCAGGTCGACGTCGACCCAACCGGTGAAGAGGTTCTTCGCGTTCCAGTCGCTCTCGCCGTGCCGCAGCAGGACCAGCGTCCCGACGGTGGGCCCTTCGCTCGCAGTCATGCCGGTCATCCTGCCGCACTCCGGCGAAGGACACGCGGGCAGTGGTGGTGACGACCACCACGTGGAAAACCCGATGACCAGCGAAACTCCCGGACACTAGGTTGTAAGGCGCTTGAACTGGGTCGGTCATTACCTGAGCGGGGGCGCGGACGTGCGGACGGTACGGAACTGGTTCCGGGACACGACGGGTGGGCTGCCAAGGCCCTTCTGGTACCTCTGGACCGGCACCCTGGTCAACCGGCTCGGCTCGTTCGTCCTGATCTTCATCGCCATCTACCTGACCCGGGAGCGGGGTTTCTCCGACGCCCAGGCCGGCCTGGTGCTGGGCCTGTGGGGAGCTGGCGGCGCGGTCGGCACGACCGTCGGCGGCATCCTCGCCGACCGCTGGGGGCGCCGGCCCACCCTGCTCACCGCACACCTCGGCGCGGCCACCATGATGCTCGCGCTCGGCCTGGCCCGCCCGCTCTGGGCGATCGGGGCGGGCGCGCTGCTGCTCGGCATGTTCGCCGAGGCGGCCCGGCCGGCGTTCGGCGCGATGATGGTCGACGTGGTGCCCGAGGCCGACCGGCTGCGGGCGTTCTCGCTGAACTACTGGGCGATCAACCTCGGCTTCGCCTGCGCCGCGGTGCTCGCCGGGCTCGCCGCCGAGGCCGGCTACCTGCTGCTCTTCGTGGTGGACGCGGCCACCACACTGGTCACCGCGTTGATCATCTTCACCCGGGTCAGGGAGACGCGCCGGGCCACCACCCCGACCGGAGGCACGAGCGGCCGCGCACCCACCGGTGCGTGGCGAACCATCCTCACCGACCGGGTGTTCCTGGGCTTCGTGGTGCTCAACCTCTTCGGCGCGCTGGTCTTCCTCCAGCACGTCTCGATGCTGCCGATCACGATGGGTGACTCCGGCCTGAGCCCGGCCACCTACGGCTCGGTGATCGCGCTCAACGGCGTCCTGATCGTGGTCGGGCAGCTCTTCGTACCCCGGCTGATCCGGGGACGGAACCGCTCGCAGGTGCTCGCCCTGGCCGCGGTGGTGATGGGCGTCGGCTTCGGGCTGACCGCGTTCGCCGAGGCGGCCTGGTTCTACGGGCTGACGGTGCTGATCTGGACGGTCGGCGAGATGCTCAACTCGCCCTCCAACGCCACCCTGATCGCCGAACTCTCCCCAGACGAGCTGCGCGGCCGGTACCAGGGCATGTTCTCGCTCTCCTGGCAGGTGGCGGGCGCGGCGGCGCCGGTGCTCGGCGGCCTGGTCCGGGAGCACGCCGGCAACGCGACGCTCTGGCTGGGCTGCGCGGTGGTCGGCGGGCTGGTGGGCGTCGCTCACCTGGTCTCCGGGCCGGCCCGGGAACGGCGTGCCGCGCGGATCCGCCCGGCGGCGGAGCCGGTGATCCCGGTCACCGCCGTCCGGCCGCCGGCCCCCGCGGTGGCCGAGGCCGCGGTCACCGCGCCCGCCGCGCCGGTTCCGGCGCCCTGAGGGACGCGGCCGCACCCGGCGTAGTGCTCGACTCAAGAACAGCGTCGATCACGGGCGGAGGCCCCCACGGCAAAGCGCCCACCGCGACCGTGGTCGCGGTGGGCGCTCGTACCGCCTGCCCGGCGGCGGCGGGCGACCCTCACCCCCGTAAGCGTCGCCCGCTCGCGCCGCCGGTTCCCGGGTGGCACCGTCCCCCAACGGTGTTCTCCACCCGACTGGCGCCTCGCTCGGTGCACGGATCTGATCGATCCACCGCTCCCCCGAACGGTTCCGAGCGTGGCGCGGTGCAATAAAGTTAGTTCGCCCGGATTCCGGTTTCAACCCGGATCGGTGTCTCGCCGGTCACAGCACCGGTCGTCCGAACCGGTGGGTTTGTTCCGGGCCACGTCGTGGTCAACGGGGTGTTCCCGCAGGCCATTCCCGTAAACCTCAGGCGTCCTCCCGATCGGGCGACTCGGTACGGAAGAAGTTGCTCTGCCGGCCGTCGCGCAACTGCTCCTGGTAGATGAGGTTCAGCTTCCGCGCGTCGAACGTCCGGAACCAGTCGTCCCAGCTGATGACCTGCACCCGCCGGCTCTCCCGATAGCCCGGGATCTCGAAGGTGAGCACCCCCGGACGGCCGTCCCGCTCGGTGCCGGCGATGGTGGCCGGCCGGGCCCCCCGGGCCCGGGCCCAGTTCCGGATCACCTCGTGGTTCGTGGTGACCAGGCTGCGGCCGGGACGTTCGGGACGGTCCGTCGGCGCGGTGATCAGCTGCGACGACCGTACCGATCGGGAGGTGCCGCCGCCGGTCCGCGCCTTCGTGGCAGCCCGGCCCGTCGTCCGGGACGCGGCCTTCGCGGGCGTCGCCTTCGCCCGCGACGTCGACGCGGCCTTCGCGGCCGTCGCCCGGGTGCGCTTCGCGGGCGCGGCCTTCGCCCGGGACGGGGCGACGCCCGCCGCCCGCGCGGTCGTCGCCCCGCGGGCGGTCGGGGCGCTCTTGCGCGCAGGAGCCGCCTTACGGGCGGGGGCCGGCGCGGACCTCGCCCGCCCCGACGCGGCACCCCTGCCGGCGGTGGCCTTCCCCGCCGGCGCCCGCCCCGCCGGGCCGGTGGCCCGTCGGGCCGCGCCGCCGGGACGGCCCTCCGCCCGCAGCGTCCGCGCCAGCGTCTTCACCAGCTCCGGCTTGCGCAGCGCGGAGATCCCCGAGACACCGCGACGCCGCAACTGGCCCCGGATGTCGTCCACCCGCATCCGGGAGATCTCCGACTCGGAGATCCCCGGGGTGTTCGGGGTCTGGTTGCCCTGCCTGGTCCTGGTCGCAGTTCCGCCGCGACCTGAGCTGCTCCGCTGAGCCATGGCACGCTCCTCGACAGTCCGTCCTCGGCCTGCGGCGGGTCCCTGACTGCCGCGCCGCAGCGGTGCGGCATACCCGTCAGAGCCGGTCCGAACCCCCCGGGGACGGTGCGAACAGGTGGGCGAAGGCGGCGAGGTTGGCCGTCGACTCCCCCCGCTTGACCCGCCACTCCCACTCCCGGCGGATCGCGCTGCCGAAGCCGATCTCCAGCATGGTGTCGAAGGACTCGTCGGCGTACGTGAGCACCGCGCCGAGCAACCGGTCCAGCTCGTCGGCGTCCACGCCGGCCGGATTGACCCGTCCGGTCAGGTACACGTCACCCACCGCGTCGATGGAGAACGACACGCCGTACATCCGGGCGTTGCGCTGCAACAGCCAGGCCCACAACTCCTCGCGCCGCTCGTCGGGCTGGCGCATCACGAACGCCTCGATCCGCAGGGCGTGCTCCCCGATGATCAGGTTGCAGACCGTCCTGAGCTTGTGCGTGCCCGGCAGGGTGACGGCGTACGAGGTGTCGCCGGTCGACTCCCACTCCAGCTGTCGCTCGGCACAGACGGACTCGATCAGGGCGGCCAGGTCGCTCTTCGCGCTCATCGCACCCACTCTACGGTCGGTGGGAGGGGCACACCGGACCGCGATTGTTGGACCACGTCACCACGAGCAGGACATGGCCGCGTCCCCGGCCAGGCGGGCCGCCAGCCGGCTCCGGTGCTCGGCGATCGCCTCGCCGTACACGGCGAGCAACCCGGAGACCGTCCGCTGCCAGGAGAAGTTGCGGGCGTGCCCGGCCGCCCCGGCGCCCAGCGCGGCCCGACGCGGCCCGTCAGGCAGCAGGCGACCGAGGGCACAGGCCCAGTCGACCGGATCGTGCCCGTCCACCAGCATCCCGCTGACCCCGTCCCGGACGGCGGTGACCAGGCCACCCACGGCGGCGGCCACGACGGGCGTGCCGCACGCCTGCGCCTCCAGGGCGACCAGCCCGAACGACTCGTTGTACGACGGCACCGCGACCAGATCCGCCGCCCGGTACAGGGCGGGCAGGTCCCCGCCGGTCTGCGGCGCCAGGAAGCGCACCCGGTCGGCGACGCCGAGCGAGGCGGCCAACTCGATCAGCGCGGTGGGCCGCTCCAACCCGCTGCCGCTCGGACCGCCGCAGATCACCACGGTCAGCTCGTCGGCCAGGGCGGGATCCCGCTCGCGCAGTGCGGCAGCCGCCCGGATCAACACGTCGGGGGCCTTGAGCGGCTGGATCCGGCCGACGAACGCCACCACGTACCCCCCGGTGGGCAGCCCCAGCCGACGGCGGGCCGCGCGGGTGGCGGCGCTACGGCTCCCCGGGGCCGGGCGGAACCGTTCCAGGTCGACGCCGGGCTCGACCACGGCGACCCGGTCCGGGTCGGCGTCGTACCGGCCGATGAGGTCGCCCGCCTCGGCCCGGGTGTTGGCGACCAGCCGGTCGGCCTCGGCGACCACCTGTTCCTCGCCGATCACCCGGGCCTTCGGCTCGGGGCGGTCACCGGCGGCGAGCTGAGCGTTCTTGACCTTGGCCAGGGTGTGCGCGGTGTGCACCAGCGGCACTCCCCAGCGCTCCTTGGCGAGCCAGCCGACCTGCCCGGAGAGCCAGTAGTGCGAGTGGATCAGGTCGTAGTGACCCGGCGGGCGAGCCGCCTCGGCGCGTAGCACCCCGGCGGTGAAGGCGCAGAGCTGGCCGGGTAGATCTTCCTTGGTCAGCCCTTCGAGCGGGCCGGCGGTGACGTGCCGGACGTGCACACCGGGAGCCATCTCGACCACCGGAGGCAGGTCGCCGGAGGTGGCCCGGGTGAAGATCTCCACCTCGACGTCCGCCTGGGCGAGCCGCCGGGCGACCTCCAGGATGTAGACGTTCATGCCGCCGGCGTCGCCGGTGCCCGGCTGGTGCAGCGGCGAGGTGTGCACCGACACGGTGGCGATCCGGCGGGGGCGGGGCCACGGCAGGGCACCTCGCTGACGACCGACACCGGTGTGCAACTCCGCCACGTCCGCTCCCTCTGTCACGGTTGATGCCGTCCCGCACGACCGGCGCTTCTCGGTCAACCGCCACGCCGGATGCCATCTTCCCGATCCCACCGCGGAAATACGCCGGAGCCGTCCGCGGGCGTGACCGACCTCATCCACCGGCCCCGCCCCCTTCTCGCCAGGGAGGCGGAGAATGGTCGGATGACCCCTGTCGCGATCGTCACCGGGGCGTCCAGCGGGATCGGTGCGGCCACCGCCCGCCGGCTGGCCGCCGAAGGCTTCCACGTGCTGGCCGCCGCGCGGCGTACCGACCGGTTGGCCGAGCTGGTCGCCACGATCGAGGCCGCCGGCGGCAGGGCCACCGCGGTCGAGTGCGACGTCACGGTCGACGGGTCCGTCGCCGGGCTGGCCGCCGCCGCGCGGTCCGCGCCGGGGCCGGTCACCCTGCTGGTCAACAACGCCGGCGGCGCGCGCGGGCTCGACCCGGTGGAGTCCGGCGCCGTCGACGACTGGCGGTGGATGTACGAGGTCAACGTGCTCGGCACGTTGCGGGTCACCCAGGCCCTGCTGCCCGCGCTGGAGGCGTCCGGCCGGGGCACCATCGTGATCGTCTCCTCGACCGCCGGTCACGTCGTCTACGAGGGCGGCGGCGGCTACAGCGCGGCCAAGCACGCGCAGACCGCCGTGGCGGGGACGCTCCGGCTGGAGCTGTGCGGGCGACCGGTCCGGGTCGTCGAGATCGACCCCGGCATGGTCAAGACCGAGGAGTTCGGCCTGAACCGCTTCGACGGGGACGCCGACCGGGCCGCCGCCACCTACGCCGGGGTGGCCGAACCGCTGGTCGCGGAGGACGTCGCCGACTGCATCGCCTGGTGCGCGACCCGCCCCCGACACGTCAACGTGGACCGTCTCGTCGTCCGCCCGCTGGCCCAGGCCGCCCAGCACAAGGTGCACCGGGTCGGGTGAGCGCGGGCCAGCCGGCCGCGTCGGTCCGGCCGCTCGGCGTGGTCACCCGCGGGACGACCAACCCGAACCGGCTCCGGCGGGTGGACAACTGGATCGTGGCGTACTGCGGCGACCTGCTCCGGGCGTCCACCGACCCGCTGGTGGTCGACCTGGGCTACGGCGCGACCCCGGTCACCGCCGTCGAGCTGCGCGCCCGGCTCGCCGCCCGGGTCCGCCAGGACGTGCGGGTGGTCGGGCTGGAGATCGATCCGGTACGCGTCGCCGCCGCCGCGCCCGCCGCCGACCCGCCCTGGCTCACCTTCGCCCGGGGCGGTTTCGAGCTGGCCGGGTTGCGCCCCGTCCTGGTCCGCGCGTTCAACGTGTTGCGCCAGTACGACGAGAGCGAGGTGGCCGACGCCTGGCGTACGGTGATCGAGCGGCTGGCCCCGGGCGGGGCGCTGGTCGAGGGGACCTGTGACGAGCTGGGACGGCTCGGCAGTTGGGTGCTGGTTGACGCCGACGGGCCGCGTACCCTGACCCTGGCCGCGCGGCTGGCCAGCCTGGAGAGCCCGGCCCAGCTCGCCGAGCGGCTGCCCAAGGCCCTGATCCACCGCAACGTGCCGGGCGAGCGGATCCACGACCTCATCCGCGCGCTGGACGACGCCTGGCGGGCGGCGGCCGGCTACGCCCCGTTCGGCCCCAGACAGCGCTGGGTGCGGGCGGTCCGGACGGTCCACGACGCCGGTTGGCCCGTCCACGGCCGCCCCCGTCACTGGCGCCAGGGTCAACTCACCGTTCCCTGGCCCGCGGTGGCCCCCACCCCCCACTG
>NZ_SMKD01000139.1 GCF_004348595.1 Micromonospora sp. KC723
GCCCGGAACGCTGGGCACGGAAGCTTCCCGGACACCCACCCATGGGACCCGAGCGCGGACCACGGGACCTGAACAGCGGTTCCGTGCCCACCGCGAAAATCCGGTTTGCCCTGCCCGGCGCCCGCAGTAGGCTTACCTGTCCCGCCCGACGGCCGAGGTGTGTAGCACCGCAGCGGACGTCCCCAGCGCCGACCAACGTGTCGGAAACGCGAGCGGCAGCGTTGTTCCCCGTGTCGAGGAGTACGTGGATGACCCTGCACGCCCAAGAACAGTCGTTGGACGACGAACTCGTCGCCGAACGCGAACACCTGGCCACCTCCCGCGCCGCGCTGCGCCGGATGCGGGACCGCGCCGAGGCGCTCTTCGCCACCGGTGACAAGGTCGCCGGGGACGCGTACACCGCCGAACAGCTCGGCCGGCACATGGCCCGGCGGGTCAAGGAGCTGGCCGACAACCCGAGCACCCCACTCTTCTTCGGCCGGCTCGACTTCGGGCCGGCCGACCCCGACCACGCCGGACGGGACTACCACGTGGGGCGGCGGCACGTCACCGACGACCTCGGTGAACCGCTGGTGCTGGACTGGCGGGCCCCGGTCTCCCGGTCGTTCTACCGGGCCAGCGCCCGTGATCCGCAGGGCGTCGCGGTACGCCGCCGGTTCGGCTTCAGCAACGGTGTGCTGACCAGCTTCGAGGACGAACACCTGGACCGGGGCGAGGAGTTGGGCACCGCCAGCCGGATCCTCACCGCCGAGATCGAGCGTCCCCGCGTCGGCCCGATGCGGGACATCGTCGCCACCATCCAGCCCGAGCAGGACGAACTGGTCCGGGCCGACCTGGCCGACTCGATCTGCGTGCAGGGCGCGCCGGGCACCGGCAAGACCGCCGTCGGGCTGCACCGGGCCGCGTACCTGCTCTACCTGCACCGGGAACGGCTGCGCCGCTCCGGCGTGCTGATCGTCGGGCCGAACCGGGCGTTCCTGTCGTACATCGCGGCGGTGTTGCCGGCCCTCGGCGAGGTCGAGGTCGAGCAGGCCACGGTGGAGGACCTCGTCGCGCGGGTGCCCGTCCGCGCGGTCGACCATCCGGCGGTCGCCACCCTCAAGCACGACGCCCGGATGGCGCAGGTGCTCCGCCGGGCCGTCGAGTCGCACATCGGTGTCCCGACCGAGCCGATCATGGTGTCGGACGGCTCGTACCGCTGGCGGATCGGCCTCGACCCGCTGCACCGGGTGGTCGAGGAGACCCGTCGGGAGGGCCTGCCGTACGCCACCGGGCGGGAGCGGGTCCGCGCCCGGGTGGTGGGGCTGCTGCAACGCCAGGCCGAGGCCCGCCGCGCCGAGTCGCCCAGCGACGCCTGGCTGCGCCGGATGGGGAAGGCGCAGCCGGTCACCGCCTTCCTGGACGCGGTCTGGCCGGCGCTGACGCCGGAAGGACTGCTGCACCGGCTCTGGTCCGACGCCGACGCGCTGGCGGCGGCGGCCGACGGGTTGCTCACCGCCGACGAGCAGGCGCTGCTGCAGGGTCGGTCGCCCGGCGGCGCGATGGGCCGGGACGTCACCGGCACGAAGCTCGGCCGCACCCCGAAGGCCACCCGGTGGACGGCCGCCGACGCGGTGCTGATCGACGAGGCGGCCGGGCTGGTCGATCGCCCGGGCGGCTACGGGCACGTGGTGGTCGACGAGGCGCAGGATCTCTCCGCCATGCAGTGCCGGGCGATCGCCCGGCGCAGCGAGCACGGCTCGATCACCCTCCTCGGCGACCTGGCCCAGGGCACCGCGCCGTGGGCCGCCACCGACTGGCGGGAGTCCCTGGCCCACCTGGGCAAGCCGGACGCGACCGTGGTGCCGCTCAGCGTCGGGTTCCGGGTGCCCGCCGCGGTGGTCGCGTTCGCCAACCGGCTGCTTCCGGCACTCGCCGTCGACGTGCCGCCGGCCGAGTCGCTGCGCCGCGACGGCGCGCTGGACGTGCGTACCGTGACCGACCTGACTGCCGCCACGGTGGCCGAGGTGCGGGCGGCGCTCGGCCACGACGGCTCGGTCGGCGTGATCGCCACCGACGAAGCGGTCGACGGCCTCCACGCGGCCCTGGCCGCCGTCGGGGTCGACACCGCGACCGCCGACGACGTCGAGACCGCGGCGCGGGTCACCGTGGTCCCGGCGACCCTGGTCAAGGGCCTGGAGTACGACCACGTGGTGGTCGTCGAGCCGGCCGCGATCGTGGCTGCCGAGCCGCGCGGCCTGCACCGGCTCTACGTGGTGCTGACCCGGGCGGTCTCCCGGCTCACCGTGCTGCACACCGCACCACTGCCGGGTCCCCTGCGCTGACAGGCTTGCGCAACCCGACCAGAATGGACGGTGATCTTCCACGAAGGAGTTGGGCATGCACCTGTCACGACGGGGTTTCCTGATGGCCGGGGCCGGCAGCGCGCTGGTGGTCGCGGCACCGCTGGCCGGCACGCAAGGGGCGGCCGCGGCCGGACGACTGCCCCGGGAGGCACTCGCCGCCGGGCTGTCCGCCATCACCGACGCCGGGATGGTGGGCGTGTTCGCGGAGGTACGCGACGGTGGCAGTCGCTGGCGGGGCGCGAGCGGAGTGGCCGACCTGGACACCGGACGGCCGATGCGGGACTGCCTCCAGCACCGGGTCGGCAGCATCACCAAGACCTTCGTGGCCACCGCGCTTCTGCAACTGGTGGGCGAGGGCCGGGTGACGTTGGACGACCCGATCGGCCGCCACCTGCCGCAGTACGCCGTCGACGGGGTGACCGTCGGGATGCTGCTCAACCACACCAGCGGCATCGGCGACTACGACACCGTCCTGTTCACCTCCGGCGAGGACGTCGAACGCCACCGGTACACCACGTTCACCCCGGACCAGCTCGTCCGGCTCGGGCTGGCCGCGCCACGCACCGGCACGCCGGGCCGACGGTTCGACTACTCGAACACCAACTACATCCTCGCCGGGCTGCTCATCGAGCGGGTGACCGGCCGGCCCGCCACCGAGGAGATCCACCGCCGGGTGATCCGCCCGCTGGGGCTGACCGACACGTACTTCCCGGGCAACCGCACCCGGATCAGCGGCCCGCACAGCGCCGCCTACCTGCCCTGGTACGACGGCAACCTGCGGGACTTCAGCGTGACGAACATGTCGTGGGCGTGGACGGCCGGCGCGCTGATCTCCACGTCGGCCGACCTGAACCGCTTCTTCCGGGCCCTGCTCGGCGGGCGGCTGCTGCGCCGGGCCGAACTGGCCCGGATGCGCACCACCGTGCCGCTGGTCCCCGAGCAGCCGGAGGCGGGCGGGTACGGCCTCGGCCTGTACTGGCTGGCCCTGCCCGGCGGGCCCTACTGGGGGCACGACGGCCTGGTCTTCGGCCACAGCACGATCTCGCTGCACAGCCCCGACGGCACCCGCCAGGCGACGCTGGGCAGCAACGTCACGCACTACGCCGCACCCGGCGCGCCCGACCCGATCGCGGACGCCACCTTCGCCTTCCTGATCACGGCGCTGGGTCAGTCGTCGACCGCACGGACGGCGGCCCCGACCACAGCGCCCAGGGTGGTCCCGCTTCCCGGCGGGCCCGCGCTGGTCCGCCCGCTGCCGGCGGCATCCGGGCGGCGGATCACCGCGCGACGCTGAACAGAAGCCGTGGCGGGGCGGGCGTCGGGCCTGCCCGCCCCGCCGCGGCGGCGGGGTGTTTCGCCGGTTCAGCTGACGTTCCGGCCGTTTCCGGCACGGCCGACGCCGGCGCGGTGCCACCATGCGGGCAGGGGTGGGCCGCCCGGCCGCCCACCGGCGGAGAGGGGCCACCGTGAGCGGCGTCGAGCCTGGCACGCCCTGCTGGGCCGACCTGGCCACCCCTGACCTGGCGGAGGCGAGACACTTCTACCGGCAGCTGTTCGGCTGGACCGACCGGGTGTCCCCGCAAACCGAGGCGGGCGGCTACACCACGTTCCTGCTGGACGGCCGTGCGGTGGCGGGGGCCGGTCCACCGGCCGCGGCGGACCAGGCGCCGGTCTGGTCGACGTACGTGGCCACCGACGACGCGGACCTGGCGGCCACCCGGGTCGAGGCGGCCGGCGGGCGGGTGCTGGTCGCCCCCTTCGACGTGTTCGACCAGGGGCGGATGGGCGTGTTCGCCGACCCCGCCGGTGCCACCTTCAGTGTCTGGCAGCCGATGGCGATGCGCGGCGCGGAGGTATTCAACGTTCCCGGGTCGATCAGTTGGAACGAGCTGGTCACCCCGGACCCGGAGGGTGCCCGGCGCTTCTACGAGCTGGTCTTCGGCTGGCACCCGGCGGACGAGCGGACCTGGCCGGTCGCCGACACGGGCTGGCGGTGCGGGGCGCGGATCGTTGCCGGCATGACGTCGCCGCGGGAGGAACTGCCGGTGGACGGCCACGCGTACTGGTCGGTGTTCTTCGCGGTGGCCGACGCGGACGCCGCCGCGGCCCGCGCCGTGGAGCGGGGCGGCACCATCGTCGTCCCACCCCGGGCCTCCCCCCAGGGCCGGCTGGCCGCCCTCCGCGATCCGCGGGGTGCCCTCTTCGGCGTCATCGCCCTCGCTGCCTGACCCATCACCCGCCGCGCCAGATCCCGCATCCCGGCCAGCCAGCGTCACGGACGAAACTCGTCCCCGAGGGCAGACGAACCCGTCCCGGGGCGGATGGAGCGCCGTCAGTGGGGGCGCACGGGGACGACGAGCGGGCCGTGCTCGCCGGGGAGCACCCGGACGCGCGCCCGGTAGTGGGTGGCCAGCAACTCCTCGGTCAGCACCTCGGCGGGTGGCCCCTCGGCGACCACCCGGCCGTCAGCGAGCAGCACCAGGCGGTCGGCGTACTCGCCGGCGATGGAGAGGTCGTGCATGGTGGCGAGCACGGTCAGGCCGTGTGCCCGGCGGAGCTGGTCGACCAGCTCCAGCACCTCCTGCTGGTGGCCGATGTCCAGCGCGCTGGTCGGCTCGTCGAGCAGCAGCAGGGTGGCGCCCTGGGCCAGCGCCCGGGCCAGGAAGACCCGCTGCCGCTCCCCGCCGGAGAGCGTGGCCAGCTCCCGGCCGTGGAAGGCGGCCAGGTCCAACCGGTCCAGCACCTCGTGCACGACGGCCAGGTCGGCGGCGGACTCGCGGCCCAGCGGCGGGATGTACGGGGTGCGGCCGAGCAGCACGTAGTCGAGGACCGACATGCCGGCCGGTACCACCGGGGACTGGGCCACGGTGGCCACCACCCGGGCGCGGGCGCGGGGACGCATCGCCCGCAGCGGCGTACCGCAGAGGGTGACGGCGGGCCCGGCGGGGAGCAAACCGCCGACGGCGCGCAGCAGGGTCGACTTGCCGGCCCCGTTCGGGCCGATCACGGTGACCCACTCCCCGGCGGCGACGGTCAGGTCGACGCCGGTCAGGATCGGCGTGCCGCCCAGGGTGACGTGCAGGTCGCGCACCTCGACCGCCGGGGCGCTCCCGGTGCCAGCCCGGTTCACGACAGCACCCGCCGGGCGGTACGCAGCACCAGAACGAAGAACGGGCCGCCGAGCAGGGCGGTGACCACCCCGATCGGGATCTCGGCGGGCGCGGCGGCGGTCCGGGCCACCACGTCGGTCAGCGCTAGGAACGCCCCGCCGAAGAGCATCGACAGCGGCAGGATCACCCGGTAGCTCGACCCGGCGAGCAGTCGTACGGTGTGCGGCACGATGATCCCGACGAAGCCGATCAGCCCGGAGGCGGACACGGCGGCGGCGGTGCCCAGCGAGGCGGCGGCGATCAGCAGGTAGCGGGAGCGCTGCGGATGCAGCCCGAGGCCGGTCGCCTCGTCGTCGCCGACGGAGAGCACGTCCAGTTCCCGGCGGTGCAGCAGCACCACGACGGCGGTCAGCACGAAGTACGGCAGCACCAGCAGGACGTCGTGCCAGCCGGCCGTGGCGAGCCGGCCCAGCAGCCAGGAGTAGACCTGCTGGATGCTGTCGGAGTGCCGTTGCAGCAGGTAGGTCTGCCCGGCGGAGAAGAACGCCGAGACGGCCACCCCGGCCAGGATCAGCGTCGCCGGGGAGCGGCCTCTCCCGCCGGCCGCGCCGAGCAGGTACGTCATCGTCACCGCGCCGAGCGCGCCGAGGAACGCGGCCATCGGCACGGTCAGCGGCAGCCCGGCCAGCGGGTCGGTCACCCCGCCGAGCGCGATGACGACGGTGACCGCCAGCCCTGCCCCGGCCGCCACACCCAGCAGGTACGGGTCGGCGAGCGGGTTGCGGAACACCCCCTGGTACGCCCCGCCGGCCAGGGCGAGCAGCCCGCCGACGAGCAGGCCGAGCACCACCCGGGGCAGCCGGAGCTGGGTGACGATGGCGGTCTCGCCGGCGGTCAGCCCGCTGTCGAGGTGCACTCCGGGCAGCAGGTTGAGCAGTTCGACCGCGACGCTGCCGGGCGGCAGGCTGACCGGGCCGAGCGAGACCCCGGCGACCAGGGCGACGAGCACCGCCAGCACACCGGCGGCGAGCCACCGCTTGCGCAGCCCGGCCGGCCGGGGCGTGCCGCCGGGAATGGCCGCGGCGGGCGGGCGGACCGGCCGGGCTGCCGTGGACCGCACCGTCACCGACGACGGACGGTCACGCGGGCACCTTGGCGACCGCGTCGACGATCGTGCGGAGCTGGTCGACCACGCGCGGTCCCCAGCGCGAGGCGATGTCGTCGTCGAGGGTGACCACCTGGTTGTTCTTCACCGCCTTGAGTCCGGCCCAGCCGCTGCGCGCCCTGACCGTGTCCGGGCTCTGCTGGCAGCACTTGGCGTCGGCCAGGAAGATGAGGTCGGGGTTCGCCTTGACGATCACTTCCTGGGAGAGCTGCGGGTAGCCGCCCGCCTTGCCGTCGGTGTCCGCGCCGTCGGCGATGTTCTCCAGCCCGGCGAGGGCGTAGATCGAGCCGATGAAGGTCTTGCTGGTCGCGGTGTACAGCTCCGGGCCCAACTCGTGGTAGTAGGTGAGCTTCGTCGACCGCCGCGGCAGGTCCTTGGTGAGCTTGGCGATCTCGTCCCTCATCCGCCGGGTGACGTCGGCCGCCTCGGTCGGGTGGCCGGTCAGCGTGCCCAGGTCGGTGATCTGCCGGTAGCTGTCGTCCAGGGTGGCCGCCGCCGGGGTGAGCAGCACCGGGATCCTCAGCGCGGTGAGCTGGTCGACGATCCTGTTGGTGTCGTTGGAGAGGACCACCAGGTCGGGTCCCTTGGCCGCGATCGCCTCGGCGTTCGGCTGGAAGCCGGACAGCTCGCTCCTCGGCGCCTCCGGCGGGTAGTTCGACTGGTCGTCGACGGCGGTGACCTGCGGGCCTGCGCCGATGGCGAAGAGCATCTCGGTCACGGTCGGCGACAGCGAGACGATCTTCTCGGGGCGCTTCTCCAGCGTCAGCCGGCCGACGGTGGCCGGGAAGGCGGCGGTTGCCGAGCTGCCGCCGGTGGCGGGGGCGTCGCTCGGGGTCTTCTCGGCGCAGGCGCCGAGGGTGAGCGCGGCCACCGCGAGGGCGGCGGCGAAGAGCCGGGGGGTACGGCGGGACATGGTCCTCCTGTCGGTCGAGGTGGTGCTTCGCCGACAGGTACCGCTGCTGGCGCCCGTCCGCGAGGCGCCCTTCCTCGAGAGCGCGTGTCGCGACCGGCCCGCAGGCGACCTGGCTCGTCCCCGCCTCCGGCGGGGCATCACAGTTGCGGGACAGCACCGGTTTCGCACCGGCTTCGCTGCGGGCTGATCGGTGCCACGGTAGCGCACGACCAGCGGAGATCGTTCCGACGGGAGGGGCGGGGTGGGGTCCCCCGGGGGCGTGGGGGACCCCACCGGCGATCCGCGATCAGCAGTACTGGCTCTGCTTGCCGATGGCCCGGTACGGGCAGTCGGCGTACTCGGAGAGGATCAGCACCGCGTCCTTGTTGCGGGCGGTCTCCCGGGGGATCACCTCGTCGGGCGGGTAGAAGCCGCCGCCGCTACCGGACGACCCGGGGTACATCTCGAAGGTGTACGCCCAGATCTTGTGGGCGCCCCACATCCAGTCGATGCTGGTGCCGTCGGCGATGTACAGGTCGCTGGACTGTTCCGGGGTGTAGCCGTTGGTCGCCGCCATCTGCCGGCCGAGGGTGGCGAAGGTGTTGTACTGGTCTGCGGTCATTCCGGTGGCGGTGTTCGCGGTGGTGTAACCGTACGGCCAGAGCACCAGCTGCGAGTAGGTGTGGAAGTCGATGTTGGCCTTGATCTGCTGCACCCCACCGACGACCCGGCTGTTGACGAAGTCCCGCAGCGCCCGCGACTCGGGCGCGGAGAAGGCCGACGGGCCGCGGTAGGTCGACGACGAGGTGGAACCGGACGAGCCGCCGCAGCAGCCCCACTGGTAGCTCCAGTTCCGGTTGAGGTCGGTGCCGACGTACGACGAGCCGCTGTTGGGCTGCCGGTTCTTCCGCCAGGAGCGGTACGACCCGGTGGCGATGTCGTACTCGCTGCCGTCGGGGTTGACCGTCGGCACGATCCAGATCTCCCGGGTGTTGACGGCGTTGGTGACCCGGGAGTCGGTGCCGTAGCTGTCGGTGAAGAGGTTGAGCAGGTAGATCGCCATCTCGACGGTCAGGTGCTCGCGAGCGTGCTGCTGGGCGTTGAAGAGGATCTCCGGCTCGCTCTCGTCGGTGCCGACGTTGTCGGAGATCTTCACCGCCATCAGGTCCCGGCCCTCGTACGACCGGCCGATGCTGATCTTGCGGGCGATCGTCGGGTGGTCGGCGACCACCTTGTTCACCACGGCCGTCAGCTCGGCGTAGTCGTGGTAGTTGGCGTCGGCGGGCGGGAAGGCGAGGGTGCCCGCCTCGCCACGCCTGTGCGGGTCCACCGTGGTGTCGGGTACCAGCCGGAAGCCGAGCCGGGTGATCGCCGCCGCCTCGGCCCGGGTGGCAGAGATGTGCAGTACGCCGTGCTCGGAGTAGTCGATCGCGGCGCCGGTGCGGGCGACGGCGTTCCGGTCGGCGAACGTGCGCGGGCCGAGCACCCGGTACGCGGCGCCGGGATCGGGCTCCGGCGCGGGTCGCGCGGCGACCGGCCCGGTGGCGACGGTGACGAGACCGAGTCCCACGGCGATGGCCAGCACCAACTGGCGTCGGAGGGGAGACGTGCGGAAGGCCATGGACAACCTCCTGGGGTACGGGGAGATCCCGTGTCCGCACACTCCACCAGAGTCACATGGTCATATCAACATCCGTCGCTCCACCGACCCATCCCAGCCCGATCCTCCCGCCGGCAATTGTTTCCACGTCCGCCGCCGCGGCCGGCGGAACTTGCCGCCACGAGGCCGGGTCAGGCGCGGGGTTGGTCGCCGGGTTCCCCGCCGGCCGGCTGGTCGTCACCGGCGAGCGCGGAGCGCAGCCGCTCCTTCTCCGCGCGCCGGCGCTCGGCCGCGACGGCCATCTCCTCGGCCATCTCGTCCCGCCAGCCGCGCAGCAGGAAGAACGAGGCCGCGGCGGAGAACACCAGCGCCAGCATCAGCTTCAGGAAGACGTTCATCTCGACCGGCCACAGGACCAGCACGACCACGGCGAACAGCCCGATCCGACCCAGCGTGTACTTGACCGCCGCGCTCACGTTCCCACTCCGTTTCTCCGCGCCCCCGGTGCCCCGGGGCGGTGGTTCAACCCGTCCGCCGGGACAGCCAGTGCACACCCTGGAACCAGAGCACCGCGTACAGCGCGGTGAACGCCGCCGCCGCCAGACCGCCCGTGGCCAGCGGCGCTAGACCGGCGGCCAGCCCGGCCACCAGCAGGCCACCGACCACAGCGACCGCGCCGGCCACCAACGCCGCCACCACCCGGGCCGCCCCGAACTCCCAGGCCCGGAAGTCGTCCCAGAAGAGCCAGGCCGGCAGGATGACCGCCAGCCAACCGTTGGTACGGCCGAAGTCGCCGGCGCCGATCAGGTCGAACGCCCAGTCGAAGAGGACCAGCGCCAGCACCCCGATCAGCCAACCGGCGAGGCTGACCCCGAGCAGGTCGCCCAGGGTGAGCACCCGCCCGTCGGCGTCCCGCCGGGGAAACCCGGCCCGTTGCTCGGTCATCGCGCCCGTCCGGTCATGATGCCTGTGAGGATACGGGCGGACTCAGGCCCAGACCTGCTGCGGCTCGGCACGCCGCTCGGCCAGCGACGGGGCCGGGTCGTACTCGCGGACCACCTCGTAGCGGGTGTTGCGCTCGACCGGACGGAAGCCGGCGTCCCAGATCAGGTGCAGCAGGTCGTCCCGGTGCATGGTGTTCGGGGTGCCGTACGAGTCGGCATCGTGGGTGATCTTGTATTCCACGACCGAGCCGTCCAGGTCGTCCACCCCGAAGTTCAGCGAGAGCTGCGCCACCGAGAGACCGTGCATCACCCAGAAGCACTTCACGTGCGGGACGTTGTCGAACAGCAGCCGGGAGACCGCGAAGGTCTTCAGCGACTCGGCCGGCGAGGCCATCGTGGTCCGGGCCTGGATCCGGTTACGGATCTTGCCGTCCGCCGAGTCGACGAAGTCGTGCTGGTAGCGCAGCGGGATGAAGACCTGGAACCCGCCGGTCTCGTCCTGGAGCTCGCGCAGCCGCAGCACGTGGTCGACCCGGTGCCGGGGTTCCTCGATGTGGCCGTAGAGCATCGTCGACGGGGTCTTCATCCCCTTCGAGTGGGCCAGCCGGTGGATGCGCGACCAGTCCTCCCAGTGGCAGGCGTGGTCGACGATGTGCTGGCGGACCTCCCAGTCGAAGATCTCCGCGCCGCCGCCGGTGAGCGACTCCAGGCCGGCGTCGATCAGCTCGTCGAGGATCTGGTCGGCGCCCAGACCGGAGATCTTCTCGAACCACTGCACCTCGGTCGCGGTGAACGCCTTCAGGTTGACGTTCGGCAGCGCGGCCTTCAACTCCCGCAACACCTTCGGGTAGTACCGCCAGGGCAGCGTCGGGTGCAGGCCGTTGACGATGTGCAGCTCGGTGAGCTGCTCGTCCTCCATCTCCTTGGCCTTGCGGACCGCCTCGTCGATGCGCATCGTGTACGCGTCCTTCTCGCCCGGCTTGCGCTGGAACGAGCAGTACGCGCATGAGGCGGAGCAGACGTTGGTGAGGTTCAGGTGCCGGTTGACGTTGAACATCACCCGGTCACCGTTGAGCTCGGTGCGCCGATGGTGCGCCAACCGCCCCAGCCAGGCCAGGTCGTCGCTGTCGTAGAGGGCGACGCCGTCCTCACGGGTCAGCCGCTCCCCGGCGTACACCTTCGCTTCCAGCTCGCGCTTGAGTCCGGCGTCCATCGAAAGCCACGTCCCTTCCACCTGCGGTCCCGTCGAGCCTACGTCGCACCGGCAACCACCCGCAGGACGGGCACCGGCAGCGACCGTACTTCACCGGACTCCCAGCCTCCCGTTACCTGCCCACGCATCGACATCGCTGCCAGGGTGCGGTAAGACAGGATGGGGCGGAACACACACTGGTACCGTCCCGTCCCGCCGCGTCAATCCGTGCGCGGCGACGCCAGCCGGACGGGGAGCCACATGGTCGACAGCGGGCACGGGCGACGGCGGCGACCAGGCAGGAGCCCGGTGGTGTCGCCGGTGCTGCGTCCGGCACTCTGGTCCGCCCTGCTCGGCGCGGTCGCGGCGATGGCCATGGCCACCCCCGTGTACGCCGAGCCGCCGTTGCCCAACACGGTCCCGGACACCGGCTCCCGCCCGGTCGTCACCGGCGGGCTTCGGCTGCCGGGCACGGTGCCCGGCTCGTCCACCACCATCCCCGGCTACCCGGTCACCGGCCTGCCCGGCACCGCGCTGCCGGTCAACGGCGGGCCGGCCGGTCCGCTGCTGGCCCGCATCACCGCGCTGGAGGTGCAGCACGGCCAGCTCGGTGACCAGCTGCTCGAACTGCGCCAGCAGCGCACCGACGCGCAGACGCAGCTCACCGCCGCCGAGCGGGAGCTGGGGCTGGCCCGGGAGGCGCTGGCGCGGGCCCTGGAACGGGCCGACGACGTCGCGACCGAGGCCGTCAAGGCCGCCGCGGCGCTGCCGCCCGGTGAGATCGCCGCCGACCTCCACGGGCTGGACCGCCTCCAGCGGATCACCCGGGGCGAGCAGGCCGAGGGGGCGACCACCGCCGCGGCCGGCGAGCTGTCCCGGGCCCGCACGGCCGAGCAGGTCGCCACCCAGGCGGTCACCGCCGCCCAGGACCGGGTCCGCCGGGCCAGCGAGCAGTTCACCGCGGTGGAGAAGGCGCTGCGGGACAGCGAACGGAAGCTGGTCAAGCTCCGGGCGGACAACCAGGCGCAACTGATCGAGCTGGAGCGGCAGCAGGAGGCCGCCGAGCAGAAGCTGGGCGCCGCGTACGTCGAGGGGCAGAGCAGCACCGGCCTGATCGCCAGCCCGCAGGCGCTGGCCGCCGTCCGGTACGCGCTGGCCCAGCTCGGCGACCCCTACCTGTGGGCGGCCGAGGGGCCGGACCGGTTCGACTGCTCCGGCCTGGTCTGGGCCGCGTACCGGTCGGCCGGCTACCACGAACTGCCCCGGGTCGCCCGCGACCAGTACTACGCCACCCGCTCCCGGACGGTCGACCGCAGCGCCCTGCTCCCCGGTGATCTGGTCTTCTTCGCCTCGGGTGTCAGTTGGACGACGATCCACCACATGGGGATGTACATCGGCGGCGGCAAGATGGTCCACGCCCCGCGATCCGGCGACGTGGTCAAGATCGCCACGGTTCCGTGGTCCCGCCTGTACGCGGCGACCCGGGTCGTCGGCGCGGTGCCCGGGTCCACTCCTTCCCCGACGCCCACCACACCGGCCCCGAAGCCGACCGGCTCGGCGTCGCCCAAGCCGACCGGCTCGGCGTCGCCCAAGCCGACCGGCTCGGCGTCGCCCAAGCCGACCACCCCGGCCCCACCGAAGCCGTCGCCCAGCGCCACCACGGCGCCGTCGCCGCGGCCTTCGCCCTCGCAGAGCCCATCCCCCTCGTCCAGCCCGTCGGAGTCCAGCCCGTCGCCGTCGTTCGCCCCGTCGCATTCCGACACACCCGGCCCCGAGGTCAGCAACACGCAGCCGAGCATCGCCCCGAGCAGCCACGCCCCGGAGACCAGCGCCTCGGCGTCGACCTCGGCGAGCACCGGCGCCTGACCTGCGGCAGCCACGCCGACTCACCGTCCGGTGAGCGCTACGGCTGTGCCGACGGGGCGTCATGTGGCACGGTGGCAGTCAGGCACACCCTCCTCCGGCGCCACGGAGGGCGGGTGCGAGCGCGGCGCGGAGGGTGAGCATGGGCGAGCAGAAGGTTCCGGCGGAGACGGTCCGCCCTGCGGCACCGTCCGCAGTCGACTCCGTCGCCACGGCAGGCCCCTCCCACGCCCCGGCGGGGTCCGCGACCGCCGGCACCGGCCCGACCGCCACGGGCAGTGCGGTCGTACCCGGGCAGCGGGCCCTCGCCCCGCCGGCCGGTGCCCGGGCCAGCGCCGCCGTGCCGGGAGCCGGCCGGATCCGGGCCGACGAGGTGGCCGCCGCGGCGGCGGACGCGATCGCCCGGACCGGCGGCGCGGCCACGGTGTACCGCGCCGCCCCGGTCAACCCGGAGCCACCCGAGCCGGCGCGGCCGCCGGAGCCGGCCCAACCGCCGACCCCGCCCACGCCTGAACCGGAGCCCGCGCCGACCCCCGAGCAGCCGCCCGTGCCGGCACCACCCGTGCCGACACCGCCGGCCCCGAAGCCACCGGCTCCCGGGCCGTTCCCTCCGCCGGTGCCGCCGCTGCCCGGCCCGCCTCCGGGTCCGCGCCCGTCGCCCCC